>NZ_JALMEY010000015.1:0-172939 GCF_023100615.1 Pseudomonas sp. MWU12-3103b
ATGCTGACTGACACTGCGCTTTCGCGAGCAAGCTCGCTCCCACAGGTTCTGTGTCAGCCACAAATGCCAGGCACACCACAAACCCATGTGGGAGCGAGCTTGCTCGCGAACAGGTCAGCTCCGTCACTTCAATGTTGACTGATCCACCACTATCGCCAGCAACGGTGTTGTCTGCGCCTGGCTCTGCCAATCCGCCTTGGTTTCTGACACAAAAGCCCCGTACATTCCGCACGACAGCCATCCCCGGCCCGTACTAAGCTTCGCGCTCAATTTTTCAGGGACGATTCATGAAACGGATTGCCGCGTGTCTGCTGTCACTCCTGGCCCTGGCGGCCGATGCGGCCGATCTGCAACTGCTCACCGACAACCACCCGCCCCTGCATTTCCAGCAAGGCGATCAAATGGTGGGTTACGGCGTGGATGTGGTGCGCGCGCTGGCCGAACAGACCGGCGACCGGATCGATCTGCAACAAGTGCCGTTGCTGCGCGCCCTGCGCACCGCCAGCGAAACACCCAACACCGGCGTCTTCACCGTCCTGCGTACCGACGAGCGCGATGACCGCTATCAATGGGTCGGGCCGCTGATTGAAGTCGAAACCGCGCTGTATGCCCATGCCAACAACCAGCCGCCGGTAAAAACCCTGCAGCAGGCGGATCAGGCCGGTCGTATCAGCGTGCCGCGCAAATGGCTGATCTACAGCTACCTGCAACAGCAGAACCTGAAGAACCTCGACGGCGTCGAAACCCCGGAACAGATGATGCGACTGTTCAGCCTGAGCCGAACCGATTTCGTGGTCTCCGACACACTCTCCACCGCCGCGCTGGCCCGCACCCAAGGCATGGAACCGGGACGCTTGCAGTATCAGATTCCGCTGATGAAACAGGACACCTACATCGCCTTTTCGCTGCAGACCGATCCGGGTCAGGTCAAACGCTGGCAACAGGCGCTGGAAACCTTGCGCGCCGACGGGCGCCTGGAGCAGATTCGCCAGCGCTGGCTGATGAATGCACTTCCGAGATGACTGAGCTGCCCCGTTCAACTGTAGGAGTGAGCCTGCTCGCGATAGCGTCAGCCCCTTCAGCAATGAGGTGAAAGACCCACCGCTATCGCGAGCAGGCTCACTCCTACAGGGGTCTGTGCAAGCCGGTCTGCTTTCATTCCACCAGCCGCGCCGCCAGCGCCTTCGCCTGCAATGCCACATCCGTCACCGCCGTGCTCTCCCACCACATCCCGCGCAACGGTGGCCCCATCGCGAACAATCGGCTGCCGGCCTGCCCTTCAGCATCCAGCACCGCACCGTCCACCGCCGCTGCAATCCCCAACGCCAACGGCCCCGGCCGCACCAGCCCACGCGCCAGCAACTGCTGCGGCAGCGGGCGCGCGACGCGGCGCCAGTCGTACTCGATGCCGCTGGAATTGATCAGCGCTGCACCTTGCACCACACAGGTTTGCGCCTCGCCGCGACGCCGAATTCGAATGCTCACACCCTCGCCCGTCATCGGCTCAAGCCCTTTGAACGACGCCGCCTGAATCCGCAACCGTCCTTCGTTGTGCAAGCGCTCAACCAATGCTGCACTCAGCGGCGGCGACCGGTGATGATGACTCTCCCACCACGGCCGCACATGGCGTACGAATTGTCGACGCTGCACGTCAGTCGCCTGACTCCACAGCCGTCCGATATGGGCCCGCACCGTGTCCAGCGGCGCCTGCCAATCGATGCCCTGAGCGATCGCCTCGCGGCAATGCCTGCGCAGCTCGCGCAACAACTGTCGAGGTGTGCGAATGCTCTGATCTTCGGCAAGAAAATCCACCCACACCGGCGGTTGTCGACGCACATGGGGCAGCAAACCGTGACGGGAAAACACTTCGATCGGCCCGCGATGACCGGCCTGCTCCAGTGAAACCACGGCATCGACCATGGTCAGGCCGGAGCCGATGATCAGCACAGTCGACTGCGGATCGAGCTGACGCATGGCGGCGACATCCCACGGATCAAGCGCTGCGGCGTTCAGGCCGCTGGACTCTTTCTGCGGCGTGCGCGCGGCGGGGAACATGCCCGTAGCGAGCACGGCATAGGCGCCGCGCAGAGTCTGCCCATTGCTCAAGCTCATTTGCACCGAATCCGCATCAGTTTGCAGATCGACGACTTCAGCGCGAACGTGCTCGACGGTCGAACCATGCTGCGCACCAACGACGCGCGCCTCGGCCTGACGCTGCTGCACATACACGCCAAACAGCCCGCGTGGAGGGAACAGCTCACTGATTGGCACATTCTGCTCGGCAGATTCCGGCCAGCCACCGGCAGCGATGTGCGCGGTCAGCCATTGAGTCAGATCATCGGGGTTATCGGGGTCGACACTCATGCGCGCCGCATTGCCGTTGAGCGTGTGGCCCAGTTCGACGGCGCTGTAAGCTTCACCGCGACCGAGTTCGGCGCGCGGTTCGATGATCAGGATCCGACGCTGGCCGGGCAGTCGCAGCAGTTGCACGGCCAGCATCGTGCCGCTGAGGCCACCGCCGATGATCAGGATGTCTGCGTTCTGACTCATTCAAATCACCACATTGCGCACAAAGCGCACCGCCACCGGCCCGTCATTGCGATAGCCATGGGGCTGGTTGCTGGCAAACATGAAAAACTCGCCGCTCGCAATGGTATTGGTCACATCACCCACCGTTAGCGTCAGGCAACCTTCGAACACATAAATCTGCTCGCTCCAGCCATCGGCATCCGGTTGCGACGGATAGACCTCGCCCGGTTGCAGGCACCATTCCCACTGCTCGACTTCACGGGTGGCGGTGGCCTTGGATAGCAGTACCGCTTTGCTCCCGGGAATCACCCCGGCCCACGCCACCTCGTTGATGCGGCTGGTATCGCGTGCGTCGGGGGCCTGGATCAGGTCGCTGAAGGCCACGTCGAGCGCTTCGGCAACGCGATCGAGGGTGGTCAGGCTGACATTCTTTTCCCCGGCCTCGATCGCCACCAGCATGCGCCGACTGACGCCGGACTTTTCCGCCAGCGCGGTCTGGCTCATGTCGGCAGCGTGGCGCAGGCGCCGAACGTTGTGACTGACGTGTTGCAGGACGGACGCCCGTTGGCTGGAATCTTTGTGCACTATATTGCTCACTCGGTGGGGTTGGGCAGTATACTGCGCAACGTTGGGCGCATTGTGCGTCCTGCCTTTTATAGTGCGCAAGGACATGACGTCAGTGAACAGCTCCCCCACGCCTCTTCGCTTCTCCCGTTTCAGCAAGGCCGAGTGCGTGCTGGTGCTGATCACCATGGTCTGGGGCGGTACGTTCCTGCTGGTGCAACACGCCATGACCGTCAGTGGGCCGATGTTCTTTGTCGGCCTGCGCTTTGCCGCTGCGGCCGCCATTGTTGCGCTGTTCTCTTGGCGCCACTTGCGTGAACTGACCCTGTTCGAGCTCAAGGCCGGATCGTTCATCGGCGTGGCGATCATGCTCGGTTACGGCTTGCAGACGGTTGGTCTGCAAACGATCCCGAGCAGTCAGTCGGCATTCATCACCGCGCTGTACGTGCCCTTCGTGCCGTTGCTGCAATGGCTGGTACTGGGCCGTCGACCAGGGTTGATGCCGAGCATCGGCATCATGCTGGCGTTTACCGGTCTGATGCTGCTGTCCGGGCCGTCCGGGGCGTCGTTGAATTTCAGCCCCGGCGAAATTGCCACCCTGATCAGTGCCATCGCGATTGCCGCCGAGATCATTCTGATCAGCACCTATGCCGGTCAAGTCGATGTGCGCCGGGTGACCGTGGTGCAACTGGCGGCCACCTCGGTGCTGTCGTTCCTGCTGGTGGTGCCGACTGGGGAAGCACTTCCGGATTTTTCCTGGACCTTGCTGGTGACCGCACTGGGTCTCGGCGCGGCGAGTGCGGCGATTCAGGTGGCGATGAACTGGGCGCAGAAAAGCGTTTCGCCGACCCGGGCAACATTGATCTACGCCGGTGAACCGGTGTGGGCCGGGATCGTCGGGCGGATCGCCGGGGAGCGTCTGCCGGCAATTGCCTTGGTGGGTGCAGGGTTGATTGTCGCGGCGGTAATTGTCAGTGAATTGAAGACCAAGGGTAAGGTTGTCGAAGAAGACGCGGAGCTGGAGCGGGAGACCCAAGGTTAATCCGCAATATCTTTAGTGCCTGACCCATCGCCTTCGCGAGCAAGCCCGCTCCCACATTGGAATGTATTTCAAATGTGGGAGCGGGCTTGCTCGCGAAAGGGCCATCCGTCACAACATCCCTCCCCCTGAAACAATGCCAAACCAAATTTTTCAGACTACTTTGTAGGATTCTGAGACATCCTGGCGTTTGGTAATCAGGGAGCTGGCACGTATGATGCTTCACAAACTTCCGCAGATTAGAAGCCTATGTCCCTGATAGTTCTACTGCTTCTGCCATTCATTGGCAGCTGTCTGGCAGCGGTGCTGCCACACAACGCGCGTAATACCGAATCCCTGTTGGCAGGTCTGGTCGCTCTGATCGGCACCGTGCAGGTCGCGCTGTTGTATCCGCAAATCGCCCACGGCGGGGTGATTCGCGAAGAGTTCATGTGGCTGCCCAGCCTCGGTTTGAATTTCGTCCTGCGCATGGACGGCTTCGCCTGGTTGTTCTCGTTGCTGGTGCTGGGCATCGGCGCTCTGGTCTCTTTATATGCGCGTTATTACATGTCGCCGGACGACCCGGTGCCGCGCTTCTTCGCCTTTTTCCTGGCGTTCATGGGCGCCATGCTCGGGCTTGTGATCTCCGGCAACCTGATCCAGATCGTGTTCTTCTGGGAGCTGACCAGCCTCTTCTCGTTCCTGTTGATCGGCTACTGGCACCACCGCTCCGATGCCCGGCGTGGCGCCTACATGGCGCTGATGGTCACCGGTGCGGGAGGATTGTGCCTGCTGGCGGGGGTCATGATCCTCGGCCATGTCGTCGGCAGCTATGACCTGGACAAGGTCCTGGCCGCCGGCGATCTGATTCGCGCACATGCCCTCTACCCTATTCTGCTTCCCCTCATCCTCATCGGCGCCCTCAGCAAAAGCGCCCAGTTCCCTTTCCACTTCTGGCTGCCGCACGCGATGGCGGCGCCCACCCCGGTTTCGGCTTATCTGCACTCGGCGACCATGGTCAAGGCTGGAGTGTTTCTACTTGCGCGTCTGTGGCCGTCATTGTCCGGCAGTGAAGAATGGTTCTACATCGTCAGCGGCGCCGGTGCGTGTACGTTGTTGCTCGGCGCCTACTGCGCGATGTTCCAGAACGACCTCAAGGGACTGCTGGCCTACTCGACCATCAGCCATCTGGGCCTGATCACCCTGCTGCTCGGCCTGAACAGCCCGCTGGCAGCGGTCGCTGCGGTGTTCCACATTCTCAACCACGCGACCTTCAAGGCTTCGCTGTTCATGGCCGCCGGGATCATCGACCACGAAAGCGGCACCCGTGACATTCGCAAACTCAGCGGTCTGATCAAACTGATTCCGTTCACCGCGACCTTGGCCATGGTCGCCAGTGCGTCGATGGCTGGCGTGCCGTTGCTCAACGGCTTCCTGTCGAAAGAAATGTTCTTCGCCGAAACCGTGTTCATCAACGCCACCGCGTGGGTCGAAGCAGCGTTGCCGATTGTCGCGACCATTGCCGGTACCTTCAGCGTCGCCTACTCGCTGCGTTTTACCGTCGACGTGTTCTTCGGCCCGACCGCTACCGATCTGCCACACACCCCGCACGAACCGCCGCGCTGGATGCGTGCGCCGGTCGAGCTGCTGGTGTTCACCTGTCTGGTCGTCGGGATCTTCCCGGCGCAAGTGGTCGGCCCGTTGCTCGCAGCCGCCGCGCTGCCGGTGGTGGGCGGCACGCTGCCGGAATACAGCCTGGCGATCTGGCACGGTCTGAACGCGCCGATGATCATGAGCCTGATCGCCATGTCCGGCGGCATCGTGGTCTATCTGCTGCTGCGCAACCAGCTCAAGCGGGGCCGCTTCAAATACCCGCCGCTGGTGGGTCGCTTCAACGGCAAGCGCCTGTTCGAGCGCAGTCTGGTGCTGATGATGCGCATGGCCCGTCGGGTAGAACGCCGACTCGGCACCCGCCGCCTGCAAATGCAACTGTTCCTGATGGTCCTGGCGGCGGTGCTCGCCGGCCTGATCCCGATGTTGCACAGCAGCCTGAGCTGGGGCGACCGGCCGAAGATTCCGGGTTCGATCGTGTTCGTCACCCTGTGGCTGCTGGCAATCGCTTGCGCCCTCGGCGCCGCATGGCAGGCCAAGTATCACCGTCTCGCCGCCCTGACCATGGTCAGCGTCTGCGGGTTGATGACCTGCGTGACCTTCGTCTGGTTTTCGGCGCCGGATCTGGCCCTGACGCAACTGGCGGTGGAAGTGGTGACCACGGTGCTGATCCTGCTCGGCCTGCGCTGGCTGCCCCGGCGGATTGAAGAAGTCTCGCCACTGCCTTCGAGCCTGCGCAAGGCCCGCGTGCGGCGCTTGCGCGACTTGCTGCTGTCGATTGCCGTCGGCGCCGGCATGGCGCTGTTGTCCTACGCGATGCTGACCCGGCAGACGCCCAACGACATTTCCTCGTTCTACCTCAGCCGGGCCATGCCCGAGGGCGGTGGCAGCAACGTGGTCAACGTGATGCTGGTGGACTTCCGCGGCTTCGACACCCTCGGTGAAATCACCGTGCTGGTGGCCGTGGCGCTCACCGTGTTCGCCCTGCTGCGCCGCTTCCGCCCGCCGAAAGAAAGCCTGCAACTGCCGGCCCAGCAACGCCTGCTCGCGCCGGACGTGGTCACCGATCTGGTCAACCCGCGCAGCGCCAGCGACACCGCGCTCGGCTTCATGATGGTGCCGGCGGTGCTGGTGCGCCTGTTGCTGCCGATTGCGCTGGTGGTGTCGTGCTACCTGTTCATGCGCGGTCACAACCAGCCGGGCGGTGGTTTCGTCGCCGGACTGGTGATGTCGGTGGCGTTCATCCTGCAATACATGGTCGCCGGGACGCAGTGGGTCGAAGCGCAAATGAGCCTGCGACCGCTGCGCTGGATGGGCACTGGCCTGCTGTTCGCCACCGCCACCGGTCTCGGCGCGATGGCGGTCGGTTATCCGTTCCTGACCACCCACACCTGGCATTTCGCCTTGCCGCTGCTGGGCGAGATCCATATCGCCAGCGCGCTGTTCTTCGATATCGGCGTGTACGCCGTGGTCGTGGGCTCGACGCTGCTGATCCTCACCGCCCTCGCCCACCAATCGGTGCGTGGTCACAAAACCGCGTCGCTGCCCAAGTCCGTCGCCAGCAAAGGAGCCGTCTGATGGAAGAAGTCATCGCAATCGCCATCGGCGTGCTCGCCGCCTCCGGGGTCTGGCTGGTGCTGCGGCCACGGACATTTCAGGTGGTCATGGGCCTGTGCCTGCTGTCCTACGCGGTCAACCTGTTCATCTTCAGCATGGGCAGCCTGTTCATCGGTAAAGAACCGGTGATCAAGGACGGCGTGACACAGGATTTGCTGCACTACACCGATCCGCTGCCGCAGGCACTGGTGCTGACCGCCATCGTCATCAGCTTCGCCATGACCGCGCTGTTCCTGGTAGTGCTGCTGGCGTCGCGGGGCCTGACCGGCACCGACCACGTCGACGGCCGGGAGCCCAAGGAATGATGGCGATGACTCACCTGATCGCCGCACCGATCCTGCTGCCGCTGCTGACCGCCGCCATCATGTTGATGCTCGGCGAGAAGCATCGGCCGCTGAAGGCGAAAATCAACCTGTTCTCCAGCCTCGTCGGCCTGTTCATTTCGGTGATGCTGCTGCAGTGTACGCAAACCACCGGCGTGCCCGGTTCCATCGGCGTGTATCTGCCCGGCAACTGGCAGGCGCCGTTCGGCATCGTGCTGGTGGTTGATCGCCTCTCGGCATTAATGCTGGTGCTGACCGGGATCATCGGCGTCAGCGCCCTGCTGTTCGCCATGGCGCGCTGGGATGGCGCGGGATCGAGCTTCCACGCGCTGTTCCAGATTCAGCTGATGGGCCTGTATGGCGCCTTCCTCACCGCCGACCTGTTCAACCTGTTCGTGTTCTTCGAAGTGCTGCTCGCGGCCTCTTATGGCCTGTTGCTGCACGGTTCGGGGCGGGCGCGGGTGTCGTCGGGCCTACATTACATCTCGATCAACCTGCTGGCCTCGTCGCTGTTCCTGATTGGCGCGGCGCTGATCTATGGCGTCACCGGCACCCTGAACATGGCCGATCTGGCGCTGAAGATTCCGCTGGTGCCGGAAGCCGACCGTGGCTTGCTGCATGCTGGCGCGGGGATTCTTGCGGTGGCGTTTCTGGCGAAGGCCGGCATGTGGCCGCTGAACTTCTGGCTGGTGCCGGCCTACTCCTCGGCCAGCGCGCCGGTGGCGGCGATGTTCGCGATCATGACCAAGGTCGGCGTCTACACCCTGCTGCGCCTGTGGACGCTGCTGTTTTCCAGTCAGGCCGGGGCCTCGGCCTTCTTCGGTGGCGACTGGCTGATCTACGGCGGCATGGCGACTATCGCCTGCGCGGCGCTGGCGATTCTCGCCGCGCAACGCCTGGAGCGGATGGCCAGCCTGAGCATTCTGGTGTCGGCCGGGATTCTGCTGTCGGCGGTGGGTTTCGCCCAGCCAAACCTGATCGGCGCGGCGCTGTTCTATCTGGTCAGCTCGACCCTGGCACTGAGTGCGCTGTTCCTGCTGGCCGAGTTGATCGAGCGTTCGCGTTCGGCCAACGAAATCCCGCTGGAGGATGAAAGCGAGTTACTGCCGCGTCCGCAGGAATCGCTGCAACCGCCCAAGGGCATCAACCTCGACGACGAGCAGAAAGCCGTGGTCGGTCAGGTCATTCCGTGGACCATGGCGTTTCTCGGCTTGAGTTTCATTGCCTGCGCGCTGCTGATCATCGGCATGCCGCCGCTGTCCGGGTTCATCGGCAAGCTCAACCTGATCGGTGCGCTGCTCAATCCACTGGGGCTTGGCGGTGAAGCGCCGATCTCCAACGCAGCCTGGGCGCTGCTGACGCTGCTGATCCTGTCCGGGCTGGCCTCGTTGATGGCATTCGCGCGCATGGGCATCCAGCGTTTCTGGACGCCCGAGGAGCGCCCTTCGCCGCTGCTGCGCAAGCTTGAATGCGCACCGATCTTCCTGTTGCTGGGGCTGAGCATCGCGCTGACCTTCAAGGCCGAACCGCTGCTGCGTTACACCGAGGCCACCGCCGACGCGCTGAACAACCCGCAGCAATACGTGATGGCGGTGCTCGGCACCCGCGCCGTTCCCAGCCCTGAAGCCAAAGCGGCGATGCTGGAGGTGCAGCCATGAAGCGCGTATTTCCGGCACCGTTGCTGTCACTGGCGTTGTGGGTTTTGTGGCTGACGCTGAACCTGTCTGTCAGCCCGGGCAACCTGGTGCTCGGTGCAATCCTCGGGTTCGCCGCACCGTTGATGATGCGCAAGCTGCGCCCGAAACAGGTGCGCATCCGCCGTCCGCTGACGATTTTGCGCCTGTTCGTGATGGTCGGTCGTGACGTGATCCTCTCCAACCTGATCGTCGCCTGGGGCGTGCTCAACGCCGGTCGCCGCCCGCCGCGCTCGCGCTTCGTCAAAGTGCCGCTGGACCTGCGCGACGCCAACGGTCTGGCGGCGCTGGCGATGATCTGCACCGTGGTGCCGGGCACCGTGTGGTCGGAGCTGGCGCTGGATCGCAGCATTCTGCTGCTGCACGTTTGGGATCTGGATGACGAGGCGCACTTCATCCACCACTTCAAGACTGCCTACGAGCAGCCGTTGATGGAGATTTTCGAATGAGCCCGCTGCTGTCGAACGCGATTCTGCTGACGCTGTTCCTGTTCTCGCTGGCAATGGTCCTGACCTTGATTCGCCTGTTCAAGGGGCCGTCGGCACAGGATCGGGTACTCGCTCTGGATTACCTGTACATCGTCGCCATGCTGATGATGCTGACCCTGGGCATTCGTTATTCCAGTGACACTTATTTCGAGGCGGCGCTGCTGATCGCGCTGTTCGGCTTCGTCGGCTCGTTTGCCCTGGCGAAATTCCTGCTGCGTGGCGAGGTGATCGAATGAATGCTGAATTGTCATTGTGGGTCGAAATTCCGGTTGCGATCCTGCTGGTGCTCAGCGGGGTGTTTGCGCTGATTGGCGCGACCGGATTGCTGCGCATGAAGGATTACTTCCAGCGCATGCACCCGCCGGCGCTGGCCTCGACACTGGGCGCGTGGTGTGTCGCACTGGCGTCGATCATCTGTTTTTCGGCACTCAAGTCCGGACCGGTGATGCATGCCTGGCTGATTCCGATTCTGCTGGCGATTACCGTGCCGGTGACTACGTTGCTGCTGGCGCGGGCGGCTTTGTTCCGCAAGCGCATGGCCGGGGATGATGTGCCGGCTGAGGTGAGTAGTCGCCGCACCGAGAGTGGTAGTTAGTTTCTACATCTAGGGTGTCTGAACTGGCCTCTTCGCGAGCAAGCCCGCTCCCACATTTGGAATTCATTTCCCCTGTGGGAGCGGGCTTGCTCGCGAAGAGGCCGGTATTGCCAACACATGAACCGGGTCAGACCCAAGCCACCGCCAACAACCCCGCCCCCAACACCAGACACAGCGGCGAATACACCCAGGTATCCAGCCGCGCAAACCGCGACCCTTTCACTTCCTTGAAAAACCCCACCAGATTCGAATCGCCGATCGCCCGGGCGAACATCAATAACGCAATCGCACTGATCACCCATTGCAACGCTTTGTGATGCACCGCCGGCATGCCCCAGCCAACCCGCATGCACACCAGCGCGGCAATCACCAACAATGCTGCCGCTACCAGCAAGGTAATCCAGCCTGACGGTTTGAACGCCGGTCGCACCGTCGCCACCAGTCCTCGCACCGGCACTTGCGGTACCGCCGCCACCGCCGCCCATTGCCCACCCAGCGCCCAATACACGTGTACCAGGCTGATTGCCGCAAATATCGTCACCAGCCATTGAGCCAACACAAAGGTCATGGTCGAGAATCCTTTCAAGGGATTTGAACAAAACATCCTAGTTGGCATTTTTTGAAGTGCACGACCGATCAGCGGTACGGTAAAGTGCCGCCCCATGAAATTCACCCGTTCCGATCGCTCACTGCTGGCCTGGATGCTTTATTGCTGCGTCCTGTTCAACGTGTTCGCCTGCAGCATCGGTCACGGGCAAATGGTCGGGATGCAGCTCAACGGCATCGGCGGCCAGTTCTGTACGGTCGACCCGACCACTCAAGCGCCGCAGAGCAGCAACCCCGGCGAAGAACAATTGCCGACCCTGTCGAAGGCGTTCGGCTGTCCGCTGTGCTCGGTCGGCGGCGGCATGGGCCCGGCGTTCAACTCCAGCCTGACCCTCGCGGTTCTGCCCGAGCAGCACAGCCCGCCGCTGGCGCCCATCGTCAGCGCCGACCTCCCTGCCCGCTTCACCTGGCCTTCGGCCAATCCTCGCGCCCCACCGCTCGCCTGAGTGTCTTTGCCTTTTTGATTTTTCAGCCCACTGCGCCAACGCGCGGCGTTCGCCTGTGCGCTGATTCCTAGACAAGCATTCAGGATTCAACGATGAAACATATTCCTCTGCTGGCCAGCCTGTGCGGCTGCCTGTCCCTTAACGCCTGGGCGCAATCCACCGTAGACCTGGCGCCGATCACCATCGACGGCGTATCCACCAGCGAACCGGGCCTGAGCCTCGATCAATCCAGCGGCATGGCCTCGCGCCTCGGCCTCAGCGTGCGCGACACGCCGGCCTCGGTGGCCGTCGCCAACCGCAACGACATCGAACGCCACGGCGCGCAAAACTTCCAGGACGCCGCCAACACCCTGCCCGGGGTCAATGCCAGCGCACCACCGGGCTTTGGCGGATTCGTCTCCTATCGCGGTTTCACCAGCAGCCAGATCACCCAGATGTTCAATGGCATCAACGTCTCCGGCGGCCTCGCCCGGCCGGTGGATGCGTGGATCTATGATCGAGTCGAGCTGGTGGGCGGGCCTTCGTCACTGATCAACGGCGCAGGCTCGGTGGGGGGTTCGCTGAACTACGTGACCAAACTGGCAACTCGCGACGAACAAGCCGCTGAAGGTCGCGTCAGCTACGGCAGTTACGACACCACCGAAACCGCGTTCGGCCTCAACCACGCGCTGACCGACCCGAGCGCCGACGTGCAGCACTACGCGCGGCTCGATGTCAGCCACAACACCAGCAACGGCTACATCGACCGCCAGCAGCGCGATGCCTGGAGCGTGGCGTTCTCGTTGCTCAGCGACCTCACGCCGGATCTGTCGCACACCCTGGCCCTGGAATATCAGGACGAACACGAAGACAGCCCGTACTGGGGCACGCCGGTGCTCAACCCCAAGGCCGGCGAGTTGAAGATCGACAAACACAACCGCTTCAACAACTACAACGTCGAGGACGGACGCTACGAACAGCGCACGATCTGGGTGCGCTCGATCATCGATTACCGGATCAACGACAGCACCACCCTGCGCAACACGCTGTATCACCTCGACAGCCAACGCGATTACCGCAACCTCGAGACCTATCAGTACAACGCCGACAACACGGCGGTGAACCGCTCCACCGCCTATCAAGTACGCCATCAGGGTGAGCAGAACGGCAACCAGTTCGAACTGCGCCACGACAACACCTTGTTCGGCCTCGACACCACTTGGTCCGGTGGTTTCGAGTACAAGGTCAACCAGACCACCAACTCGCCGCTGAATATCAAAGGCGCAAGCACGGTCGATCCGAACAACTACCGTCCGGGGCATTTCTACGATATTCCCGGCACCAACCCGACACTGATCAGCGACAAGACCAACGAGGTCACCACCAAGGCGCTGTTCGTGGAAAACCGCCTGGCACTGACCGACAAACTGGCGTTGCTCACCGGCCTGCGTTACGACGACATCGACCTCGACGTGACCAACCATCGCACCGTGACGGCCGCCAATCCCAAGCACCTCAAACGCAGTTGGGAACCGGTCACCGGACGCGTCGGCCTGACCTACCAGTTCATCCCATCCGCCAGCGTCTACGTGCAATACAGCACTGCCGCCGAGCAACCGAACGGCACGCAGGACTTCGATGTTTCCACCGGCAAGCAATGGGAAATCGGCAGCAAGTTCGACTACCTGAATGGCCGTGGCTCGGCGACAGTTGCCGCCTACACCATCGAGCGCAAGGACTTCGCTGTGACTGATCCGCTGGATCCGACCAGCAGCATCCCGGTAGGGCAGCAAACCTCGAAGGGCATCGAGATCGCCAGTTCCCTGCGGATTACCGACAAGCTGTTGGCCGAAGGCAACTTCGCCTGGGTCGATGCGCAGTACGATGACTTCACCGAAAAGAACGCCGCCGGTGAGGTGGTTTCACGCAAGGGCAATACGCCGACCAACGTCCCGGATCGGGTCGGCAATCTATGGCTGACTTACGATTTTTCGCCGCAATGGCAAGCTGGGGTCGATGCGCGGTATGTGGCGTCGGTGTATGCGGACACGGCGAACACCATGACCGTGCCGTCGTACACGCTGTTCGGCAGCTTCCTCAGCTACAAGGTCGACTCGCACACCACCGTTACCGGGCGAGTGCGTAACCTGACCAACGAGGTGTATGCCGAGTTTGCGCATGTATCACCGGCTTACTATCTGGGTACACCGCGCACCTTTGAATTGGCGGTGCAGACCAAGTTCTAAAAGCCTGGAAGCTTCGCGAGCAAGCCCGCTCCCACAGGAGCGCGCGTTCCAAGTGTGGGAGTGAGACTGCTCCCACAGGACAGAGCGCTCCAATTGTGGGAGCGGGCTTGCTCGCGAAGAGGCCAGCAGTCTCAACTATCTATTTCAGATCAGCCGCCACCTTCTCCGCCACATCCTTCGGCACCCAAGCCTGCCACACCTCCGGATGCGCCTTCATGAAGGCCTCAGCCGCCTGCCGTGGTGCGGTGTGTTTCTCGCTCATCTCGGCCAACGCCTTGTTCAGCGGCTCGATCGGGAAATCCACCTTGCTGAAGAAATCCGCGATCTGCGGATACTGCTTCTGGAACGGCGTAGACACGCCAATCGACAGCTTCGATGCCAGCGAACGGGTCGGTTTCGGATTGGGGTTATCGGCATCGGTCAGGGTCTTCCACGCCTCGGCATCGAACGGTGGCTCTTCCAGCTGCACCAGTTTGAATTTGCCCAGCAATGGCGTCGGCGACCAGTAATAGAACAGCACCGGTTTGCCCCGACGGATCGAAGAGCTGATCTCGGCATCCAGCGCCGCGCCCGATCCACTGCGGAAATTGGTGTAATCGTCCTGCAGGCCGTAAGCGGTCAGCTTCTGCTTGTTAACCACTTCCGAGGTCCAGCCGATCGGGCTGTTGAGGAACCGACCCTTGCTCGGATTTTCCGGGTCCTTGAACACATCCTTGTATTTCTTCAGATCACTGACACTGCGCAGGTCCGGCGCCAGCGGCTTGATGCCCTTGGCCGGGTCACCCTTGATCACGTATTCCGGCACCCACCAGCCTTCAGTCGCACCCTTGACCGTATCGCCGAGACTGACGACCTTGCCCTCCGCTTCAGCCTTGACCCACACCGGACTGCGCCCGGCCCACTCTTCGCCAATGACCTGAATGTCATTGTTGGCCAGCGCGGTTTCCAGGGTGATGGTGGTGCCGGGCAACGTATCGGTCGGCAGGCCATAGCCCTTCTCGACGATGATCCGCAGGACATCGGTGATCAGGCTGCCGCTTTCCCAGTTCAGGTCGGCAAAATGAATCGGTGCCTGTGCCGCCGCTGCCGGCTGCGCGGCCGTCAGTACACCGAACGAAACCACGCTGGCGGCCAATAGCCGTCGAATTCCTTTCATGCTTTGCACCTCGTGCTGTTCACAGCAATAGCAGGATGGCCTGGCAGAAGACCGCAAGCCTCTGAATACTCAGTCAACTGACTGTAGCCGAGGTTCCTGCTTTTTCCGGGGGCCAATCCCGGCGAGGTTATGTTTCAGACTTTTCCTGCAAGCTTTGCAGCTCGCGTCTGACCATGCTGGCGTATTCCGCAGGCCGCAAGGTGTAGATCTGCGCTGCCACCCAGTTCAGCCACGCGCCCTGCAATTCGGCTTTGGCGTTGAACAGGCGCAAGGCCTCCTCACGCGCACGGTCAAGGTTTTGCGAATGGAAGTCGGCGCGACTCAAACCACCGATCACTCGCTGGCCTTGAACGTGATCAGTTCGCCCTTGCGCCACTTCGCCGCTTTACCGGTAACGGCTTTCAGGGTCTTGGTCAGGCCTTCCTGCAGTTGCTGGTGCGCGGCAAACACCGTCACCACGCTGTGGCCTTCCTTGAACAGGATCGCGTGGCCGTCCGCTGTATCGACAAAGGCGTAATCGCCCAGGCCGTACACCGTGAGTTTGATTTCGCGAAAGCGAATGTCCATCTTGCCGCCTTCACGGCTGGGCAGCACGGCCGCGCTGAAATGATCGCCGACCTTGAGCTTGAGCCCCGGTTTGTCATCGACCACCAACGCACTTTCGGTGTCGATCTCGGCCACGTAAATGCCTTCGGCGTTCTGTTCGGTGATGTAAACAAAACGCGACTGGAACAGCTTGACCAGCTTTGCACGCAAATCACCCAACACGAACAAAGCATGCATATCGAGGTTACTGACTGCCAAAGAAACATCCCCACATCTGAAAAAGTACCCGGCGCCAAAACGCGCACGGCAAAAAAACGGCCAGGCCGATGCTGTTACCGAATGACTTCAGTACACCTGAAACAAGCGGAGCGCCCATACATCACAAGTTCGCAAGACTACTGGAAAGTCAGGCGAGAAACTTGCCTCGATGTTCGCCAGGCCTTGAAGGAAAAATCTTCATTGAAGCGCAACGAAGACGGACTACAAACTTTAGGGAAAAAACTGACGAAAAAAAGCCCTTTTCCGACATATCGCCGGTAAAAAATTGCTTTAGATAGGCACCTGTCGCCAACAGACACTGGCGATTCTAGAGCAGCGATGCTGCTTCCGACTACCCGAACCGACCTGTAACCGTCGGCTATCTCATGAAAAGGACTTCATATGTGCACTCTGACTCACTTTGCCCAGCCCTCCAAACCAGTCATGGATACGCCTTTCGTGCTGCACGGCACTGATTTGCCGGAACTTGCGCAATACGCACAAAGCGTTCAGACCCCACGATTTCAGGTGGTCCCGGCAGGTAACGCGTTCTTTCATATCAAGGAATCTTCCACCGGTCGTGTAAGAGGTTTCCGCGAAGACCATAACGAGGCGTGCGCCCTCGCCCGCTTGCTTGAATCACGGATCGAACTCTTGTCCAACGGCTGCCTCAGATAAAGAGCGAGCGACAGCGCCATTCCGGCACACGCAAAAAGGAGTACACGATGGAACTGCCTGCATATGATCTGAAAACCCTGTTCGACCAACTGGGCCTGCCATCGGAAAACGGGGCCATCGACGATTTCATCGAAGCACATCCGCTGGATGCCACCACCAAGTTGATCGATGCCGAGTTCTGGACGCCGCAACAGGCGCAACTGCTGAAGGAGTGGCTGCGCGCCGACGGCGAAGAAGCGGTGATGGTCGATGAATTGAACGTACGCCTGCACGACGGACGTTAATAAATGTCAGTGCAGGCTGTCGCCAGGCTCGGCCATCAGTTGCGCGAGCCAGGCAGCCTTGCACTCCTCCGCCTCGTCGCGACTGGCGAACGCGGTGCCGCGCCGCTCACCATTGAGCAACACCACCCAGCAGACGCTCTGGCCCATCGCGCGCAATCCGGCGGGCACACCACTGCCAATCATCACCGCGACATCGACTCTGCACATACTGACCTCTCGATTTCATTAGCTACCTAACTAACGGCCATGTTAATGACTTCATCGCAGAGGAAACAGCAACGCCCGTGCACAGATTCATTGCGCGAGCGGTAACAATCGATCAGCGCGGATTCTCCGGTTTATAACCAAGGCGCAGTCCGCCCCAATGCCGGCCCTTGACCATGATCGGCACCGACAAGTCGTGCATCAGCTCGCCGGTATCGCGGGTGTAAGTCTGCAATAGCACCGCCTGTTGATGGCTGCCGCAGCGGATCCCGGTGCGGTCGGCGAACTTGCGTTTGGTGCGGTTACCCACCGCGTCCACCTGCGCGTCACCGGTCAACGGCTGACTGAACGCCAGGTTGTGCGTCGGCACATAACCCTGCGGCGTGCACGCGATGGCGAACACCAACCCCTCATGGCGCGGCAGCAGGGGCTCCTGAATCGCCGGCAATACCTGATCGGTGTAGCGGTCGAAACGGGTTTGAAACTTCGCCGGCTGCGTCCCGGGAATCGGTTGATATTGACGGTCGAACAAATCCTCAAGGCTGATCCGCCCCTGCTCGACATCCGCCTCGAACCGCGCCGCAATCTGACTCGCGCCCTCACGCGCCAGGTCATAGACGCGCTGGTGATAGTCATCCAGACCGACTTCGGCCAGACGCTCGCTGATGGTTTCCGCCTGCCCTTCCATCTGCACAGCGGCCTCGGCCAGGCGTCGGGTCTGCTGATCGCTGATCGCCAGATCACTGCGCATCTGCTCGATGGCCTTGAACAGACTGTCGAGCTGCTCGCGATTGGTTTCCGCGCCACGGGCGATTTCACCGACCTGGGTTTCCACCCCAGCCGCCAGCCGCGCGATGTTTTCCAGATGCTGGCCGGTGTTCTCGACCTGCTCGACACCGGTCTGCAGATCGCTGGACAGCTCGCGGATCTGCTCCACCACTTGCGCCGTACGCTGCTGAATGTCGGCAACCATCTCCCCGACCTCGCCGGTCGCCGAGGCAGTCCGCGCTGCCAGACCGCGCACCTCATCCGCCACCACCGCAAAACCACGGCCATGCTCACCCGCCCGCGCAGCTTCAATCGCCGCGTTGAGGGCGAGCAGATTGGTCTGGCTAGCGATGGACTGAATCACCAGCGTCACCCGTTGAATATCATCGCTGCGCAGACTCAGGGCTTCGATCAGCTCACGGCTGGCATTGGCGCGTTGACTGAGTTGATGCATCCGTGCAATCGAATCCACCAGTTCGGTGCGCCCCGCCGCGCTGCTGTGATGCGCTTCGCTGGCGGCGTCCAGCGCTTCACGACTGAGCTGCGAGGTGGCCTGTTCGGTGGCGATCATCACTTCGGCGTTGCTGACAATCTGCGCCGCCGCATCGAGTTGCGATTCGAGTTTGCCCGCCAGTTGCTTGACGGAAAACGCCACACCGGCAGCTGACAGTGCGTTATGACTGGTGGTGTAGGAAAGATCGCGGGTGAGTTCGGAAATCGCGCTGCCGGCATCGACAGGCGCAGCATCGGGAATGGCCCGCGAACGCAGGCGCGGCAGCCAGACAATCAGCACCGCCAGCGGCATGCCGATGTACAGCGACCATTCACCCAGCGTCATGCCGGCGAGCAACAGCATCAGGGCGATGCTTTGTAGGGTCGGAGCGATCCAGCGGTTTTTCGGCAACAGCACTGGTGCAGGCAAAGCCCCAACCAGAGATCCATCTCTCGTCATATCAACACCCCACGCTTGTTCTCATTGTTGTGACTGCATTAAACGCCACTAGAACGCCATTATCCATGGTCCGTTAGTCGTGGAGTCTGCAGCAGGTCAATGGAACGGCGCGCAAAATATCGCAGACGAGCAAAAGCAAAGATCGCAGCCCCGTCAGCTCGTGTAGGAGCTGACGAAGGCTGCGATCTTTTGCAGGCGCCCCCGATTCAGGGGGCAGCCATGGAATCAGGCCTGACGCTGGTGCTTGTCGATCTGCTCGTGACGCTCTTGAGCTTCGATGCAGTACTTGGTGGTCGGGCTGATCAGCAGGCGTTTCAGGCCGATGGCCTCGCCGCTGTCGTCGCACCAGCCAAAACTGTCTTCCTTGATGCGCTCAAGGGCTTGTTCCAGTTGCGGCAGCATGCGCTGGTCGCGATCGATCGCGTTCACCAGCCAGGTGCGCTCTTCTTCAACCGAAGCCGCGTCCGCCGGGTCGGCCGGAGTGTCCAGGCTTTCGATGGCGATACGGTTTTGCTCAATGCGCTCGTGGGTTTCGACTTTCATGTTCTGCAACAGCTCAGTGAAGAAAGCGTGTTGCTCGGCATTCATGTAGTCATCTGCCGGCATGGCCAGCAACTTGTCCTTTGTCATTGATATCTCTATAAAAAAACGTGCATTAAGGCGAAATAGGGAGCGTTCCGGCGAACCGTGTCCGGTCGACGAAAAGGCATCGTTTATTGCAAACGCCACCCGGCACTCAATTTACGAAGGGGCGGCAGTCTAAGGCCCGTTTGAGGCCTCAGCAACTGTAAATACCGGGAATTTGTCCGACAACAGCCGTAAACGGGTCTGACACAGGCTTCATGGCGGTCATCGGAGTGCGTTTATAGCAAGAAATTCAGTCCAACGGCTGTATATAGAAGACAAACGGCTAACCGCTGGCGTCTCATCGCGAATTTTTCTACTCCCGGTGCATCGTTTCAGCCAAGCAGAACCCCAAAAGCCCTCCTAACATCAGCCACAACCCAGCACTTTGTGTGATTTGATCAGCCTAAAGGAAGACTTATGCCCCGCCCCGATCTGCCGGCCAACGACGAGCGCCCCCTCGCCAGCCCCCCGATCAATGCCGAGCGTCTGCTGCAACTGATCACCGACGAATACGACACCCTGCCGCGCCAACTCAAGCGCATCGCCAGCTACATGAGCCAGCAAAGCGACCGGATCATGGTCGATCGCATCAGCGACATCGCCCGGGAATGCGAGGTGCATCCATCCGCCATCGTGCGCTTCTCGCAGCGCTTTGGCTTCAGCGGCTTCAGCGAAATGCAGGCGCTGTTCCGCGCCGCCTACACCCACAAAGCGTCGCCGGTGCACAACTACCAGCAACGCATCCGCAGCATGATCGCCAACCAGTCGCAGCAGGCCAGCGACGGCGACCTCGCCCGCGAATGCATCGACGCCACCCGCTCCGGCATCGAACGCCTGGGGCGCGAACTCGACGACGTCGCCTTCGAAAAAGCCGTCGACCTGATCGTCAACGCCGACAACATCTATGTCGTCGGCGTACGTCGCTCCTTCGCCGTCGCCGACTACCTCGTTTACAACTTGCAACACACTCACAAACGAATTCACCTGGTTTCAGGGCTGGGCGGCAGCTATCGCGAGCAGATGCGCAGCGTGCGTAGCGGTGATTTGGTCATCGCCATCAGCTTCACCCCCTACGCCAAGGAAACCCAGCACTGCCTGCGCTATGCCCGCCAACAACAGGCCAACACCCTGATCCTCACCGACAGCCACCTCTCGCCCTTGGCCAAAAACGCCAACAGCCTGCTGCTGGTGAATGAGGGCAGCGCATTGGCGTTCCGTTCGCTGAGTGCGACCTTGTGTTTGTGTCAGGCGTTATTTGTGGCGGTGGCGTATCGGCTGGAATTGAATGTGGATGAGATTCACGAACAAGCCGGTTTTGACGACTGACATTTACCTCAGGCTCGGCTAGGTTATGCCTTCCCACCGGTTCGACTTGAAGGAACGCGTCATGAAACTGATCGGCATGCTGGACTCCCCTTACGTGCGCCGCGTGGCGATCTCCGCCAAACGCCTCGGCATCGACCTCGAACATGAATCGGTCTCGGTGTTCCGCCACTTCGAGCAATTCCAGCAGATCAACCCGGTGGTCAAGGCGCCCACGCTGATCCTCGATGACGGCGTGGTGCTGATGGACTCCACCCTCATCCTCGACTACCTCGAAGCCGCCAGCGGCAAAAGCCTGCTGCCGAGCGACCTCAAACAACGCGCCAACGCCCTGCGCCTGATCGGCCTCAGCCTCGCCGCCTGCGAAAAAGCCGTGCAACTCTATTACGAACGCAACCTGCGACCGGCCGACATTCAATACCAACCGTGGGTCGAACGCGTCGAAGGCCAACTCGCCGCCGCCTTCACCGCCCTCGAACAGGAACTGGAAAAAACCGGCCTGCCCACCGACGGCACCCTGACCCAGGCCGGCATCAGCCTCGCCGTCGCCTGGAGCTTCACCGACCTCGTCGTCCCCGACCAGATCGACACCCGCCGCTACCCGCACATCGCCCAATACACCGCGTACGCCGAAACCCTCGAAGCGTTCGTCAGCACCCCGATGACCTGACCATGAGCAGCACCGACACCGCCGCCCCGGCGTTAAAGGAAATCTTCAACACCGAACGCCTTCAACACATCGCCAACGAAATGAGCGCCGTGTACCCGGCATTCAAGGCCAAGGCGTTTCTCAAGCACGCCAACCAAGGGCTGGCGGAATTATCGGTGATGCAACGCATGGCCCGCGTCAGCGAAAGCCTGCACGCCGTGCTGCCACTGGACTACGAAGATTCCCTCGAAGTCCTGCGCGAACTCGCCCCCCGCCTCAACAGCGGATTCGTCAGCATGTGCCTGCCGCACTACGTCGCCAGCTACGGCAGCCACGCTTTCGAGACCTCGATGCAAGCACTCAAATACTTCACCACCTTCGGCTCCTCCGAATTCGCCATCCGCCACTTCCTGCGCAGCGACCTCGAACGCTCGCTGGAACACATGCACGACTGGACCCAAGACCAAAACCACCACGTCCGCCGCCTAGCCAGCGAAGGCACCCGCCCCCGCCTGCCCTGGTCGTTCCGCCTGGAAACCGTGCAAGCCAACCCGCAACTGGCCGCCGGAATCCTCGATCGGTTGAAAGCCGACGAGAGTTTGTACGTACGCAAATCCGTGGCGAACCATCTGAACGACGTGACCAAGGAACATCCAGAATGGGTGCTGGACACGATTGAAGGCTGGCCACTGCAGAACAAACACACGGCGTGGATTGCCAAGCATGCGCTGCGCAGCTTGATCAAACAGGGAGATTTGCGCGCGCTGACGGTGATTGGTGCGGGGGCCAAGGCAGAGGTTGAGTTGCTGGATGTGCGGGTTGAGCCGGCGGTGGTGAGGTTGGGTGAGGCGATTACGTTGTCGTTTACGGTGAAGTCGACGGTGGCGCATGAACAGCGGTTGGTGATTGATTATGCGATTGACTATGTGAAGGCGAATGGCGGGATTTCGGGGAAGGTGTTCAAGTTGAAGACGGTGGTGTTGGCGGGGTTTGGGGAGATGGTTGTGGGGAGGCGGCAGGTGATTCGGGATTTTACGACGCGGAAGCATTTTTTGGGGCGGCATGGGGTTAGGGTTTTGGTTAATGGGGAGGTTTTGGGGGGGACTGCGTTTGAGATCGTCGCAAATTGATACGGATAAATAGATTCCGTTGATCTGGCAGTGCTCGGACTGATAGGGAATTTACGGATGGGGGTGCTTTCGGCCAAAAGCAGTCGTTCACGGGAGGCAGCTATCGACCCACAGCAGTAATCTGAACCGCATTGATCTAAAGCAATGCCTCCTGCCCATCCTAAAATCGTGATGGCAGTTCATTTCCGGCCTGGGCATCCGAAAAGACCTCATCTGGATCTGCCTGACACCAATATCTGAAAAGTAGGCGAGGCTCGATATTTCTGAAATATTGATCAACGATGCTCTCGGGGCGCACGACCCATTTAGGCTCCGGCCATTGCTGGGCTAAAACACCTAATGGTTCGCCAGATGAATAAACAACCCAAGTGGCCTTGCCTCCACTGATACGAGGTAGGTAGTCCATATCTTGTATCACTTCGATCAAGGTGCGTAGTGTTGCTGATTGATCGAGTGTGATCGATATTGCATGACTTTCCAGATCATCTCCCGCATGAACGCTATCTCGATCAATGGCAACTACCAACATGACTGCTCCTTTTAGTGGTGTGCTTTCACCAGATCGATCAGCGTAGAGACATCAGCGGCTAACTGTCGAGTGCGCTTCTAGCCCAAACCTGCCGTACCAGGTCTCCGCTTTCGGCCAAAAGCGGACGGCTATGCAGCGGCTCAGAGGACGCCCATTTGAGGATTAAAGAGTCTACGAAAGCGAGGTCGATTCAGGAGTTACCAGCCCATCAACCATTCGCAAACGCCCGCTGTTGACCAGAACAACAATCCTTTCGTCAACCATTCCAGCAATCTTCGCCGTTGCCCGTCCAAAGCCCAGAAGCGCCAGCGCTCCTGAAATAACGTCATCCCGACTCATCGAAAATCCTAGGGTGACTGTTTCTACAAGTGCCTGATCAAGCTCTTCCGGGGCGACCCACTCCACCTTACGCTCCGAAGATTCAAAATGGGCCCGGCTACGGATAGGGATAGCTTTGTTTTCAGCTGAATACATGAAGCCACTTCGTCCGTGGAACAACCTGTGCTGCACGCCAAGACGAATAGCCTGCTCAACCGCGTTTGTAATCCTCGAGCCCGCCCGCGTCACACCGAACGCCTCCATGAGTCGGCGAGTGACTTCGGCGGTGTGCACCGGAGCTTCGACCTCCACCACAGTACGTATCATCTGCATTAGGCGCTCTGGCTTTTCCTGATGCAGCTCATTCAGCGAGGCTACGGGTGCCAGACGAGCTTTCACGTATAGCCTGCTGGCACTCGGCATAGCTTCCACGGCCGGCACATCCCTGAAAATCTCATGCTTCAGCTCCGACGCCACTTGGGGAAGCGCATTCCGCCCCTCAGCGATCCTGGCACGAGCTGCTTCGATCGCTGCAACGACGCGTGTAATTTCCTGCTGAGGATTGCGGAACCAGTCCGTGCTCCAGATCCGGTGGAAGTTCCAGCCTAACCCCTCCAGCACTCCCTGGCGCAGGCGATCACGATCACGCGCCGATCGTGCGCTGTGATAGGCAGCGCCATCGCATTCGATCGCCAAGACATAGCGCCCCAGATACTCCGGATCCTTGACGGCAATATCGATGAAGTAACCTGCGGTTCCTACCTGCGGCTCCACCACATAGTTTCTGTCTCTCAGCGCCTCAATCACTTCCAGCTCAAACGGCGAGTCTGCTGCTTTACCAGTCTCGCATGCGACTTCGAGTTCGCCTGTCTCGGCATACTTGAGAAAATTCTTCAGCGCCCTGACGCCCTGAGGAGCATTGGAGTCGAGTTCAAGTTCTTCGGCCTTGAAATTACTGAACACGCGCATAGCCAGTTTGGCCCGTGTGATCAGAACGTTGAGGCGACGGTGGCCGCCCTCCCGGTTTACTGGACCGAACTCCTTGGCAATGCGGCCGGACTCGTTACGCCCATACCCGATGCTGATGAATATCTTGTCCCGCTCATCACCCTGTATGTTTTCCAGGTTCTTAACGAAGAATGGCTCACTCCCTTGGGCGGTAAAGAACGCTTCTGCTTCCGGCGACTGACGACGCAGCAACTCGATTTCCACCTGGATCAGATCACGCTGCGCCACGCTGAAGGCAGCTACTCCCAGCGATAAGTCGGGCGTGCGGATCGCGTGTTCCATGACAGCTTTCGCGACAGCCTTGGCTTCCCCCTTGTTCGTGCGGGTACGGCCCCGGTCGTAGACTGCCTCAGGCAAGTAGTCGAAGCTGATACCTGTGGCATCAGGATGTTGCCCCGCCGATGGGAAGACCACCAGTTTGCTGTCGTAAAACTCGACGTTAGAAACCGCAATCAACGACTCGTGCCGGCTACGATAGTGCCAGCGCAAATAACGCTCCTGGCTACCGGCGGCCTTGAACATGCTCAGGATACTTTCAATGTCGGCGGTAACGCCCTCTTCGTCGTCCATCTCGACATCACGACTGAAGAAGTCAGTAGGCGGCATCTGGCGGGTGTCACCCACGACAACCACCTGCTTGCCGCGCATGATGGCGCCAAATGCATCGACCGCTTTCACCTGGGAAGCTTCGTCGAACACCACCACGTCGAACTCGACTTTGCCTGGCGGGAGGAAGTTGGCGATCGACATGGGGCTCATCATGAACACCGGTTTTATTTGCTGGATCGCTCGCCCCGCCTTCTCGATAATTTGCCGGATCGGCATATGGCGGCGCTTCTTGTTCAGCTCAGCTCGCAATACCGCCATCTCACCGGGTTGGTTGATATTAGGCATTCCTTCCCACGCCTGCTTCGCCAGGGACGTCTGGGCGTGATTAAGGGAGGCGAGATCAAGCGACTTGAAACGCGCGATCTGGTGCTCATGCTTGATCCGGTCGAACTGTTGGAGCGCCGGGTTTTGGGCGTACACTGATTGCACCAGGCCTGCATACCAGGAAAGATCCAGAATGGCAGTCAGACTTTCGTGCTGATCACTCCTGATGGCGATGCCAAGTAGCTCGCCCAAGTTGGCCGTAAGCATCTGTCCAGCGAGCACGTTGAATCGCGAAATCTGGTAGAGGGCGGTGAGATTGCCCTGCCATTCCTGCAGACGCGCCTCCAGAGTAGCCAGAGAGAGTTTCCTGACATCAGCCTTGGCGTTCTCCTCCTGCATGCCAGTCACTTCCAGCGAACCACGAATCGCTTTGTCCAGCCCACTTACATGCTGCTCTACATCAGCGACCGCATCGCCCAACCCTGTGGCATCGGCATGTCCGGCCAAGAAGGCGATAATGCCCTGCGGGATCTGTCCATGCCCCAGATCGTCATGCAACTGGATAACCCAGGCACTCAAGCGCTCAAGCACAGGCCAGTCGGTCTTCTGCCGTTGCCACTGAGCCCCAAACAGTGCACTTCCCAAGGTTTCGTGCTGGTCATACACCTTCTTGTTCTGCTGGTAGATTAAGACCGCGTCGACCAGCTCGAGCATGCCTGCATTGCTTTTCGGCAATACCTCGCGGACAAGCCCTTGCAATCGAGTACGCGAGGCGCGGAAGCGACCCGAAAGGACTCTCCACCATTTGTCACCGTAGGCTTGCAGGTTCTGGCGAACCTCCAAAAGATCCTGGTCCCAAGCTGCGTCGATCAACTGTTTGTCGAATTGATCACGACAGACAGACATCTTCTCGCCGGCCTCGAGCAATTCGCGAATGGAATCGCGACGCGACTGCCATTCCCCCGTGGATATCTTGATGCCCTCAAGTCGCGGGGCCTCCGCCGCACGGCGTGCGGCGCGGCAGACTACATCGACATCCGCCAAGGTGGCCGGCTGGGTCAGCATCAATCGCTCGGAGAGCGCGGTAGTGGCGGATTGCAACGCATGGAGGTGCGAGATCGCCGACTGCAACTCGTCATTGGCAGTACTTTGTTCGATAGGAGAGAAGAAAGTCCGCTGGCTGCCCCAGAAGGGGCTGCGATCCGGGCGCCCCATCGCGTTAAGGTGGAGCACTAATTCTTCGACCAGCTCTCGCTGCTTTTGCTGCTGAGTAAAGCTCCAGCCGACCATTGGCCCAAACGGGATCACGGGTAGTCCCGGATGAACTCGCTTCAGTCTCAGGTAACGACCCAGCACATCGAGGAAGGGCAAACCGCTCGCCCCTGCCGACGCGCTGACGGCTTCGCAGTAATTATTAAGGGATACCTGAAGTTCTTTCAGGCTGGCCAGGTCTCCCTCTGCGCCTTTGGTGATTGGCCGCCCTTGGCTCAGGGTTCGCCCCAACTCCTTGAGCACAGACTGCTTGGTGGATTTGTGGGAATGCAGCTCGAGTACCGCGTCGCCGAGATGGCTTTCATCTAGGCGGCGCTTCACGACCTCCAAGGCCGCCATCTTCTCGGCAACGAACAGTACGGTTTTTTTCTGCCCGATCAGTTCGGCGATGATGTTGGTAATCGTCTGGGACTTACCGGTACCCGGTGGGCCCTGAATGACTAGGTTGGAGCCTTCGCGCACTTCCAGGATCGCTTCGGTCTGGCTGCTGTCGGCGTCCTTGACGAAACGAACTTCACCCGGCTCGATCACCGAGTCGATATTCACATCCTCTGGAAATGCCGCGCGCAGATCGCCGAAACCCGAGCCCAGCAATCGCTTCATCACCGGATTGGCATCAGGCTGCTTGTCTTCTGGCCAACTTTTCGGATCGAGATCCTTGAACATCAAGAACTTGCCGAACGAAAAAAAGCCCAGTGCTATTTCGTTATTGGCAATCTTCCATCTGGGTTGTTTGCTGACCACAGCAGAAACATCACTGAAAAAGCGATCGAGACTGTTTTCATCAGCATCGAAGGTATCCTCGTCGAATGCACAAGAACTCAGGTCCAGGCCAAAGTCGGTCTTGAGCTTGGCGACTAGGGACAAGTTCGGCATCAGCTCGTCACCGGAGTACCTAAGCTTAAACGCATCTTTGGCCCCGCTGCGTTCAAGGGTGACGGGCAGCAGAATCAAAGGCGCTTTTCGCAGGTTTTCAGAACTGTCGGCCTCATACCAATGCAGGAAGCCAAGGGACAAGAACAGTGTGTTGACGCCCTGCTCCTCGATAAAACCTTTGGCCTCGGTATGGATTTTCAATAGTTGGAGAAAAAGCCGATCATCTTCGATGGCGGTCTGCAAACGCGTATCGAGATGACGGCGAGCCTTGCCTGTTTCATCCGCGCCTGCGTCGCCAGTGGCGGCAGTCCAGTCCAAACTGTCGAGCTCATACAACAGCTCTTCATCGCCGGGAGTATCAGTATTGTCCTCCCCTTCCTCTGCTGACTTGGAGGTCCTGACCAGCTCCGCTAGCTTCTTGCGAGCCATTGGCGCAAAGGTCATGGCCTTTTCCTGACGATAGAGGGTCTTGAAGACCTCTTCGGACTGCTCATCGACCACTATCAGGGTCTTGGCGGTCTTGCGGAAATTGAGCATGTTGTTGCGGAGCCCGATATCCAGAAGCTCTTTGCGACTGCTCTGTAGCTTCTGGCCGATCACTGCATTCATAGGAAAACCTGCTATCTGAATTTGCACATTAACGGCTTCGATCGTGTCTGCGGCCTGGAAAGATGCTTATGGAGAAACTGTCCCACGTTGACACCATCACCAGAAGCATGGCAGGGAAGTCTAGCGAGCAGTCAGCCGAAAGTTTGAACCTAGGGGATCAACTCATCGGACACAACGATTGCCGAGCTTGGTTTGCTAGAGTCACGAAGATCAGGGAAGGGATGCAGGTGGGTGAGCCAGTCGAGTGATCACTTTGGAGCGCCTTTCCCTGAGACTCGAATATTTAATATCCTTTTGCCAGCAACATATCTTCAGCATGAATACAGGTAAAGAAATAAGTGATTTGCGGTCATGGCATCAAGCGAGGTGCGGGCGCTTCCAGAACACTCACCCCTCACCAACCCGCCCCGCAACCCACTCCCAACTATACCCATGCACCCTCCCCGCCAACCCCAGCGGAAAATGAATCACCCCATGCGCCGTTTCCGGCAGCAGATGCACTTCAACCTCCGCCGCCCTGCCCCAACGCTCAGCCAACTCAAGCGTGTCATCCCTGAGCGGATCCAACTCCGCCGCAAACATCAACGCCGGCGGAAACCCGGTGAAGTCGCCATACAACGGAGACAACGGTGGCTGCCGGTGTTCTTCATCGCTCAATCCCGGCGTGAGCATTTGCAGCGCTTCAACCATCCCCGGCCCATCCAGCAGCAAGGTATCGGGCCCGGCGTTGCGTACGCTGGGGGTTTCGGTCAGGTCGTAGACGCCGTAGTACAGCAGCGCCCCGCTCACCCGTTTGAACAAGTCCGGCCACTGTTTGAGTTGCAGCAGGGTCGCGGCGGCGAGGTGGCCGCCGACCGACTCGCCCACGACGATGACGGGCAGGTTCGCAAACTCGTGGCAGTCATCGCTCAGCAGCCAGCGAGCCGCCGTGAGGCAGTCTTGCATCACGCCTTCAATCGGCGTCGAGACCACAAGCCGATAATCGACGGAGACCACTGCCACGTCGCAGGCATTCACCATGCCGATGTTGAGGTGGTCGTTCATCTCTGCATTGCCGATGACCCAGCCGCCGCCATGAAAATCCAGTACCACGCCTTTGGCCTTTGTCTTTGGCCGAATGATCCGCACCGGCACTGATGCGCCGTCGACGCCAACCACTTTGTGTTCGGCCTCGAGTCCGTGCTTGAGCAACTTTCTCGCACCGCCCAATTGGCTGAGGCGCAACAGCAACTGAATCGCCCGTGGTGTGATGCGATGCGATTGCGGATGCGAAAGCACGACGGCCGGGCAAGTTTCTTGTTGAACGCGCGTAACTGCGTCCCCATTTTTTATAGCCGAAGATGGTAATGAGCAAAGCCTCTTCATATTAGATGGCTACTTGCGTTGTGTGTGATCCAAGCTTTAATTAAAGAATAAAGTTCCATCGCTCCACACAATTTGTCTTTAAAAGTGCCGACCTGAAGGGATGGATGATGAGTCGATATGCGATGCTTTTGGTAATGCTCAGCCTTAACTCCTACTCGTATCATGCAGTAGCAGAATCGCCAACTAAAAGCAGTCATCTGGACCAGGCGGAGGCTCCGGAGCCGAATTATGTTGGGCCAGTTTTTAAGCCAAGCTTTGATTTTCCTCGAGCATTGCCAGCGGCCGAACCCCGCCCTTGGGAAAAAATTTCCTTTAAGTTGAACCCTGAGCTCTATATGGCGGCCGTATTGCAATATGCGCTTGAGGGGCAGGACAGATCCCGGTGGGCGGTGGAAAAAAACCCTGTGCGCAAGTGGTATCACGCGCCTTGGATGGGGCCTGGCGGGAAGGGGCGCGAGTACATTAACGGGCTTACATCTGAGCGCCGGTCACAGCCAAAAGAGCTTGGACCCACTCATACAAAGTGCCGGCAAAACTGGGCAGTTGGATTCTACAACCCCGTCGGAGGGTACACATTGGGGCGTTTCTGGGCACCGATAGTGAGTGGAACTTCACAGGAGCCCGACTATTCAGCATTGCCATTTCCTCCTGGTACCGTGGTAGTGAAATTCCTTTACACACAAGCAGATACTACAGATCTGTCTTCTCTTTCAGGAGCGCCAACAATTCAGGCTAGAATTATCGAGGATCCCAATCCGGATGATGATAAATGCCCGGCCGACAATATAAATGGGGTGCCAGCTAAAAGAATCGAAGCTACTTTACGGCTACTTCAGGTTGATATCGGTGTGCGCGATAGTAGTGCCAATGATGCATCAGGCTGGGTATTTGGAACGTTCTTCTACGATGGGACACAACCTGGGTCAGACCCTTGGAAAAAGTTGCGGCCCGTCGGCCTGATGTGGGGCAATGACCACGCCCTCACTGACGAAATGGCGAGTAATCAGGAAAAACCGAAAGAAGGGATCGTTTTGTCAACATTCGATTTCAAACGGAATTTCGGTCGAGGTGGCAGGATGAACGGACCAGTCGACAACCCAAACTCGTCTTGTCTCTCATGTCACATGACAGCTCAAAAAAATCCACCTGGCATGACTGCTCCAGATGGAGCTAATTGGTCAATTGCTCGGTGCTGGTTCAGGACCCTTAAACCAACTGAAGCATTTGGAATGCAGCCTAGCGAAGGAGAGTGTGGCGAGGCTAAGAAAGGCCAAGCTTCCTTAGATTACTCACTCCAGCTTTCAGCCGGGCTCCGCAATTATGAGATTGCGCTTGCCAATACTAATCGCGGAGGTATAGAAATTTTGGGTACAAAGTTTTTCCAGAGTCCGCTGCTGAGCCCAGACCAGACTGTAAAACTTAATGGGCTCATAAGTGCACCAATATCCCGAGAGGGTGACAAATAACGCGGTGTAGGGACGAAAAAACCGGAGGCTGGCCCTTCCAGGGTAATTGAAAAAAATCAGAAAAGGGGGACTGATGTATTTCTCAGAAAATAAATCATTCCCCTTTTCTTCCTATCCGTCTAGATTTGTGGCCGACTGAGGGGGCTGAACTCTGATGTCGTCCACGCCCAACTTAAAGCATATCAATGCTCAGTACTTCACCTGTATCATCCAACACATCCCAAACACAACTAACCTCAGTTTCTGATTCGCAATTTTGGCACTCAATAGTTCCGGAGCCGGAGTACTGCGTGGTATGACTTCCAGATGATTCTGAGTTTTCAACGTCCAAGGCGGACAGGTCAAATTCTATATCTTGGCCGTACTCTTCATTGCTGCATGTAGTTGTTGGCATCTGAATATCCTTATTTCCTGCTCAGTAAATATAAGGTTTAGTTGAAAAGTAAGCTTTTGCTCGCCCAGCGAGCGGAGCGAGCAACTTGAACAGGCGACAAGTCAAGTGCTGGATTGACTGGCAACGCTGACTATACCTCAAGCCGAACTGCTTGGGGGCGTTGAAAACCCTCAGAATCTGGGACTTCCAAGCTTAACCGCACCTAGCTGAAGACTTCGCATCCAACGATGGGATACATTCCAGCGGTCTCAAATCAAGTGGTTCTAGAAAAATGTTTCACCTAGTCGAAGTGTGTCTGATCGACAACTATGGGTCGAAAGCCGCCGCTTGGGAACGACCGCTTCTGGCCGGTAGCGGTCGTTAGCCAACGTCCGTTTATGGCCGAAAGCGAACCTTCGCTGAACCCGACATTGACTCGGTAGCTGTCAAATATGATTACTCAGAACAAGCCGCTGAAGACAGACAAGAGAAGTGTCTCCTGCCTGTCTACTGCCAACTCCCGTACGGTATGCCGAATTTATCGATATACCGCTTGGACGTTTCGCTGACGGGATACGCATAGCGCCCTTGGTTCTTTCCTTGGCTAGGCCCCAGCGGTTCAACCTCTGCCTGCGCTCTGGCGACTTTGACAGGGCGGTGGCACTCGTCCCGAACAAAAACTTGTACAACGCCCCCTGGAGCCAATCCCAGATAAATAGATGCGCTGTAGCTGGCCTGTTCCTCCGGTGTTTCCGGGCACCGCTGACTGACCGATTGCACCATCAGTTGCCTCGCTTCTTCAGGCACATCCACCCAAACCTTATAGGTCTGCGGCTCGACAATGGATTGCCAGCGCACGTAAATGCGTTTGGGCAAGCCAGCGCCAATCACTGGTTTCGCAGCTGCGCCTACCGCATGCCAACCGCGCGCGGACTCTTTACCATTTTCTGGCTCCCCGCCAGCGGCCGTCCCTCCTCCCGTCCGCGTGAATAGCTTGCCGTTTATGTCTTCGACGGCACTGTCCTCAACCCAAACCTTCATGTAATAGGGTTCGGTGAACGCAAGCTCCCACGAATCGGCTTTCGGGTCGTTTTTTCCGGATAGAGGATAGGCAGACTGGCAACCACTCAGGAACAACACGCATGCCGCCACAATGTTTAGCTTCATTGGTTTACCGCTTACCAGCTTCCGTAAGGAATACCGAATTTTTCGATATACCGCTTGGACTTTTCACTGATGGGATAAGCGTACCGCCCTTGGGTTTTACCCTGACTTGGGCCTAGCGGTTCGATTTCAGCTTGGGCTTTAGCCACTTTGATTGGATGGTGGCAGGAGTCTCTAACCCACACTTGTACGACACCTCCGGGAGCCAATCCCAGGTAGACCGAAGATATATAGGTAGCTTTTTGGTCCGGGGTTTTCGCACAGCGCTGGTTGACCGAGGTCAGCATCAATTGTCTGGCTTCTTCGGGTATGTCCACCCAAGCGCGATAGGTCTGAGGCTCCACGATGGACTGCCAGCGAACAAAAATTCGTTTTGGGAGATCAGCGCCTACTACTGCTTTGGCAGATGCACCCACTCCGTCCCAACCTCGGGCCGATTCTGTACCGTCTTCAGGCTGCCCGCCCGATGCGATTCCACCGCCAGTGCGTAGAAACGTCTTGCCCTTTATGTCTTCCACGGCGCTGTCTTCAACCCAGACCTTCATGTAGTCAGGTTCGGTAAAACCGAGTTCCCACCATGGAGATTTAGGGTCGTTCTTTGCTGAAAGCGGATCGGCATTACAACCGGCCACAAAAAGCGTGCACAGCAGGGCTGCAACTAACTTCATTACCAAAGCGTCCAGTCAGGTACGTGAGGGTGTTTTACCCGGATTGCATCTTCCGTGGGGGCGTTAATGTAAACAGCTCTGAGACCACTTCCATCTCTCCTGCCAAGCGGATGATTCCAGTTGGCAGATGTGTGAATGTACTTGAGTTTGAGCATTTGCTCCTCCTCGGGGGTGGTGCGGTAGTCGCCGGAGACGAAACGATCGCACATAGGCTGGAGTTCTTCAGGAACGAAGAAGCCAGGCGTCTCGGGAATATCTTCGAAGCGAACGCCTTTAGCTTTGGCGAGTTGATGCATCACGCGCAGGCTCACTCTCGATAGTAATCCACTCACCGGACGTTTGAGCTGAACGGCGGCATAGACTCGTTTGACTCGAGGACTCAGTCGATCCTGAGGACTGATCGGCATCAGTAATGGAGCTGGAGTAACTATTTCCAGCATTTCGGAAGGCCAGCCGTTGGCTAACCACTGATTTCTCACATTGACCGCATCCTGATAGATCGATGTGGTAGTGACATCCGCGTAGTTACCCACTTCTAGCGTTTGCATTGGGCTAACGAGCACGCATTCTTCAGCCTCCTCGAGGTAACCCCCGCCCACATCAGAATGCACTCCTGGCAAGACAATTTCCGGATGATCCAACGCTACTCGATTGAGAGCAAAGTTAGCCCTGCATTCGTCCCGCGCAGCCAACTGCACAACGTCGGTGAAATAACGTCGGTCGAGGTAGAGTTTGATCCCCGTTGCGACTGCACTTTTGATGTTGCCTAAATTGGACCATCCAGCAATCGACGGTACAGTGTCGAACAACCCAATGAAGCCCATGTTGATGTCGCTGTTGTATTGATCGACAAAGGTCGAACTGAAGGCATCGGACTTACTGCGGAGAATCTCGCCCAAAGGGCCTTGTTTGCCACGCACGATTTCATTGGCGAAATGTCTGGCGGCTGCCGCACCGCGACTGAAGCCAAAAGTGTCGAAGGTCAACGAAGTAATTTCACTATCGGGATTTTTATCCAATACCTCAGTGATACGCTGTTCGATCAACACGAAAGAAGATTGGACGCGCCCGGCAACACCGGTTTCGCCGCGTCCTGTACCGGCGCCGAATTTACTGTCCTCTTCACCTGAACGGGTGCCTATGCCTTCGACGTAGACCATACCGGAAGCTTTCTTTCGTGGCCCCTCCCCCTCAGCGCGTCGCGGCGCCTCATACAGTTCGCTCAGCTTTTTCACATTGCTGACATCGTTGCCGTAACTGCTATCCGGATCACTCATGTAGGGCATGCAACTCGCAGGAATATCCTGCGGCGCAATCGGATGCTGCGCACCACACAGCAGCCCTGCTGCCGTGTTATTCGCGTTATTACCAGTACCATCAAAGAAAACCCCAATCCTCAACGCAATGCCGATTTTCTCGGGCTCGCGCGCAGGCTCTTTCCCATGCTTCTCATACTCAGCCCAACGCTGGGCATGAATGTCGACGGGTTTGGCTTCTTCGTAGCGGTAGTTTTTCGGGGGGTTGGGAACGTAGCCACTCAATCCTTGATTCCTTGTTCTGATCCTTGAAGAACGGGCCGAAGGGTGACAGCCGAGGCTTGGAGGCGCAAGGCGTGGCTCTGTGCCAGCTCGGTTGAAATTGCTGGGTGCGGCGAGGGTTTGGGCTCGTCGCACCGGGGAGGTCAGTGGGCGATTTCGACGTTGTCGAGGGCCTGGTTTACGGCGAGTTCGCCGAGCATGACGACCTGGGCGATGCCCAGTGCGGTTTTGCGGTGGGAGGTGTCGAGTGTGGCGGCGAAATTGTTGAGCATTTCGCTGGCGGAGCCGAGGGTTTCGCTGGCGTTGGCGAGTAGGGATTCGGTGTCGCACTTCGGGTTGGCGAGGTACATGGGTTCGGGTTTGTGCGGGCTGGCCATGATTTGGGTGGCCGGGGTGAGGTAGTGGTCGAGGGCGCGTTCGGCGGCTTCGTGGAGCTTTTTGGAGTCGAGGGATTCGTAGGGGGATGCGAGGTCGGTTTCTGGCGGGTTGGGTGTTGGTTTGATCATGGTGAAGCTCCTGATTGTTCATTAGGAGCTACCAGCATCACTTGCAGATGATGGGTGGCAGCTGTGCGCGGGTCTGCAAGACCGGGAAACCAGGAACCCGGCAGACCCGAAGGTCTCCCGCACAAAGCTGCCATTTTGGGGACCCGAACGAGCGTCCATTTGGCGTAGCTATGCGACTGGTTTTCCGGCGGGCTTGCAGACCCGATCACTGATGAGCAGTGACAGGAATCAAGGTACGGAGGGCGCGCCAGACGCACAAGCCGGCGGATTCTGGCGTACTCGTAGGCGATGGCGCAAGGCGTTGTAGGGCTTCGGTGGTAACGGCAGACTTCGTTTAAACAATGGTGATTTTTCTGTTTATTCCGGTCTGCGGTTGATGGAGTCGGCGTTTTGGCGAGCAAGCCACTCCAACCGGCTGGCGATGGGTTCTGAATCACAGTTCACACTGTCTCAGTCAATGAGTTTCGAAGGAGTTCCACTGATGGGTATCCAGCGCCAGTGCGCAGTAGGGCTCGAACACGTACAGCTCAAGCGCATTTTCGATAGCTATTGCAGCAACCTGAAGTGAGCGTAAGTAGGCTTGCGCTTCTGCGAAAGAAGTACCGAATAGTGGATCGTCCATTGCCTTTGCACGAGTGAGCTTGGAGATCGTTCGATCTGGATGCTTTGCCATCGCAATGCGAAAAGCCAAGCTTGCATCAAAGTGTGTCTTGCCGAATACGTGTTGCCGAAGCCGGCTGATCACACTTCGGGAAATACCAACATAAATAGGCGTTCCCTTGTCGATCAGAACGTAACAACCCGAAAAGTCATGTGCCAGGCCGAACTGCTTCAGGAGAGACTTAGCCCCAACACCTTGAATGCCAAAAACCTTCATATCTCGCGGATCTCTAAGGGCGGTCTTCATTCTGTTCATATGCGCAGGCAAGACCGTTGTGGCTAGCTCTTCAAACGTGTGTGGGCATTCGTGTAGTGGCATGAATTTCGCGCTCGCGATAAAGATAAACGCCAACGCTAGCGCGATAAGTTCTACCAGTACAAGTAACGTCATTAGCGTCCATTCCGACGCGGTAACTGAAGCGCCAGATTTGGGAAGTCGTAGTAATAGATAGCCCTCCGTAGCGAAAAAATCTGGTACTCGCTACGGAGAGAGACCGGGTCAGTGGGCGATTTCGACGTTGTCGAGGGCCTGGTTTACGGCGAGTTCGCCGAGCATGACGACTTGAGCGATGCCCAGTGCGGTTTTGCGGTGGGAGGTGTCGAGTGTGGCGGCGAAGTTGTTGAGCATTTCGCTGGCGGAGCCGAGGGTTTCGCTGGCGTTGGCGAGCAGGGATTCGGTGTCGCACTTCGGATTGGCGAGGTACATGGGTTCGGGTTTGTGCGGGCTGGCCATGATTTGGGTGGCCGGGGACAGGTAATGGTCGAGGGCGCGTTCGGCGGCTTCGTGGAGTTTTTTCGAATCGAGGGATTCGTAGGGCGATGCGAGGTCGGTTTCTGGCGGGTTGGGTGTTGGTTTGATCATGGTGAAGCTCCTACGTCAAAAAAGGGAGCCATCACTCTCGCTACCAAACGAGGGTGGCGGCCATGCGCAGGTTGGTAGACCGGGACGTAGAAAACCGGCGCGCCCGAAGACGCCCTGTGCATGACCACCATAAAGCCGTGTCGGACAGACACTGCAGATCATGATGCTTATGCAATCTACGAGAACTCAGGGCTACCAAACCCGATCACTGTTTTTCAGTGACCGACAGACGATAGAACCCGCGCCCTAGACGCACAAGCCGGCGGATTCTGGCGTACTCGTAGGCGATGGCGCAAGGCGTTGTAGGGCTTCGGTGGTAACGGCAGGCTTCATATAAACATCACGAATATTTCCTGTTTATCCGCCGGTTAAATGGACTACCGATCCAGCACCCACCCGGCAATGATCGGAATGCACTGTTCCGTCCAAAACAGTCATTTACGCACCTACCTCGCCATCGCCCGGCTCGCTAGAGTGCAGCGCTCTTTTCAACTGGCTGACGTACTGATGAATCTGTGGTTTCGATTGCTCTGCATGCTTTTTCGCCGACCGTGGCGCAAGCCGGTCAATGCGCTGGAATCCACCGTTATCCGCATGCGCGTGTGGCCGCTGGATCTCGATTTGAATCGGCACGTCACCAATGGTCGCTACTTCACCATGGCTGATGTCGGGCGCATGGATTTTGTGTTGCGCAGTGGCGCGTTTCGGGTGGCGCTGCGCGCTAAAGCGCTGCCGATCGTTGGCGATACCTGGGGCAAATTTCGGCGTGAGCTGAAGCTGTTTGAAGCGTTTGAAATTCACAGCCGGATGCTTGGCTGGGACGACAAATGGAGCTTCATGGAGCATCGCTTCGTGAGCAAGGGACGGGTGATCGGCGTGGTGGTGATGCGTGGGCTGTTTCGTTCGGCGAAAGGCACGATTGCGCCGGGTGAGTTTGTCAGGGAGTTGGGGTTGCCTGAACAGTCGCCCGAGATGCCGGAGTGGTTGACGTCGTGGTCGGCGAGTTGTGATCTGATGAGCCGTCAGCTTAGGGGTGAGGAGGTTTGAGTCATCGGGTGCCTGGATGATCGTATTTATGGATGCAGTACGGTGTCGTTTGGGCTGGCGTCTTCGCGAGCAAGCTCGCTCCCACAGGTTCGCGGTCAGGCTCGGGAACTCGTTTTGACTGGGCTGGCGTCTTCGCTAGCAGGCTAGCTCCCACAGGTTCTGCGCAAGGCTCGGGAGCACGTCTGGCCGGGCTGGCGCCATCGCGGGCGAGCCCGGCTCCCACAGGGATTGGGGGATGACTAATCTCGGTGGCGCGTCATGTTGATCAGCGCCACACGTCTGCCGCCCGGCGCAGCACGTTCTTCGATGGAGAACGGGACGAAGCCGAGTTTCGGGTAGAGCAGCAACCCTGCGGTGTTTTCGTTGAAGCAGGACAGCTGCACTTCCCTGGCCTGATACTTTTCGAAGCCGACGGCGGTCATGGTTTCGACAATGTAGCGAGCGACACCCTGGCCCCGGGCGTATGGCGCGACGATGACGTTGCCGATACAGCAGACGCCGTCGTGCTCGGCACGGTAGAAGTTGGCGAAGCCGACGAACTCGCCGTTGGCCAAGAACGCCGTGGAGTCGAAGCGCTGGCTGATCGCGTTGTGCATCTGCTCTTCCGTCAGCGGGAAGCTCGCTTTCGGGAACATGAAGAACAGCTCTTGTTCGCCTTGCGGAAAGCTGCAGAGGGTGTTGACGTCGTCGGCCGTCACTGGCCGGTGGGAGAAATTCATCGCTGCCCTGCCCTCACTTTTTAACCGTCAGATGATGCGCAACCAAGGCGTTGGCATGACCGTGGCCCATGCCGTGTTCCTCCTTGAGCCACGCCACCAGTTCCATGTGCTTCTTGTCGGTGATGCCGGCGAGCAGGTTCAGCCAGTGATCGATGGGCTGGCCGTATTTCTTTTCGATAGCGGGAAAGTACGACGCCGGGCCTTTTACCTTGTTGTCTTCGCTCATGCTGCCAGCTCCCTTGGGTCACGACGGAGGGTCGGCGGACGCTCCTTGTCGGCAGGTCATAGAGTGGACGCGGGACGCTGTTCCGGCAAGTGGCCCGGCCAGCCCGATCAGTTCACGCCGACCTTCACCGGGAATTCGGATGACCACGATTCCTGCCCTGCTTTGAGGATCGGCAGCGCGGGATAGCGGTATTCGCTGAGGGCCTTGAGTACGGCCTGGTCCACGTCGTGATTGCCAGAACTTTCGACCAAGGTGAGTTGCGGCACCAGCGAACCGGGTTTGCCTTTCGCCTCCAACGTGACCGGTTTACTCGCGGTGCCGGGTTTGATCTGTCTGTTCAACAGCAACTCGGTGTCGTACACCGTACTTGCGAGACTGGTGCTAACAGCGTCGTACCATTTTTCGTTGTAGCGCTGTGTCTGTTCGGCAGTCAGGGTCAACCCCTGGGCGCGGACCCGCTGCACACCGGCCCACGCCTGGTCATCGATTTGCTGGGTGGCGTTGAGGTAATGCGTCAGCGCCCCGGACAGGTCTTGCGGGCCACCTCGGCCCTCTTCCATCAACCGGGCCAGCGCGAACTCACTGTTGAAGCTTTCTCGGTGTGCGAGCGCCAACTGATAAAGCCGTCGCGCCTCGACAGCGTCGGGCGCCTGCCCGCGGCCCTCCTCGGCCATGCGCGCCAGTTGCTCATAACCGGCGCCGTCCACCGTAGCGACAGACTCATACAGGGAGCGCGCCTTGCGCATATCCGCCGCTAAACCGCCACGACCAAACTCATACAAAGCGCCGAGCGCAAGCTTGCAGTTGAGGTTGCCGTTGTTGCTGGCGTCGCGGATGTAGTCGACGCGATCGGCGGAAAGGTCACTCACCTTGGCGAACAGCAGGCAGCGAGTGCCGGTGAGACTTGCTTCCTGAGGAGTGGGTGGAGTGGTTTTGCAGCCTGCAACGAGGATCGTGAGGGCCAGAATAGCAACTGCCTTGTTCATGAGGGTCATCCGTTCATATCGATTTAAGGTGCCACGGTTGGAGCTGATTCAATCGAGGGAAGACTCAGTTCTTTCTGCTCTCGTCAAATCTCTGCCGCGGACTCTTGCCGTCGGTCCTGACGATCGGGATCGCCTGATAGCTCTTCTGGCCCGGTGGCATGATCGGGTCACCGGGAAAGCGATAATCGCTGAAGCCTTGCATCACTCTTTGATCAAGCGCGGTGTCGCCCGAGCTTTGCCGTATCGAAACCACCGGGGCCGATGCGCCCGGGGTGTACTCCAGCTGTACCTGCACTGGCTTGCTGGCAGACGTCGGATTGACGTTGTTCTCCAGAGACTTCTCTATGGCGGTGATGCGTTTCTTGAGGCCGCTTTGCACGCTGCTGACAAAGAGATTGTTATAGCGCTGTTGCTGCTCGATCGTCAGAGGCAAGCCTTTGGCGCGCAGGCGTTCGATGCCTTGCCACGCGTCATCACCGAGATACTGCGTGGCGTTGAAGTAATGCGTCAGCGCGCCTTGCAGATCCTGCGGACCACCGCGCCCGTCCTCCATGTATTTGGCCAGTTTGGCTTCACTGCGCTGCTGCTCGGGCTTGCTCACGGCACGCTGATAAAACTGCCGCGCATCGGTGTCATTGACCGGCCCGCCGATGCCTTCTTCAGCCATGCGTCCAAGTTGACCGTAGGCGCTGGCGTCTTTATCGGCTACGGATTGATAGAGGGCCTTGGCTTTGGAAAAGTCCTGCGGTACACCGCGCCCCTTCTCGTACAGGTTGCCCAGCATGATCGTGCACGGCAGGTTACCGCTCTGACTCAGGTCGCGGATGTAGCTGACTTCCAGCGAGCTGATGGCTTTATCATCCCAGTAGGCGAAGCAACGCAGAGCGGGAAAATCTGCGACCTGGGTATAAGAACTGTTGGATTTGCAGCCTGCGACGAGCGCGGTAAGCGCCAGTAGAGCAACAACCTTGTTCATGAACGGCATCCGTTGAAATCGTGCAGATTTCATCGGCAGGCAGGTGCAAAACCTGAAGTCCAAGCACTCGAACACGCCACAAAAACTGTGGGAGCGGGCTTGCTCGCGAAGGCGTCGTGTCAGCCGAAATCATCAGTGGCTGATACTCCGCCTTCGCGAGCAAGCCCGCTCCCACAGGGATTGGGTGTTGAAGGAGGTCAGGGTTATTCCGTGCGGCCCGGCAACATCCGCACCAGCGTGTTATCCCGCACCCAGTAGTGGTGAAACAGCCCCGCCGCCGCGTGCAGGCCGATCAGCCAGTAGCCCGCGCTGCCCAGCGTTTCATGCCAGTACTTGAGCTGTTTGGCGAAGTCCGGGTCGATGGCGACTGGTGCCGGGACGTGGAAGCCGAAGTACGGGAACGGTTTGTCGGCGGCAGCGAGCATCAGCCAGGCGAGGATCGGCGTGGCGATCATCAGCACGTACAACGCCAGGTGCATCAGGTGCGAGATGCCGGTCTGCCAGGATGGCGGCTTCGGAGTGATCGGCGGGCGTGGGCTCAAGCGGCCGAGGAGACGCACCCACACCAGCACGAAAATGCTCGCGCCGAACAGGCCATGGAAGCCCATCAGCAGGCCGCGCGCTTCGCTGCCCTTGGGCATGAAGCCCTTGATTTCGACACAGGCATAGACGCCGACGAACAGCGCCAGCATCAGCCAGTGCAACGTAATTGACAGTTTTCCATAACGGGTTACGGCGGTGTCGCGGGTCATAAGTAGCGCCTCGTGATTGTCGTGAGTGACGGTCGATTCGTTCGACAGTCTCGATCCGGTTGCAGGGCGAACCGACGGTGCCACCCTGCCCTTGCAGTCTTAAGACAATCTGAAGATTGCCCGTTGATTAACCTTTTTTCACCTTCAGACTTCGTTAAGAAACGCCTCCGATACTGCGCTCAAATCATTGAGGGAGGCGTTCTGCCCATGCCCGATTTCGACTGGAACATTCCCCTTCCCCTGCGCTTCGGTCAAGCCGAAACGCCGCAGATGACGTTGACCGGCGCCTTGCCCGACGACGCGCTGCGAGAGACTTTCGAAGCTTTCATCCAGCAGCGTTTTCGCAAAGCCCACGGCGCCGACATTCGGCACTTTATGCCCGAGCTGTTCGGCATGCACAACGGCGACGGTGAGCTGTGTGCGGTGGCTGGTGTACGTCGTGCACATCAAGAGCCGCTGTTTCTCGAGCGCTATCTGGATGAACCGATCGAACCGTTGATCAGCGCTGCAGCGGATCGTCCGGTGGATCGCACCGGCATCGTCGAAGTCGGCAACCTCGCCGCCAGCGACACCGGCAGCGCACGCATGAGCATCATCGCCATCACCTACCTGCTGGCCATGGGCGGCCTGGAATGGGTGACGTTCACCGGCAACATCGGGCTGGTCAACAGCTTCCATCGGCTCGGTCTGAAGCCAGTGACATTATGCGCCGCCGACCCGGATCGCCTGGGTGACGAGCGTCAACACTGGGGCAGTTATTACGAAAGCAAGCCGTGGGTGCACGTCGGCAACATCCGCGCCGGCTTCATCCATTTGCGCAATATCGGCCTGTTCACTCGATTGGGACTGCCGACCTCGATTGAAGGAGCCTGCCATGTCGCTTGAACTGCAACGCTTCCAGGAAACCCTGCGCGACCATGCCCGGCGCAATGACAACTGCACCGCGCTGTGGGGCGATACGCTGAAACTCGATTACGCCACTGTTTACGCCGAGGTGCTGTATCGCCAGGAACGTCTGCGCGATGAACAGGCGCAGGTGATCGCCTTGGCACTGGATAACGGCGTCGATGCGATGCTGTGGGATCTGGCCGTGCTGTTCGAGGGCTTGACCTGCGTGACGCTGCCGGCGTTTTTCAGCCCCGCGCAACGTGCCCATTGTCTGGAACAGAGCCAGGCCGAACGGGTGATTGCCGAACCGGAGCTGGACGCCGAACTGCTCGCCGCCGGTTACGAGAAGCGCGGCGAGTTCTGGTGCCGCACGTTCGATGGCCCGAATCGCCTGCCAGCCGGCACCGCCAAACTGACCTTCACCTCCGGCACCACCGGCACACCGAAAGGCGTGTGCCTGAGTGCCGACAGTCTGCTGCGTGTGGCGCGGGAGCTGGATCAAGCGAGCAAATCCACCGATCCGCAGCATCATCTGGCGTTGTTGCCGCTGGCGATTCTGCTGGAAAACCTCGGCTGCTACGCCGCGCTGTACGCCGGTGCGACGCTGAGTCTGCCGAGCCAGAAAACCTTGGGCATACAGGGCGCCAGCGGCGTCGATGTACCGCACCTGCTGGGTTATCTGGCCGGACGTGCGCCGGAGAGTCTGATTCTGGTGCCGCAGCTGTTGCTGATGCTGGTCAGCGCTGCCGAACAGAAAGCCTTCGATCCACAAAAACTGCGTTTCGCCGCCGTCGGCGGTGCGCGGGTCTCGGAGGATCTGCTGCACCGCGCGCAGCGTGTCGGCCTGCCGGTTTTCGAAGGTTATGGCTTGTCCGAATGCGCCTCGGTGGTGTGCCTCAATCGCCCCGGCGCGCGGCGTCCGGGTAGCGTCGGCCAGCCGCTGCCGCACGTTGAAGTGCGCCTGGCCGAAGACGGCGAAGTACTGATCAAGGGCTCGGCGCTGCTCGGTTATCTGGGGGACGCGCCATACGCTGATGAATGGTGGCCGAGCGGCGATCTGGGCGAGTTCGACCCCGAAGGTTTCCTCTACCTCAAGGGCCGCAAGAAGCACCAGTTCGTCACCAGTTTCGGGCGCAACGTCAACCCGGAATGGGTCGAGTCGGAACTGACCCAGCGCCGCCATATCGCCCAGGCCTTCGTCTACGGCGAGGCTCTGCCGCACAACCATGCCTTGCTCTGGCCGCACCGTGCCGATTGCAGCGACGCGGAGCTGGCGGCAGCGGTCGCCGAAGCCAACGAAGCCTTGCCCGATTACGCCCAGGTGCACCGCTGGACGCGCCTGCCGCAACCGTTCACCGCCACCAATGGCCTGCTGACCGCCAATGGTCGGCCACGCCGTGAGGCGATTGTCGCGCTGTACCACGCCCAATTGACTGAGTCCGCTGTTTCCGAGGAGTCCGCATCATGAGTTTTTTCGACACCCTGCAAGAAGCCACGCAGCAGGAACGTCACGAGCTGTTCAACCTGCCGATCATCCTCGATGCCCTGCAAGGCAAGGTCAGCCTGGAAAGCTATCGGGCATTTCTGGCTCAGGCGTATTACCACGTGCGTCACACCGTGCCGTTGATGATGGCCTGCGGCGCGCGCCTGCCGACACGGCTGGAGTGGCTGCGCAAAGCCGTCTGCGAATACATCGAAGACGAATACGGCCATGAACAGTGGGTGCTCAACGATATTGCCGCGTGTGGCGGTGATCGCAACGCGGTGCGCGACGGGCAGCCATCGCTGCCGATCGAATTGATGGTCAGTTTCCTCTACGACTTGATCGCCCGAGGCAATCCGGTGGGCCTATTCGGCATGGTCAATGTGCTTGAAGGCACCAGCATCGCCCTGGCCACCCATGCGGCGGGCAGCATTCGCGAGCGTCTGGCACTGCCGGACACCGCGTTCAGCTACCTCAGCTCGCACGGTTCGCTGGACATCGAGCACATGCAAACCTATCGCCGCTTGATGAATAAGCTGGAAGATCCAGACGATCAGGCAGCAGTGATCCACGCCTCGAAAGTCGTCTATCGCCTGTACTCCGACATGTTCCGTGGCCTGCCACGTGACGCGGAGGCTCAACATGCAGCTGCGTGATGCGCGGGTGGTGTTGACCGGCGCCAGTGGCGGCATCGGCATGGCCATCACCGAGGCCTTGTGCGCCGCCGGCGCCCAGGTATTGGCGGTGGCGCGGCATGAGCAGGCGCTGGCGCCGTTGCTTGAGCGCTACCCGAATTCGCTGTGCTGGGTCGCCGCCGACCTGACCTTCCTCAGCGACCGGCGCAAAGTGCTGGCCGCCGCCGAAGCCATTGGCGGCATCAACCTGCTGATCAACGCGGCCGGGGTCAATCATTTCGCCATGCTTGAACAGCTGGATGACAGCGACATCAACGCGATGCTCGCGGTGAACATCAGCGCACCGATGTGCCTGACCAAACTGCTGCTGCCACTGCTCAAACAGGCCGACAGCGCGATGGTGGTCAACGTCGGTTCCACTTACGGCTCGATCGGCTACCCCGGTTACGCCAGTTATTGCGCGACCAAGTTCGCCCTGCGCGGATTCTCCGAAGCGCTGCGCCGCGAACTGGCCGACACCCGGGTCAACGTGCTTTACGTCGCGCCCCGGGCCACGCGCACTTCGATGAACAGTGCGGCGGCGCAAGCCTTGAACGATGCGCTCAAGGCCAACGTCGATGACCCGCAAACCGTCGCCTCGGCGGTGATCCACGCGATCGCCGGCGACCGCCGCGACCTGTATCTGGGCTGGCCGGAGCGCTTCTTCGTACGCCTGAACAATCTGCTGCCACATCTGGTGGATCGAGGCCTGCGCAAGCAGTTGCCGCTGATTCGCCGCCTCAGTGAGAAACCTGACAACGAGCCGCCAAAATCATGAAAAGACTTTCCGTATGCCTGTTGCTCGCCGCCCTCAGCCAAAGCGTCTGGGCGCTGGAACCTGCCGATCAGCAACGCCTCAACGGCATCCAGCAGAGCTGGGCGCACATCCAATATGAAGTGGCAGAAAAACAGCGCGCCGCCGCGTTCGAGCAGTTGTCGTCCGAAGCCACTGCCTTTACCACCCAGCGTCCGGCAGTGGCCGAAGCGTGGATCTGGAAAGGCATCGTCACCAGCAGTTGGGCCGGCGCTCAGGGCGGACTCGGTGCCTTGGGCAAGGCCAAGGACGCCAAGGCCGATCTGGAAAAAGCCCTGACACTCGACCCCAAAGCCTTGCAAGGCTCGGCCTACACCAGCCTCGCCGCGCTGTATGATCGCGTCCCGGGCTGGCCGATCGGTTTCGGCGACAGCGACAAGGCCGAGCAACTGCTCAAGCAAGCGCTGCAACTGAATCCGGAGGGCATCGACAGTCTGTACTTCTGGGGCGATCACCTCTACCGTCAGAAGCGCTACGCTGAAGCCAGGGTCGCGCTGCTCAAGGCCCAGCAGGCCGCCCCGCGCCCGGGCCGGGAAACCGCTGACGCCGGGCGCCGCAAAGAGATCGCCGCCCTGCTGGTGGACGTGAACAAGAAACTCGACTGACAGGAGTCCGCGTGCGTTTATTACTGATTGAGGATGACGTAGCCCTCGGTGAAGGCATTCATCAGGCGTTGGGGCGCGAGGGCTACACCGTCGATTGGTTGAAGGATGGCAGCAGCGCGTTGCATGCGCTGCTCAGTGAAACCTTTGACGTTGCCGTACTCGATCTGGGCCTGCCGCGCATGGACGGCCTCGAAGTGCTGCGTCGTCTGCGCGACAGCGGTTCGAACCTGCCGGTGCTGATCCTCACCGCGCGCGATGCCACCGAAGACCGCATCGCCGGGCTGGACGCCGGCGCCGACGACTATCTGGTCAAACCCTTCGACCTCAATGAGTTCAAGGCACGCCTGCGCGCCTTGTTGCGTCGCAGTGCCGGGCGCGCCCAGGCGCTGATCGAACACGCCGGGATCAGCCTCAACCCCGGCACCCAGCAGGTCAGCTATCAGGGTCAACCTGTCGCGCTGACGCCCAAGGAATATCAGTTGCTGCATGAATTGCTCTCGCCGCCGGGCCGGGTGATGACCCGCGACCAACTGATCCAGTTGCTTTACGGCTGGAACGAAGAAGCCGAGAGCAACACCCTGGAAGTGCACATCCATCACCTGCGCAAAAAATTCTCCACCGACCTGATCCGCACCATTCGCGGTGTGGGTTATCTGGTGGAGGAGCGTCGATGACCTCGATTCGTCGCCGTACGCTGACGCTGATCATCGGGCTGTTGCTCGCCGGTCTTGCGGTGCTCAGCGTGTTCAACCTGCACGACAGCAACCACGAAATCGCCGAAGTCTACGACGCGCAACTGGCGCAAAACGCTCGCCTGCTGCAAGGCGTGATGCGCATGCCGATGGCGAGCAAGGATCACTCGCAGTTGTATCAGGCGTTCAATCAGGCGCTCGGCGAAGCCAAGCCACGCGTCGACGGCCATCCTTACGAAAGCAAGATCGCCTTCCAGGTGTGGAACCCGAAAAACGAGGTGCTGGTGCACACCGCCAGTGCCCCGTCGTTCACCGCCCCGCCGACGAAGCCGGGCTTCAGCGATGTGGTCGACTTGAACAACCGTCACTGGCGCGCCTTCATGCTCGAAGACCCGCAGAACGGTCTGCGCATCTGGGTCGGCGAGCGCGATGATGTGCGCGCCGACCTGGTTGATCGCATCGTGCGCCACACGCTGTGGCCGAACGTGCTCGGCAGCCTGATACTCGCGGCGATGGTCTGGCTGGCGATCGGCTGGGGACTCAGGCCCTTGGCGAACATGGCGCAAACCTTGCGCGCCCGACACAGCGGCTCGCTGGAGCCACTGCAACTGACGCCGCTGCCCAGCGAACTGGAACCGATGCAGGCAGCGCTCAACCGCATGCTCGCGCAGATTCAGGAGGTGCTTGGCCGCGAACGACGGTTTATCGCCGACGCCGCCCACGAGATGCGCACGCCACTGGCGGTGCTGCGGGTGCATGCGCAAAACCTGCTGGAGGCCGGTACCGAACAGGAGCGCCGCGAGTCGTTGCAGTTTCTGATTTCCGGCGTCGACCGCACCAGCCGTCTGGTCAACCAGTTGCTGACCATGGCCCGCCTCGAACCGAAATCCAACCCGCCGCCGTTGCAGCGCATCGACCTCAACGAAACCGTGCGCAACAGCCTCGTGCAACTGACGCCGTGGCTGTTGAGCAAACACCTGGAACTGGCCTTCGAGGACGGCGAACAACCGTTCCACGTCATGGCCAGCACCGCTGCCATCGACATCGCCTTGGGCAACCTGATCACCAACGCTGCCAACTTCTCGCCGGAGCACGGCGTGATCACGGTCAAACTGAGCCAGGCCGAGGGCTGGTGCCTGCTGAGCGTGGAGGATCAGGGTCCGGGGATAGACGAAGCGGATCGGGCGCGTCTGTTCGAACGCTTTTACAGCCGCGGCAACACACAAGGTGCGGGCTTGGGGCTGACCATCGTCAACACCATCGCATTGCGTCTGGGCGGGCGGATTACCTTGGTCAACCGGCCTGAGGGTGGCTTGCGCGCTACCTTGTCTATGCCTCTTGGCTCAGTTGTGCAGCAACGCAGCAGCGGATGACACCACCAGCAACACCGCCAGAATCCGGTTCAGCCACTGCAACTGCGCCGGATTACTCAGCCAGCGCGCCGCCCCACGCCCCAACAACGCCCAGACGCCGAGGCACGGCAACGACACCAGAAAGAACGCCAGACACAGCGCATTCAACCCCTGCCTCTGCGCGGTAAACACGCTGATCACCGCGATCGCCATCATCCACGACTTGGGGTTGACCCACTGCAACAGCGCAGCGCCGAGCAGGCCCAGTTCGGTTTTTTCCTCGCCGGCAGCAGGATCGATGGCAGTGGCCGGCGCGGTGAAAATCTGCCACGCCAGCCACAGCATCCAGCCCATCCCCAGCGCACTGATCACCGGGCGCACACCGGGCAGCATCAGCGTACTGGCGCCAGCGCCGGCCACCCAAACCAAAGACGCAGCGCCCGCCCCCGCGCCGAAAATGATCGGCAGACACGGCCGCCAGCCGCGTCGGGCGCTGGTGCTGAGTACGATGAGGTTGGTCGGCCCCGGGGTGATCGAGGCAACGAAGGCAAAGAGGATGAACGCAAGCATGGCACGGCCCTGTAGAAAGTCAGGGCTAACTGTGATGGTTGAGCAAGGTGACGGTCTTGAACGTTTGTTCAGCGTCGAAAGGTACCAATGGCGCGTTGCTGATAGGCGCCCGGCGTGATGCCGTAGGCACGCACGAACCAGCGGCCGAGATGGCTTTGATCGGCGAATCCGAGGCGGCCGGCGACTTCCACTGGCTGCATGCCGGCGGCAAGCATCTGCCGGCCACGGCTCAGACGCAGCTGGATCAGCCACGCGTGTGGCGCGAGTCCATAGGCTGCCTTGAACGCGCGGGTCAGGCGAAAGCGGTCGGTGCCGCAGACGTCGGCCAGGGTTTGCAGGCTGATGTCCTGTTCGTGGTAGGCCACCAGGTAATCGCGTGCCTGCCGGGCGATCAACGGTGCGCGGTTGGCAGCGCTCGGTTGCGGTCGCCGGTACAGATGAATCGCCAGTCGTTCGAGCAAGGCATCCAGCGCCACGTCGCGCACCATGCGTACGTCCTGCTGATGCAGCGCATTGAACGCAAACAAGGTGGCCCGGGCCAGTTCGGGATCATCGTTGAGCACACTGCCGATCCCCGGCAAGCCGCTGCCATAACTGCCCAGATGCAGACCGTCCAGCGCCTGCTCCAGCCATGCCGGTTGCAGATAGAGCATGCGATAGGTGAAGCCGTCCGGGCTCGGCGCATCACCGTCATGGATGTCGCCGGGTTCCAGCATGAAAACCTTGCCCGGCGTGCTGTCATGCCGCGCCCGACGGCTGTTGAAGCGCTGCACGCCCTGCTCGGTGAAGCCGATCAAATACGTTTCATGCCAGTGCGGATCGTAGGCGTGCGCGTGCCCGGCGAAATGCGCGTGCAGGGTTTCGATGCCGGTTTCCCGGTCGCGGGCAAGGTCGATCCAGTTGCTCATGGCGTGCGTACAGTGGTGGGCTGGGGCCAGTAATCCACAATTGGCGGGTTGAGGCTAGAAGGTTTGTGCATTTCAGATCGAGCGCTGATTGACCCGCGACATCAGTTGCTCGGCGCTTTCCTTGCGTTCGGAATAGCGATCTACCAGAAAATCCTGGCGCTCGCGCAGCAGCGCGGTGAACTTCACCAGCTCTTCCATCACATCAACCACGCGGTCATAAAACGCTGACGGTTTCATCCGCCCCGCCTCATCGAATTCCGTGAACGCCTTGGGCACCGAAGACTGATTGGGGATGGTGAACATGCGCATCCAGCGCCCCAGCACGCGCAGTTGATTGACCACGTTGAACGACTGCGAACCGCCGCAGACCTGCATCACCGCGAGGGTTTTGCCCTGGGTCGGACGCACCGCGCCGAGCTCCAGCGGAATCCAGTCGATCTGTGCCTTGAACACCGCCGACATCGCGCCGTGGCGTTCCGGCGAACACCAGACCTGACCTTCCGACCACAGCACCAGCTCGCGCAGTTCCTGGACTTTCGGATGGTCGACCGGGGCGTCGTCAGGCAACGGCAGACCGGACGGATTGAAGATGCGCGTCTCGGCACCGAAGTGCTCCAGCAAGCGTGCGGCCTCCTCCACCAGTAGACGGCTGAAGGAGCGTTCGCGGGTCGAACCGTAGAGCAGCAGGATGCGTGGTTTGTGTTCGTGCGAAGGTGATGTGATCCGGCCTTCGAACAGGCTGTGATCAAGATTGGGCAGGAGCTCTGACATACGTCCTCCGGCTCAGAGGGAGCCGATGCGATCCAGTTCGCGCTGAAGCTCAACGCGGCTGAGTGATTTGAAAGGAAGACCGAGGAAGGTTGCGCAGCGGCGCTCGATGATCGCCAGCGTGGCACGGAACGCCGCATCCACTGCGGCCTCGTCACCGCTCACATCAGAGGGATCTTCCAGCCCCCAATGACATTTGATCGCCGGGCCGAAGTACACCGGGCAGGTTTCGCCCGCTGCCTTGTCGCAGACGGTGATGACGATGTCCGGCGGGTTGCCTTCAAAGGCGTCGTTGCCTTTGCTGTACAAACCGTCGATAGCGATACCGGTCTGTTGCAGCGTCGTCAGGCTGCGCGGCAACACCTGGCCTTTTGGGAAACTGCCGGCGCTCACCGCCTCGAAACCCTCGCGTGCCAGATGATTGAACATGGCTTCGGAAAGGATGCTGCGGCAACTGTTGGCCGTGCACATGAACAGGACACGCATGGATAGCTCCGGGGATATTAGAAGTTCAGCAGCACGCGGTTTCGCGGGCAGGACGGCCGTCCATGTTGTGCAGGCGACAGGCATTGTCCTTGAGCCAATCGGCGTTGGCCGTCGCGGTAATCTTGAGGATCTGGTGAACCCAATCCGGCAGCTCCGGGTTGAGCCGGTAATAGACCCACTGACCCTGACGGCGATCGAGCAACAACCCATTGCTGCGCAGTTGCGCGAGGTGGCGGCTGATTTTCGGCTGGCTGTCGTCGAGGGCGCACATCAGCTCGCAGACACACAGCTCACCCTGCTCGGCAATCAGCAAGGTGGCGCGGGCACGGGTTTCATCGGCCAGGCTTTTGAACAGTTCAGTGGGGGTGAGCATGGGGGGGCGGGCTCGAACATATGGAAAACCGAATATACGGATATCCATATATTATTCAACCCCGAATTCAAGCCACACCGCAGCCCCCCCTGTGGGAGCGAGCTTGCTCGCGAAGGCGGTATGTCTGTGGCATAGGTATCGACTGACACTACGCCTTCGCGAGCAAGCTCGCTCCCACAGGGGGGAATTGTGTGGGCGGGACTATCCGCGCAACAGGCCTTGCTCCGCCTCGCAAAGGCCGACGACATAATCCCAGACCACCCGCAACCTTACTGACTTGTGCAGCTCGCGCCGGGTGCTGATCCAGTAAGGCAGCAACCGCAGAACCCTGTGGGAGCGAGCTTGCTCGCGAAGGCGTAGTGTCAGTCGATATCTACTTCACAGACATACCGCCTTCGCGAGCAAGCCCGCTCCCACAAGGGGATTTGTGCGGGGCAGGACTAGCCGCGCAACAGCCCCTGCTCCGCCTCGCAAAGGCCGACGACATAATCCCAGACCACCCGCAGCCGCACCGACTTGTGCAGCTCGCGTCGGGTGCTGATCCAGTAACTGCGCTCGATGCTGTCATCCGGCAATAACGCCACCAGATCCGGATCCGACGCGGCCATGTAGCAAGGCAACACCGCAATGCCCAATCCCGAGCGCGCCGCTTCCTGCTGGGCGATCACGCTGGTGCTATGGAACACCACGCGCGGGCTGCGGCAGAAGCTGTTGAGGAACATCAGTTCCTGACTGAACAGCAAATCATCGACATAACCGATCCACGCATGCCGCGCGAGGTCTTCGCGGCTGCGCAACGGCGGTGCGTTGTCGAGGTAGCGTTGGCTGGCGTAGAGCGCCAACCGATAGTCGGTGAGTTTGCGCGTGACCAGCATGTCCGCTGCCGGGCGCTCCAGATGAATGCTGATTTCCGCCTCGCGGTTGAGGATGCTGACGAAGCGCGGCACGGCGACCAGTTCCACTTCCAGCCCCGGATAACGTTCGAACAGGCCGATCATCCGGCTGGCGAGAAACTTGATGCCCAGCCCTTCGGTGACGCCGACACGGATCTTGCCCAGCGGTGCGGTTGACTGGGTGATTTCTTCCTGGGCCAGCAGCGCGACGTTCTCCATGGCTTCGGCGTGCTTGAGCAGCGCCTCGCCTGCCGGGGTCATTTCATACCCTTGGGCGTGCTGGACAAACAGCGCGGTGCCGAGGCTTTTTTCGATCGCCTCGATGTGTCGGGCCACGGTGGCGTGAGTAGTGTTCAAGCGCCGGGCAGCGGTGAGCAGGCGGCCGCTGCGTTGCAACTCCAGAAAGAACCGCAGGTCGTTCCAGTCGAACATGGGGTGTCCTTGTCAGCTATGGTCAATCCGGGCTGTTTGAAAACGCACAGCGGCTGCGCAAAAACTAACATTCTTTTAACGAAAGCTAACAACTAGAGTGTCCGACAATAAAAACAAAAAGCGAGGTCAGGGAATGCAGACTTCCCTTGAAGAATACGACTACATCGTGGTCGGCGCCGGCCCCGCCGGGTGCCTGCTGGCCAATCGACTGTCGGCAGACAAACAGCAGCGGGTGTTGCTGCTCGAAGCCGGCGGGCGCGACAACTACGCATGGATTCACATCCCCGTGGGTTACCTGTTCTGCATCGGCAACCCGCGCACCGACTGGTGCTTCAAGACCGAAGCGCAACCCGGCCTGCAAGGTCGCAGCCTGAGCTACCCACGCGGCAAAGTGCTCGGTGGCTGCTCCTCGATCAACGGCATGATCTACATGCGCGGCCAGGCTGGCGACTATGACGGCTGGGCCGCCGAGGGCAATCCGGGCTGGGCCTGGAACGACGTGCTGCCACTGTTCAAACAGAGCGAAAATCACTTTGCCGGCGCCGCTGAGTTTCACGGTGCCCAGGGTGAATGGCGGGTCGAGCAACAGCGGCTGTCATGGCCGATTCTCGATGCCTTCCGCAGCGCCGCTGAGCAGAGCGGCATCGCCAGCATCGACGACTTCAACCAGGGTGACAACGAGGGTTGCGGCTACTTTCAGGTCAACCAGAAGGCCGGGGTGCGCTGGAACGCGGCCAAGGCGTTTCTCAAACCTGTTCGCGAGCGGGCCAATCTGACGGTGCTGACCGGGGTTGAAGTGGATCGGGTGCTGCTGGAAAACGGTCGCGCATCGAAGGTCAGCGCCCGTCACGAAGGTCAGGTGAAAAGCTTCAAGGCGCGCAAGGAAATCGTCCTCTGCGCCGGCGCCGTGGGTTCGCCGAGCATTCTGCAACGCTCCGGAATCGGCCCGAGTCCTTTGCTGGAGCGTCTGGGCATCGGGGTGATTCATGAGTTGCCGGGGGTCGGCGGCAACCTGCAGGATCACCTGCAACTGCGCCTGATCTACAAACTGCAGAACGCTCGGACCCTGAATCAGATCGCCGGCAGCGTGTGGGGCAAGATGGGCATGGGCCTGCGTTATCTGTATGACCGCAGCGGGCCGCTGTCGATGGCGCCGAGTCAGCTCGGGGCGTTTGCCCGATCCGGGCCTGAGCAGACTTCCGCCAACCTTGAGTATCACGTGCAGCCGCTGTCGCTGGAGCGCTTTGGCGAGCCGTTGCACAGCTTCCCGGCGTTCACCGCGTCGGTGTGTGATCTGCGTCCGCAGAGCCGTGGCCGCATCGACATCCGTTCGGCAGACCCGCAGGAAGCACCGCTGATTCAACCCAATTACCTCAGCCATCCTGAAGACCTGCGCGTGGCCGCCGACGCGATCCGCCTGACCCGCCGCATCGTCAGCGCCCCGGCCCTGCAAGCGTTCAAACCGGTGGAGTATCTGCCCGGCGACAGCCTGCAAAGCGAAGAACAACTGCACGAAGCGGCGGCGCGAATCGGCACGACGATTTTCCATCCGGTCGGCACCTGTCGCATGGGCAATGACGCGGAAGCGGTGGTCGATGCGCAATTGCGCGTGCATGGCGTGCCCGGCCTGCGCATCGCCGACGCGTCGATCATGCCGCGGATCACCTCGGGCAACACCTGTTCGCCTACGCTGATGATTGCCGAGAAGGCGGCGCAGATGATCCTTTCAGGACCTGTTCACAGCCCCAGTGTGGGAGCGGGCTTGCTCGCGAAAGCGGAGTGTCATTCACCCATGATTTGACTGACACAGCCCCTTCGGGAGCAAGCCCCCTCCCACAGGAATCAACAGCATTCAAGGCAACGCGCAACACCCGGACACGCAACACCAGTGGAACAACAAAAACAATCACTGTGAGGGATACCGACATGTCAGAACACGCTCAGCCGCTGGACGCCGCGAGCGGCGCCAGCACCAGCAGTGCCACGCAGAAAGTCATCTTCGCCTCGTCCTTGGGGACGGTGTTCGAGTGGTATGACTTCTTCCTCTATGGCGCCCTCGCGGCGGTGATCAGCAAGCAGTTTTTCGCCGGGGTCAACGACACCACGGCGTTCATCTTCGCGCTGATGGCCTTTGCCGCCGGGTTTATCGTGCGGCCGTTCGGGGCGCTGGTGTTCGGTCGGTTGGGGGACATGATCGGGCGCAAATACACCTTCCTCGCGACCATCATTCTGATGGGGATCGCCACGTTCTGCGTCGGCCTGCTGCCGACCTACGCCAGCATCGGCATTGCCGCGCCGATCATTCTGGTGGTGCTGCGCATGCTTCAGGGTCTGGCCCTGGGCGGTGAATACGGCGGTGCTGCGACCTATGTGGCGGAACACGCGCCAATCGGCAAACGCGGTTTCCACACCAGCTGGATTCAATCCACTGCAACCCTCGGCCTGCTGCTGTCGCTGCTGGTGGTGCTCGGGTGCCGCTACTTCACTGGCGATCAGTTCGAAGTCTGGGGCTGGCGTATTCCGTTCCTGCTGTCGATCGTGCTGCTGGGCATTTCCACCTGGATCCGCCTGAGCCTGCACGAGTCGCCGGCGTACCTGAAAATGAAAAAGGAAGGCAAAGCCTCGAAAGCGCCGATCCGCGAATCCTTCGGCAAATGGGAGAACCTCAAGGTCGTGCTGATCGCGCTGTTCAGCATCAACGCCGGGCAAGCGGTGACCTTCTACGCTGCGCAATTTTACGTGCTGTTCTTCCTCACCCAGTTCCTGAAAATGGACCCGGCGGTGGCCAACAGCCTGCTGATTATCAGCGTGGTAATCGGCGCGCCGTTCTTCATCATTTTCGGCTGGCTCTCGGACAAGGTCGGGCGCAAACCGGTGCTGATGCTCGGGCTGCTGCTGGCGACCGCGCTGTACTTTCCGATTTTCAAATCCCTGGCGCATTACGCCAACCCGGCAATCGATCAAGCCAGCCGTCAGGCGCCGATCACCGTGCTGGCCGATCCGGCCACCTGCACCTTCCAGTTCGACCCGGTGGGCAAGGCCAAATTCGACAGCCCGTGCGACAAGGTCAAGACCTTCCTGGTCAAGCAGGGCCTGCCCTACTCCAGCGTCGCCGCCCCGGCCGGCAGCGGCGTGCAGGTGAGCGTCGGCGACGTGAAAATCGACGGCTACGACGAATCCGCCCTGCGCGGCGCGGTGACCCTCGCCGGCTACCCGCAACAGGCCGACCTGCAACAGATCAACAAACCGATGATCGTGGCGCTGATCGTCGCGCTGATCATCATCTCGGCCATGTGCTACGGCCCGCTGGCGGCGCTGATGGTCGAACTGTTCCCGACGCGCATCCGCTACACCTCGATGTCCCTGCCGTATCACATCGGCAACGGCTGGTTCGGCGGTTTCCTGCCAACGGTGTCGTTCGCGCTGGTGGTGTACACCGGGGATATTTTTTATGGGCTGTGGTACCCGGTGCTGATTACCGGGGTCAGCCTGGTGGTGGGGATGATCTGTCTGCGAGAGACGAAGAATATCGATCTCGATAAGAACTGAATCTGAACCTGCACACATGATCCTTTGGTGAAAAAACCTGTGGCGAGGGGATTTATCCCCGATGGGGTGCGTAGCGCCCCCGTGAAAAAGGGGACTACTACGTAGTCCATCGGGGATGAATCCCCTCGCCACAATTAAATCTCTTCCTCCAGTAACTAAGCGTCAGCCTTGATCACCTCAAACTTCACCTGATCCGGATAAAACGCCACATAGTTCTTGATCGCATCGACCGAGATCTTCGGTTTCTCGTAAGTCCACACCGCATTCGCCCCCTCATGCCCCGGCACTTGCAGGCTGAAGTAATTGGCATCGCCCTTGTACGGGCAATAACTGGTGTGGTCGGTGCGGGCGAAGTATTTCTCGTCGATGTCCTCGCGGGGCACGTAGTACACCGGCGGGTAGTTGGCCTCATGGAGCACCAGCACATGCGAGGACGCCGCGACCTGGATGCCGTGGAATTTCACCAGCAGGCAACCGGGGAGTTCTTCGAGGGTGATGACGGGATTGAGGCCGGTGGTGCTCATTGGGGTTACTCCTGAATACGGCGCAGAGAGACCGGTTCAGGTATAGCTCATAGGTTCAGACCAGGGTGATTTTGCAGCCGAACGGCCAAAGCCCCCCGGCCCCAGCCCTCTCCCGGAGGTAGAAGGAGCCTGTCGAGGTGTCTTTCGTTCTACACCGACCTGAAAGTGCTTTATCGATTGTGGATTCAGCGAAGTGCAATCAGGTCGACGTATGTTTTCAGCATCCCCCGATCGGTTCCCTCTCCCACTGGGAGAGGGTTAGGGTGAGGGCTACTCTTCTGGCATCAAACCACGATATCAGTCGCCACCGCCTGCCCCACCACACCCACGGCAAAGTCAACCTGCCCCTGCCCGGTCAGATCGACCAGCAGCCCGGTCTGACCGTTCTGCGCGTAGTAAGTCAGGATCGCATCGCCCGCGTGGCCGGTGAAACTGCTGACGAAGTTCAGTGACGCCGCCCCCGTGGCAAACGCGGCGATGCCCGAGAGGTCGATCTTGTCCACGCCGCTCTTGAAATCCATGATCCAGTCCGGCTGGTTGTTGGTCGAGTCGCTGGCTGCGCCGAAGACGAAGGTGTCTGCGCCCTCGCCCCCCCACAGCACATCCGCGCCGCCACCGCCGTAAAGGATGTCGTTGCCGGCTCCGCCGAACAGATGGTTGACGGCCGAGTTGCCGATCAGCAGGTCATTGCCCGAACCGCCAACCGCATTTTCCACGGTTACGCCATAGGCAATCGACACGTTGCCGACCAGACCGCCAACGTCGGAGAACGAACCTTCATTGAGGTTGATCTTCTGGTTCTGGGTGAAGCCGGAGAAATCCAGCCAGTCGTCACCGCCACCGTCCCATACCGAAAACACCACTTTCGAAGAGGCCGAAGTCGCGGTGTAGTAATCGCGTCCGGTATTGGAGTTGAAGCCATACCAGGTGTTATCGGCACGAGTTTCATAGTTGGCACCGTAGAGTTTCTGCACCGCCACGATATCGTCGAGCAACGGCGCGGAGGCGTAGGCGCCGCTGCCGTCCTTGCTGAAGTTCTGGTCGGTGTTGGCTTCACTCCAGTAGCTCATCAGGCTGTAGCCACGGGTGTCTTCGGCGTACTTGGCGTCGTTGTAGGTCGGGCTGCCGTTGCCGGCGTTGTAGGCGCCCGGGTGCGACAGGCCAAGGGTGTGGCCGATTTCGTGGGTCAGGGTCTGACGCCCGTAGTTGTTGGTGTCCGGGGTCTTGTTGACCTGATATTGATTGTTGATCAGGTACCACGACTGACCGTCATAGCTGCCGCCGCTCGGCAGGTAGGCGAACGCTGCGCCGCCGGTGCTGACGTCGTAGTTGCCGAAGGTCATGTGGCCGTCGCCGCCCTTGCCTTCAGCGAACGTGACCTTGGCCACGTCGGCCCAGGATTGCATGGCCAGTATGGCTTGAGCCTTTTGCTGAGCGCTGAACTGGCTGAAGTTGCCGAGGTTCGGGTTGTAGTTTGCCGGTTTCTCGGTAAGGAAGGTGTAGGTCAGCGAGATTTTTCCGTCGCCGTTCTTGTCGTGCCACGACAGGTTTTTGCGCAGGATTTCGTCGGCTGCCTGATCGGCGGTGAACGACGGTTTGCCGTTGACCAGGCCGACGCCGCGGTCGTACAGGTGGCTGAAGGCGTTCACTTCGTCATAGGCGCTGCTGGATTTTGCTTTGGCTTGAGCCATGGTGGGACTTCCTTGTTTCAGAGTTGGCAGTACGCGTCGAGCACGGCGATCCACTAGCGAGATCGTCCGGTCACTCGCGTTTCTGAGAAGCCCGTTGAACCTGACACGGGCGTCAACTGCCTTGCCAATCGATTTCTCGATAGCCGCTCGCGACGTCCCGGTAATACCGGTCATCTCCGGCAATGTTTTGATCTGTATATCCATACAGATAAAAGTTGCCCCGAGCGCCAACTGCGGCCATCCTGTGTACCTCCAGTGAACTGATCGACGACGGTGGTTATGCGGCTGTACCTCTGTGAAAAACCTTCCCAGGCCAAAGACATCGCGGCCGTGCTCGGCGCCAGGCGTCGGGGCGACGGCTGCTGGCTGGGAACGGACGTCACAGTGACCTGGTGCATCGGCCATCTGCTGGAAACCGCGCCGCCGGACGCCTACGACGCGCGTTACAAGCGCTGGGTGCTGGCGGATCTGCCGATCATTCCCGACAAATGGAAAATGACCGTCAAGCCGCGCACCGCCAGCCAGTACAAAGCGGTCAAGCGCCTGCTCGGCGAGGCCAGCGAACTGATCATCGCCACCGACGCCGACCGTGAGGGCGAAATGATCGCCCGGGAACTGGTCGAGCACTGCCGCTATCGCGGGCCGATCCGTCGCCTGTGGCTGTCGGCGCTGGATGAAGCGTCGATCCGCAAGGCCCTGGCCGCGCTGAAGCCGGGAGCGGAAACCTTCAGCCTGTACCACTCGGCGCTGGGGCGCTCGCGGGCCGACTGGCTGATCGGCATGAACATGAGTCGCCTGTTTACGCTATTGGGCCGGCAGTCCGGCTATCAGGGTGTGCTGCCGGTCGGCCGGGTGCAGACGCCGACACTGCGGCTGGTGGTGGACCGCGACCGCAGCATCGCCGACTTCGTGCCGGTGCCGTACTGGGCGATCGATGTGCAACTGCTGCACGACGGCACGCCGTTCACCGCGCAATGGCGTGCGCCCTCCGACGTTTGCGACGAGCAGGATCGCTGTCTGAATCAGGCGCTGGCCCAGCAGGCAGCCGCCGCTCTGAACAGCGCCGCCAGTGCGCGAGTGGTCAAACTGCGCACCGAACGCATGCGTGAAGTGGCACCGCTGCCATTCGATCTGGGCACCCTGCAGGAGGTCTGCTCGAAGAAACTCGGTCTCGGCGCCCAGGAAACTCTCGACATCGCCCAGGCCCTCTACGAAACCTACAAGGTCATCACCTACCCGCGCAGCGATTGCGGCTTTCTGCCGCTGAGCCAGCACAGCGAGGCGCCGGGGATACTGGCGGCACTGCGTCAGGCCGACCCGAGCCTTGATGTGTTGAACGGTCACCTCGACCCGCAGCGCCGCTCGCGGGCGTGGAACGACGCCAAGGTCAGCGCCCACCACGGCATCATCCCCACCGCCGCGGCGAAAAATCTCGAACGCCTGAGCGGCAAACACCGGGCGGTCTATACCCTGATTCGTGCGCGTTATCTGGCGCAATTTCTGCCCAACCATGAATACGATCGCACCCAGGCCGACTTCGATTGCGCCGGGGAAGCGTTGCGTGCCGTCGGCAAGCAGATCATCGAACCGGGCTGGAAGCGCGCCTTGCCCGAAGCCCTCGCCCCGGCCAAAGGCCGTGAAGCGCCAGCCCCGCAAACCCTGCCGGCGCTGAGCCAGGGTATCGATTGCGCCGTGGCCGGCGTGAACCTCAAGGATCTGTGGACCCAGCCGCCGAAGCCCTATACCGAGGGCGACCTGATCAAGGCGATGAAGAACGTCGCCAAACTGGTGGAAGATCCGCTGCTCAAACAGAAACTCAAGGACACCACCGGCATCGGCACCGAAGCGACACGCGCCTCAATCATTCAGGGCCTGCTGGATCGCGGCTATCTGGTGAAGAACGGCAAGGCGCTGGCCGCGACGCCGGCGGCCTTCAGCCTGATCGACGCCGTGCCCCGGGCAATTGCCGATCCCGGCACCACCGCCATCTGGGAACAGGCGCTGGACATGGTGCAGAGCGGCGAGATGAGCCTGGAGGAGTTCGTCACCAAACAGGCGGCGTGGATGAGCAAGCAGGTCACCCGCTGTTCGGCGCTGAGCCTGACCATCAGCGGCCCGCCACCGGCCGGCAAGGCTGCTGCGCCGTGGAAGAAAAAGCGTAAATCGACCCGAAGCAAAACTGCCAGCGCAGCCAAACGCACAGCGAAGTAATGATCAGTCCTGTGGTGGGGGACTCTGTGGTGAGGGGATTTATCCCCGATGGGCTGCGAAGCGGCCCCAGCTTTTACTTAAACAAGAGGACTGCTGCGCAGTCCATCGGGGATAAATCCCCTCACCACAAGGTATGAGTCGACAATACTGAAGTCGCAATCTTCAGGAATTCCCCCCAATGCTCACCATCGAACTGCACCCCGCCCACCGCGACGAACTGCAAACCATCGAAAACCTCATGCAGTTCTACATGTACGACTTCAGCCAATGACTACCACTGAAACTCGGCGAACATGGCTTCTTCAGCATTCAGCAGAAAGACGATTACTGGCGCAATCCCGCTACCCAACCGTTCCTGATCCGCGTCGACGGTGAACTGGCCGGCTTCGTGACCGTGGATAACGACACCCACATCGACGGCGCCGAATACAACATCGGCTACTTCTTCCTCACCCGGCGTTTTCGTGGCCAAGGCGTCGCGCAGTTTGTCGTCTCTGCCCTCTTGAGCCGTCTGCCCGGTCAATGGCAGATTTTCCACATCGACGCCAACCTGCCTGCGCAGCGCTTCTGGGCCAGGTTGATCCCCGAATTGACTGGCGGCGCATTCACCCGCCAACAGCGCGCCGTGGACGGTTACCCCTGCACCTTCTACATCCTGCGCGCCCCTGCATCCGTTGCCTGAACGGATCTTTTCTCATTCCAAAAACGCTTTGTCCGACAATATGTAGTGAACAAAAATAATCACTACAAAACCGTTGACGGCACCGTTTTGCTTTTGCATGATGAAGACGTTCCCCGATCGGGAACATCGGTAACACGCTTGAGCAAGCTCGTCTGACCGCCGAGTTGTTTTTTCCGGATACACGCTGCCCACAAGGCAGATTGAAGAAGCTGACCTGGCCTGAACGTCCAGTACAAGGACGAGAAGCGCTGGCGAAAATTCTCAAGACGCTTGTGGCCGACCCTGAAAACGTCGTCAAGGAGCCTCCCGGTTTTCGCTGCTTCTCCTCGTTGTGACGCTATTGCGTAGCAGTTATTCAACACGACTACATGCAACAGACGCATGACCCCGTACTTCACACGGGCGACCGCTGACGTCCTGGTTTCGGTGCCAGGGATCAACTAACCGATGGGCTACCTGTATTAGCGAATCAACTTTGAAAGATCACCAGACTGGTCAAGGGGCAAACATCATGAATCTGAACAATCAACCTACTATCGAAGAACTGGCTCGTATGTTCGCTGCGCAAAAAGACAGCCACGACAGCCACATTCTCTGGATCAGCAAGTCGGGTCAGGTGCATATCGACTGCCTGTCACCCCACGCTGGTGAAGAAGAATTCGACCGCAGCAACCAGAACCTGCTGGCCCGCCTGAAGATGTACCGCCGCGGCCACGGTTATGTCGGCAAGAAAGCTGCGGCCGACAAGGACTTCATCAGTAATGTGCTGCAGACGCTGAAACAGGCGTGGGATTCGATGCAGAACAAGAATGAAGTTCGGGTGATTGACCGGTTCTACTGAGTTACAACTTCAATAAATAAAAGGGGCCTGCTTCCAACAGAAGCAGGCCCTTTTTATATCCGCAATTCACACACAATCCTGTGGGAGCGGGCTTGCTCGCGAATGGGCCGGGTCAGTCACCACCACCTCAACTGAGACACCGCATTCGCGAGCAAGCCCGCTCCCACAGGGGGGGCTGTGTTGTTGGTCAGATTTTCGTTTGCAGGACCAGATTCACAAACGCCAGCGCCGCCGCACTGTGGTAATTATTCTGCCGCCGCAACAACGCCGCCCCACGCTGCGGCGCTTCGTTCTCGACGCTCAAGCGACGCAACGCCCGGTCTTCGCTGGCAATCGCTTCGGGCAACATCGTCGCCATCGGCGAATGCCGCACCACCTCCAGCAACGTACTTACCGAGTTCACCTCGATCCGCACCTGCGGCGTGATCCCCTGCTGACGGAAATACTCATCGATCGATAACCGGGTGATGAAATCTGGCGCCAGCAAGGCGAAATCCAGTTGCGCAAGATCACGCGATGTCAGCACCGCACTGCTGTCGTACAGCGGATGCTCGCGCCCGACCATGATCCCCAGGGTTTCGGTAAACGCCGGAATACACTCAATGTCCGGGTGGCGCACCGGGGTAAAGGCAATCGCGATGTCCAGCGAATCGTCCGCCAGCCCCGCCTCGATATCATCCATCGACAGCTCGAAAATCTGCAGATGGATACCCGGATAGCGTGCAGCGAAATCACGTACCAACGGCCCGACCAGATAGGCCATGAACGTCGGCGTCATGGCCAGCCGCAAGCGCCCACGCGACAGATCCTTAACGTCATGCAACGCCCGCTTGCCCGCCTCCAGTTCCACCAGCACGCGCCGCGCACACTCAATGTAAGCCTCACCGGCATCGGTGGGTTTAACGGTGCGCGAGGTGCGGTCGAACAGATTCACCCCGAGGCTTTCTTCCAGTTGGCGGATCTGTTGCGACAAGGTCGGCTGCGACACATGCAACGCCTCCGCCGCCCGGGTGAAGCCACCGTGATCGGCCACGGCCAGCAGATATCGCAAATGTCGCAACAACATGGGATCACCATCTATAGGTAGAGCTTATGCAAAGCATTGTATATCGGTCTTGGACGCTATGGATCAATCGGCAGAAGATGGCTCCCACACAGCAAGCCAACCTTGAAAGGAGTGACACCATGCAACAGTCCCACGCCTACAACGATGCCAGCCTGGCCCTGACCACGCGCATTCTCGACATCAAGGCACGCAAAGGCCTGTCGTGGCAGGATCTGGCCGACGACACCGGCCTGAGCCTGGCCTACGTCACCGCTGCCCTGCTCGGCCAGCACCCGCTGCCACAAACCGCCGCGCAAGTGGTTGGCGACAAACTTGAACTGGACGCCGACGCCGTTGCCGCGCTGCAGATCATCCCGCTGCGTGGCAGCCTCAGCGGCGTGCCGACCGACCCGACCATCTACCGCTTCCACGAGATGATCCAGATCTACGGCACCACCCTCAAAGCCCTGGTTCACGAGCAGTTCGGCGACGGCATCATCAGCGCCATCAACTTCAAGCTCGACATCAAGAAAGTCGAAGACCCGGAAGGCGGCTCCCGCGCCGTGGTCACCCTCGACGGCAAGTTCCTGCCACTGCGTCCGTTCTGATCCACCCCGGCCCGCACCCCGTGTGCGGGCCCATCCAAACCTCAATTGCCAAGTCGTCACCACATCTGCCTGGAGGCTGCCCCATGCACAAAATTCTGTTGACCCTGACCCTGCTCGCCGGCCTTGCCGCCCAGGCCCAGGCTGATGAAGAGGCGATTGCCTACCGCTACGGCATGACTCTGGATATTGCTGAAATCGTGAACATCACCCCGGTCACCGACGTCTGCGGCGCTGTACCGGTCGAGATGACCTACCTCGACAGCCACGGCGCAAAACACATTCTTCAATACAGCGAATTCGGCACCGGCTGTTCGAACTGAGAGGACAACACCATGAAAAACCTGATCGAAGGCTTCCTGAAGTTCCAGAACGAGGCGTTTCCGCAACGCACCGAGCTGTTCAAGCACTTGGCGACCACTCAAACCCCGGGCACCTTGTTCATCACCTGTTCCGACAGCCGCGTCGTCCCGGAACTGCTGACCCAGCAAGAACCCGGCGAGCTGTTCGTGATCCGTAACGCAGGCAATATCGTGCCGTCCTACAGCCCGCATCCGGGCGGGGTGTCGGCGACGGTGGAATACGCGGTGGCGGTGCTTGGGGTGACGGACATCGTGATCTGCGGCCACTCCGATTGCGGCGCGATGACCGCGATTGCCCAATGCAAATGCATGGATCACCTGCCCGCCGTCAGCGGCTGGTTGCAACATGCCGAGTCGGCGAAAGTGGTGAACGAGGCGCGGCCGCATGCCAGTGACGCGGCGAAATTGAGTTCGATGGTGCGGGAAAATGTGATCGCGCAACTGGCGAATATTCAGACCCACCCGAGCGTGCGCCTGGCCCAGGAGAAGGGCCTGCTGAACCTGCATGGCTGGGTGTATGACATCGAGACCGGCTCGATCGATGCGCTGGCGGCGGACCGCCGCACGTTTGTGCCGTTGGCTGAGCAGCCAGCGACTTGCGCCATTCAGGCAAACACCAGCGCAGCCGCCTGATACAAATCCGCTGAGGTGAAGAGGAACTTGTGGCGAGGGGATTTATCCCCGATGGACTGCGCAGCAGGCCCGATCTCTTGGGGCCGCTTCGCGCCCCATCGGGGATAAATCCCCTCGCCACAGGGCCGGTGTGCATCAATCGGGATAAGGCGTTTTCAGCGCTTTACGCTGAGGTCGATCTGGGTCATACGGCTACGAACCGTAAACACCCCATCCCCCGAAAGAATCGCACTGCGCGCAAACAAGCGCCCGCTCTCCCAGTTCGAAAGCCCCAGTTCCGGCTTGTTCAGCGCGTACTGGCCATCGACCCAACGGGTAATCCCGTTACCCACAAACGGCGCGTTCACCGCGTTGTAAAAACGCTCTTGCGCAGCAGCATCCTCGCTGATCAACGACACCGTGAACTGCGGGCTGTAGCGGTTGAACAGCGCGATCGCCTGATCCAGATCGTCGACAATCATCAGGCTGACTTCCGGGGTTTCTTCCCACTCCCACTCGCGGCCCAATTCGGATTCCGCCAGCACTTCGGCCAAGGCTTCGGTCTGATAACCCTCGGCGCGATAGACCTCGACCGTTGCGTTGTGCCACTCGGCCGGCAGGTAACTTTCGCTGCCTGCGACGATGTGCAATTTGCAGCCCTGACCGCGTGCGGTACCGGCCTGCTGCAGCGCATCGAGGAACAGCGGGATCAGCTCGACGGCACGCTCGCGTTGAATCAGGCAAACATTCAGCGTGTTGCAGACTTTGCGATCCAGCGAATTACGCACCACGGCGGCGAAGCGCGTGGCGTCGGCGTGACGATCGGCAATCAGCCACGCGCCACCAGTGCCGTGCAGGCTGACCGCCGTGCCCGCCTGCTGGGCGATGCTGCCCAACTGGCTGACCGCGCGGCCCGAACCCCGGGCCACCGCCAGCGACAAACGCCGGTCGGCGAACATCGCCCAACCGGCGGCGTGATTGACGCTTTCCACCAGCGACACCGCACCCGCTGGCAAACCGGCATCGGCCAGCGCCGGGTTCAGCGCGTGAGTGACGATTGCTTGCGCGGTGCCCAATGCATCGCTGCCGATACGCAGCACCGCAGTGTTGCCGGTGCGCAGTACACCGGCGGCATCGGCGAACACGTTCGGCCGTCCTTCGAACACGAACGCCACGATGCCCAGCGGCGATACCACTTGCTCGACCTTCCAGCCGTCGTGTTCGACGCAGCTGATGACCTTGCCGCGCGTGGCCGGCGCATCCCGCCAGGCGCGCAGACCGGCGATCATGTCGCGGCGCATGCGGTCGTCGGCGAGCAGCCGGGTGGTGGAGCGGCCACGGGCCTTGGCGCGTTCGATGTCGGCCAGGTTGGCGGCTTCGATCAGGTTCCAGCACTCTGCGGTTTCCAGGCGTTGCGCGAACAGATCGAAGAAGTGGCTGATGGCCTCGTCGGACACCGCCGAAAGCGCGCTGAACGCCGTTTGCGCACGCTCGATTGCCACTGCAGCCGCTTGTTGATCGACCACCGGAATCAGCAACAGCTCGCCACTCACCTGCTCGACCAGCAGGTGGTCACCGGGCTGAAACCGCGCCGCCAGTTCGGGGCTGACCACGGTCACGCGGTTACCAGCGAAAGGGATCGGCGTGCCAGCGACTAGACGTTCGAGCGCAAGAGACATGAAGCGGATTCACCATATGAGGGGCGGCCGGAAAATGTAGCGGATTCTGCGCTGAAACACACCTTCTACAAACACCACCGAACCTGTGGGAGCGGGCTTGCTCGCGAAGGCGTCGGCACCATCAACATGGATATTGAATGTGCTGGCCTCTTCGCGAGCAAGCCCGCTCCCACAGGTTTCGTGGTGTTTAAAAGGTTGGGTCAGAACACCGACCAGCCAATCCGCGAACTGAGCATCTCCAGCGCCGCCATCCCCGCCAGCGAGTTGCCGGCAGCGTTGAGTTCCGGCGACCACACGCACACCGTGAACTGCCCGGGCACCACAGCGACGATCCCGCCGCCTACCCCGCTCTTGCCCGGCAGGCCGACGCGATAGGCGAAGTTGCCGGCCTCGTCGTACAGGCCGCTGGTGGCCATGATCGAGTTGACTTGTTGGGTCTGGCGCCGGGTCAGGATCTGTTCGCCGCTGTGCTTGCAGAAACCGTCGTTGGCGAGGAAGCAGAACGCCCGGGCCAGATCGATGCAGTTCATGCGCAACGCGCAGTGGCTGAAGTAGCTGCGCAGCACCGCTTCGACGTCGTTGTGGAAGTTGCCGAACGATTGCATCAGGTACGCCATGGCCGCGTTGCGGGCGCGATGCTGGTATTCGGACTCGGCGACCTTGCCGTCGACGATCACCTGTGGATTGCCCGACAGGCGCCGCACGAAGTCGCGCATCGACAGGGCTGGCGCGGCGAAACGCGACTGGTTGATGTCGCAGATCACCAGCGCCCCGGCGTTGATGAACGGATTGCGCGGGCGCCCGCGTTCGAACTCCAGTTGCACCAGCGAGTTGAACGGCTGGCCGGACGGCTCGTGCCCCAGGCGCTCCCAGATCGCTTCGCCGGAATGCTCGATCGCCTGCACCAGACTGAACACCTTGGAAATACTCTGCACCGAGAACGGCGTCTCGGCATCGCCGGCGCAATACATTTCGCCGTCGTTGCCATACACGGCGATGCCCAGCTGATTGGCCGGCACGGTGCCGAGGGCGGGAATGTAATCAGCCACTTTGCCCTGCCCGATCAGGGGCCGGACAGCGTCAAGAATCTCGTTCAACAGCGCTTGCATGCCGGGTTCCGAAGTCTCGCCCCATGGGATTGCGGGGACACTGGGGCTAGACGCTGCGCAACTGCCACGAATCACACTGGCTATCACAGGGGACTGTGGTAGATGAAAGATTCAGGGCTGGCCACGATCAAGGGTGGGAGTGGGCTTGCTCACGAAGGGGTCGGCACAGTCAGCATTGATGTTGGCTGACCTGACGCTTTCGCGAGCAAGCTCGCTCCCACTGGGGCTGTGGTGGATGAAGGATTCAGGGCTGGCCACGATCAAGTGTGGGAGTGAGCTTGCTCACGAAGGGGTCGGTACAGTCAGCATTGATGTTGACTGAACTGACGCTTTCGCGAGCAAGCCCGCTCCCACTGGGGCTGTGGTGGATGAAGGATTCAGGGCTGGCCACGATCAAGGGTGGGAGTGGGCTTGCTCACGAAGGGGTCGGCACAGTCAGCATTGATGTTGGCTGACCTGACGCTTTCGCGAGCAAGCTCGCTCCCACTGGGGCTGTGGTGGATGAAGGATTCAGGGCTGGCCACGATCAAGTGTGGGAGTGAGCTTGCTCACGAAGGGGCCGGTACAGTCAGCATTGATGTTGACTGAACTGACGCTTTCGCGAGCAAGCCCGCTCCCACAGGGGGGGCTGCTGCAAATCCGGAACTCAGTGTGCGCCGTCGAGGCCGGCGAGCAGTGCGCTGTCGCGGCTGTAGATATCCGGCGCATAACGCACCTGCCCATCCTTGCCGACCTGTGCCGTCCAGTAGGTCATGAGGATCGGCACCGGTGCCGACAGGCGGAATTCGTGGGTGCTGCCGGTGGCGAGCAAGGTGTCGGTGCGCGTACGTTCCGCCGGGGTCAGTAACAGGTCGCGCAGTTGCATCGGGTGCTCGACCCGCACACAGCCGGAGCTGAACGCGCGCGGGCCTTTGTCGAACAGGGCCTTGCTCGGCGTATCGTGCAGGTACACCGCGAACGGGTTGGGGAAGCGGATCACCAGTTGCCCCAGCGGATTACGCGGCCCGGCCTCCTGGCGCAGCATGATGTTGCCGGGGTTGTCCCAGTCGATATCCGCTGCGGCCAACGGCTGGCCATGGGCGTCGAGCACCTGCAGATTCTGCCGGCTGAGGAAGGTCTGATCCTTGCGGATCGCCGGCAGCTTGTCTTCTTTCCAGATGGTCGGCGGCACGGTCCAGGTCGGGTTCAGCGTCAGGCGCGTGACCCGGGATTTCAGCAACGGGGTCTGCCGTTCGGCGCGACCGACCTGGGTACGGGTCTGCCAGACCGGCACGCCGGCCTGATATAGGGTCAACTCGGCGGCAGCGACGTTGACCAGCAAACCGTCGGGCTCCATGTCCTGCGCCAGCCAGCGGAAACGTTCAAGGTTGACGCGCAATTGTTCGCGGCGCGTCAGCGGGCTGATGTTGAGCTCGGCAATCGTCCCCGGCCCGACTACCCCGTCGGCCTGCAACGAATGGTTGGCCTGAAAGCTCTTCACCGCTTCCACCAGCACGCCCTCATAGGCATTGCCGGGCGTGCCGATGGCGTGGGTCAGATAGCCTTCGTTGAACAGGCGTTGGGCCAGTTCCGGCACGCGTTTGTCTTCCATCGCCGGGCGTAGCAACGGGCCGTTGCCCACCGACTGCCAGTGCGGCAAGGCCTGCAGCCGCTGGCTGGCGTAGAGGTGGCGCAGGCTCTGGTATTGCGCCAGACGCGGACGCGCCAGATCGAACGCGGTCTTGATGTCCTGCAGACCGGGCACGGCGATCGCCAGCAATTCCGCCTGACGATCACGCGGGGTGTCATCGGAATGCCACAGCGGTTCGAAATGCGATTGCAGCAGACGACCGTAATGCAGATCCTGCAGGGCTTGCAGATAAGAGCGGCTGATGTCGATATCGGCGCACAACTCGCCGTCCTGCGGCGGATTGGCCGCCACCGGGTAGCGCTTGGGATTGAGGCCATCATCGGCCAACAGCTGCAACTGCGCGCGCAAGGCCGGCAATCGCCCGGACTCGCTGGCCCACACCGGCAGCCAGTCCTGCTGCTGATAGAACGCTTGCAGTTGCGTCAGCGCCGCGCCACTCAGGTGCGCGGCAATCGCCGGGCACGCCTGGGGTAAACCGATCAGCACCGCTTGCAGCGGACTTTGTGGCTCGACCGGCATTTCCGCCGGCGGCGTCGGCAGGGTCTGCAACGGTGGCAGCGGCTCATCGGCGCAAGCGACAAACGGCGCAGCGAGCAAACAAATGCTCAAGTAGCATGCGTACTTTTTGAACAACTGCTTTACTCCAATCCGTGGCCGTCTGAATGACGGTCAACCTTACATCAGGTGCGCTGAACAGTCAGGCTCGAAACAGGGGTCTGTCGGGTATGACTGGGAGTCAGGAGCCAAAGTGCCAAATAAGTAGCAAGTGAGGACACTTTATAAATGTTGACGTATTTGCGCCGACTTCTGCTGACCACCGCGACCCTCGTCGTCGTGAGCAGCCCAGCTTTCGCCGCCGGCAAACCATCGCCGGTTCTCTTCACCAGCCTCGCCCACGCCGCGCCGGAACTCAATCCCCAAGCGCTGAAAGGTGCCTTGAGCGCCATGCAATGCGCAGTGAACAATGGCGCGAGACCCTCACGCCACCTGGCGATCATCGACTATTCGCAGCCCTCCACCGCCCGCCGGCTGTGGATCTTCGATCTGAACAGAAAGAAACTGGTGCTGCGCGATCTGGTCGCCCACGGTTCAAATTCCGGGGAAAATTTCGCTACCCAGTTCTCCAACCGCGAAGGCAGTTACCAGTCCAGCCTCGGGCTGTTCCGCACCCAGGAAAGTTACGAGGGGACCCACGGTTATTCGCTGCGCATGGACGGTCTGGAACCGGGCTTCAATGACCTGGCCCGCGACCGGGCCATCGTGATCCACGCCGCCGACTACGTGAATCCGTTGTGGAGCAAGCGTCAGGGCCGTATCGGTCGCAGCCAGGGTTGCCCGGCGGTGCGCCCGCAAGTGGCGAAGCAGGTGATCGATAAACTCAAGGACGGCCAGTTCATGTTCTCCTGGTACCCGGATCAGCGCTGGCTGAAGTCCTCGCCGTACCTCAACTGCCAGCCGCAGCAAGTGGCGAGCATCTTGAGTACCCACGCCAGCTGACGATCAGGGCCACGACCATCAGCGCCGCCGCAACCCCGAACGTGTAGTGCAAGCCACTGCCGATGACCTCGGCCGGGGCTTGCGTCGGGTCGCCCGTAGCGAAGGCAAACACCGCGCCCATGACCGCCGCGCCGGTGATCAGCCCGAGATTGCGTGACAGCCCGAGCAGGGCCGACACCACACCGCGCTGATCCTGACTGACCATGGCCATCAACCCGCTATTGTTGGCCGCCTGAAATAACGCGTAATTGCTGGCAATGACCGCCATCGGCAGCAGATACGCCGGCAGACCGAGACTCATCGGCAACAACGCCAACAAACTGCAACCACCGGCCAACCCGAACAATGCCCCCGGCACCACCCGCCGCGCACCGAAGCGATCCACCAGACGCCCCGCTGGCACCCCGCCGCACGCCGCCAGCAGCGGCCCGACCGACAATGCCAGGCCGACCACGCTGCTGCCCAGTCCCAGGCCCCGGCTCAGGTAAAACGGCCCGACCACCAGCGTAGTCATCATCACCGTCGTCACCAGCAACGTCAGCGCCAGGCTGCTGCTCAGTCGCGCATCGGCGAACAATGACAAACGAATCAGTGGCGCCCTGGCGTTCATCTCGACCGCAACAAACACCCCTGCTCCGCACAGGCTGACCAGCAGCAACATCAGCGTGTAGCCATCGAGCGTCATCGCCAGCGCGTAGGCGGCCAGCGTCAATACCAGCACCACGGTGCCGAGGTAATCAAACGCGACTGCCGATTTGGCCGGGCGATCGGCCGGTAGATAACGATAAACCAGCCACGCGTTGAGCAGGCCCAACGGCACGTTGAGGACAAAGATCGACGGCCAGCCGACATGCGTGATCAGCAGACCGCCCAGCGATGGCCCGAGGCTGGTGCCGGTGGCCGACATGGTTGCCAGCAAGCCCATCGCACTGCCCGCCCGCGCCTTGGGCACCGCATCCGCCACCAGCGCCACCGTCAAGGCGAACATGATCGCCGCGCCAAGGCCCTGCACGGCCCGCGCGCCGATCAACCAGCCCAGCCCCGGCGCCAGCGCACAGCACAGCGAAGCACTGGTAAAAATGCCGATCCCGATCAGCAGCAGTCGCCGCCGCCCGAACACATCGGCCAGACGCCCGACGCTGACAATCAACGTGGTGACCGCCAGCAGGTAGGCCAGCACGATCCACTGCACCTGTTGAAACGTCGCATCGAACGCTGCAGCCAAGGTCGGTAATCCGGCATTGGCGATGCTGGTGTCCAGCGACGGCATCAACATCGACAGCGCCAGACTGGTCAGCGCCCAGCGGGCTTGAGGGGGCAAGGGGGATCCGGGCATCGGGCGCTCCTGGTGCAAAGGTCAGACGGCATAGCCTGCGTCTCGACAAGGCAAGGCGCAAGACGCATGCTTTGCACTTGATACCTGCACGGAACGCCATGTCATGAGCACACCGGATCTGAACCTGTTGATCACCCTCGACGTGTTGTTGCGCGAAGGCAGCGTCGCCCGCGCCGCGCACATTCTGCGGTTGAGCCCGTCGGCCATGAGTCGTGCCCTGGCCCGGCTGCGCGAAACCACTGGCGATCCGTTGCTGGTGCGCGCCGGCCGAGGTCTGGTGCCGACCCCGCGTGCGCTGGAATTGCGTGAGCGGGTCAGCGCTCTGGTGCAGGAAGCCGAGGCGGTGTTGCGTCCCGCCGAAGTGCTCGATCCCGGCCAATTGCAGCGCACCTTCACCCTGCGCAACACCGACGGTTTTGTCGAAACCTTCGCCGCCGCGCTGCTCGCGCGCATCGCTGAAGAAGCACCCGGCGTGCGCCTGCGCTTTGTGCAGAAAGCCGACAAGGACAGCACGCCGCTGCGCGAAGGCCGGGTCGATCTGGAGACCGGCGTGGTCGACGACAGCACCGACCCGGCGCTGCACAGCCGCATTCTGTTTGAGGATCACTGGATCGGTGTGGTTCGTGAGGGCCATCCGTTGAGCTCGGGCAAGATCAGCAGCAAACGTTTTGCCGGCGGCCAGCACATTCTGATCTCACGGCGCGGGCGCAGCAGCGGCCCGGTCGACGAAGCGTTGCTCGCCGCAGGTCTGACGCGGGATATCGTCACGTCATTCGGCGGCTTTTCGGCGGCGCTGACGCTGGTGCGCGAATCGGACCTGATCGCCACGGTTCCGGAGCGTCACACCAGCAAGCTGCGCATGGGCCTGCACAGCTTCGCCCTGCCCTTCAGGATGCCGCCGATCAGCGTGTCGATGCTCTGGCACCCACGCATGGACGCCGACCCGGCGCACCGCTGGCTGCGCAACTGTGTACGGGAAGTCTGCGTCTAACGCGCATCGCCGCCGGCCGGTTTATAGAACAGGAATTTGCCGACCGCGGCGGTCTTTTTGTACTCCTTGGCCCAGCTCGGATGCACCTGGCGATCATGGAAGTACAGTGCGCCATGGGTGCGATCCGGCAACTGGCGATTGAGCGCCTTGCCGGCGATGTCCTTGGCCAGGGTGTATTCGGCGTCTTCCTTGACCTGATCGGCCTTGCCATCGCACCACCAGGAAAACTGGCAGCTCTTGGTTTCCGAACCTTGCTTGACCACTTCGCACACGGTGCCTGGAAAGCCGTCGTGCCCCAGGCGATTCATCACCACATTGGCCACCGCCTCCATTTCCGGGGTGTCGCGGCCCTTGGCTTCCCAATAGATACTGCGCGCCAGGCAGGTGATCGGATCGTCCAGCGGCGCGGTGCCGGCGGGGTCAACCGCCTGCACTTCAGTGGGGGTGATCGCTTCGGATTTGGGTGCTGGCGCCGCGCTGACTTTGTCGGCGGCCTTCTCTTCCAGCACCTGGGCTTTCTCTTCGGCCTTGGCCTTGATCGGGGTCTGATCGGTGGCGTTCACAACGCCGGCCATCAGGGTTAATGCGAAACAGCCAGCCAACCATTTCAATCCCATGTCAGTTCTTCCGGCAACGCCCGTTCCGGGCAAGGTGTTTCGTGGGGGAGACGCCCGGTTCCCGGGGCCTTCGGAGAGTGTAGACGGCAAATACCGACGTAACGTTCCGCAGAAAAAACCGCTCGATGAAGAAAAAGACATTGCACTGACCGGGGGCCTTTCGCGCATCATGAGCGCACTCAGCTCAAGGGAGATTTCCATGCGCTTCATGCCATCCGTCTTGCGTTTTGCCGCGCTGTCCGTGGGCCTGGCCGTGGCCGCCTCGGCCATGGCTGCCGACGAGTCGCAACTGATCGAGTCGATCAATGCCTACCGCAGCCAACCGCAGCGTTGCGGCAGCCAGGCGTCCAGTGAACTGCCACCGCTGTCGGCCGATCCACGGCTGAGACTGCCGGCCGCCGGTGCGGTCGATCTGCAACAGGCCATGGCCAGCGCCAGCTACCCGATGGTCAACGTGCAGGCGATCACCCTCAACGGCCCACGGGATGCAGCGTCGGCGATGAAGGCGATTGAGGAAAGTTTCTGCCAGGTGGTGCTGGATCCGCAGTTCGTCGATGTCGGTGTCAGCCGTGCTGATCGTGACTGGCGTATTGTGCTGGCGCGACCTCTACTGTCGGCGAAGCTCGGCGATGCGCAAAGCGAAGGCCAGAAGTTGCTCGAACAACTCAACGCCGCTCGCGCCCAACCGCGTCAATGCGGCGGCCAGGCCTTTGCCGCGGCCGGGCCACTGGCCTGGAACGCGAGCCTGGGCACGATCTCCCAGGATCACAGCCGCGACATGGCCAACAACAACTATTTCGACCACAAGGACCGCGACGGCCGCACACCCGGTGACCGCGCCGAACTGGCCGGCTACAGCGGCCAACTGGTCGGCGAAAACATCGCTGCCGGGCAAGACACCGTGCGCAAGGTCGTCGACGGCTGGCTCGCCAGCCCCGGCCACTGCGCCAACCTGATGAACCCGCAATACAAAGAACTCGGCGCCGCTTACGCGACCGATCCAAAGAGCAGCGCCGGGATCTACTGGACGGCGATGTTTGGTGCGCAATAGCCCGCCTTCAGAAAACACCGAAGACCCAAGGTGGGAGTGGGCTTGCTCACGAAGAGGCCGGCGCATTCAGCATCAATGTCGGCTGACCTGACGCCTTCGCGAGCAAGCCCGCTCCCACTGGGGATCGTCGGTGAATGAAGGATTTGCGGCTGGACGCTATCAAGGGTGGGAGTGGGCTTGCTCACGAAGGTGCCGGCGCATTCAGCATCGATGTCGACTGAGCGGACGCCTTCGCGAGCAAGCCCGCTCCCACTGGGGATCGTCGGTGAATGAAGGATTTGCGGCTGGACGCTATCAAGGGTGGGAGTGGGCTTGCTCACGAAGGGGTCGGCACATTCAGCATCAATGTCGACTGACCTGACGTCTTCGCGAGCAAGCCCGCTCCCACTGGGGATCGTCGGTGAATGAAGGATTTGCGGCTGGACGCGATCAAGGGTGGGAGTGGGCTTGCTCACGAAGGGGCCGGCGCATTCAGCATCAATGTTGGCTGACCTGACGTCTTCGCGAGCAAGCCCGCTCCCACAGGGATCGCATTTATTCTGAAGTAATGCGGTGTATGCACATCCTGAGCTCAAACCCAGATCGCATCCCATAACGGATAGTCACCGAGTTTTTTTACCAGTCCGGCCCGCAGTGGATTAGCCACTACATAGCGGGCCAGTTTCACCAGGTCCTCCTCTCGACGTAATGCATGATCATGAAAACCGTGTTGCCAAAGGCCTCCGGATCTACCGCTCGCTGTGTTGACTGAACGAGTACTCAGGGATTTGACCTGGCACATCAATTGGCCAAGTGTTCCTTTTTGTAATTGGATCAGCCAATGAAAATGATCCGGCATGACAACCCATGCCAATGTCTCGACAAACCCCTCCTCCTGTGCCTGCCTGAACTGATGTACAACCAACCGGCCGAGCCTGCAATCCGTGAACACTGGCTCACGCCCCAAGGTATTGGCGGTTAGTAGGTAGATCTGATTTTCTTCGCAATGACGGCCGGTTCGCAGGCGATGTGATGAGTAACGTTTGGGCATTCCTTTGCCTTGTCCATGGTTGAATTCAGAAAAAGGCTAGATCAGCCATCACAGTGCGCCGAACATGTTTGTTGGCAGGATGTGTCTGCGCACCGGATCAACTGTGGGAGTGGGCTTGCTCACGAAGGGGCCGGCACATTCAGCATCATTGTCGACTGACCTGACGCCTTCGCGAGCAAGCCCGCTCCCACAAGGGATCGTCGGTGATGAAGGATTTGCGGCTGGCCGCGATCAAGGGTGGGAGTGGGCTTGCTCACGAAGAGGCCGGCACATTCAGCATCGGTGTCGACTGAGCGGACGCCTTCGCGAGCAAGCCCGCTCCCACAAGAGATCGTCGGTGAATGAAGGGTTTGGGGCTGGCCGCGATTAAGGGTGGGAGTGGGCTTGCTCACGAAGAGGTCGGCACACTCAGCATCAATGTCGGCTGACCTGACGCCTTCGCGAGCAAGCCCGCTCCCACAAGGGATCGTCGGTGATAAAGGATTTGCGGCTGGCCGCGATCAAGGGTGGGAGTGGGCTTGCTCACGAAGAGGTCGGCACATTCAGCATCAATGTCGACTGACCTGACGCCTTCGCGAGCGAGCCCGCTCCCACAAGGGATCGTCGGTGAATGAAGGGTTTGGGGCTGGCCGCGATTAAGGGTGGGAGTGGGCTTGCTCAAGAAAGGGCCGGCACATTCAGCATCAATGTCGACTGACCTGACGCCTTCGCGAGCAAGCCCGCTCCCACTGGGGGGCATCAGTGATGTTCAGAATTGCGGGCACAAATAAACCGGAGTCATGGCTCCGGTTTTTTTATTGTCAGTGGGTCCTCATTCCCGCTGCATACATCGCCAGTTTCAGCACACTCGCCACCACGGCGAGTGACACGACGCTGCCCAGCCAAATCAGCAACAACCAGCCCAGACGCTTGTACCAGCGGGAGGATCTGACCTCACGCGAATCAATGGTAGCCATCGCCAATCCTCACTTTGCCGCGGAATACGTAGTAGCTCCAGAAGGTGTACATCAGGATCACCGGCAGAATGAACAGTGCGCCGATCAGGGCGAACAACTGGCTCGAGGGCGGTGATGCCGCCGCCCACAGGCTCACCGATGGCGGGATGATGTTTGGCCAGATGCTCAGCGCCAGGCCGATGTAACCGAGCAGCATCAACACCAGAGTGAACACGAACGGCCAGTGGGTGTGACGCTGACGTAAGGTACGCAGCAGCCCGAACAACGCCAGCAGTGCCAGCACCACCAACCCGGCGAACACCATCAAGTGCCCGCTGGTCGACCAGCGAGTGGCCAGCTCCGGGTGCAACTTCAGTGTCCACGCACCAATCACCACCACCATCGCCGTCAGCAACCACGCCAGCGGCCGAGTGAACAGACGCATCCGCGACTCGAGCATGCCTTCGGTCTTGACCAGCAACCAGGTGCTGCCCAGCAGCGCATACGCCACCACCAGACCGACGCCGCACACCAGCGGAAACGGCGCCAGCCAGTCCAGGCCGCCACCAGCAAACTGCCGATTCACCACGGGAATGCCCGACACGTACGCGCCGATCGCCACACCCTGAGAGAACGTCGCCAGCAGCGAACCGCCGATGAACGCCTTGTCCCACCAGTGACGCTTTTGCGGCGACGACTTGAAGCGAAACTCGAACGCCACACCACGGAAAATCAGCCCGCAGAGCATCAGGATCAGCGGCAGGTACAACGCCTCCAGAATCACCCCGTAGGCCAGCGGAAACGCGCCATACAACGCCGCACCACCGAGCACCAGCCAGGTTTCGTTGCCGTCCCACACCGGGGCGACTGTGTTCATCATCACGTCGCGCTCCTGCTCATCCGGGATCAGCGGAAACAGGATCCCCAGGCCCAGATCGAAGCCGTCCATGATCACGTACATCATCACCCCGAAGGCGATGATCACACCCCAGATCAACGAGAGATCGATACCTTGAATACCCATGACTCAGTGCTCCTTCATCGGGGCGGTAGCCGCCGAAATAGGCCGGCGCGGGGTTTGCAACTGATCGCCCTCCGGCGGATGTTCGTGATGGGGCTGCGGGCCCTTCTTCACCAGTTTCATCATGTAGCCGATGCCCACGGTGAACACCGAGCAGTAGATCACCACGAACAGCAACAGCGAGGTGCTCATCTGCGCCACCGAGTGATGCGACGCGGCATCATGGGTGCGCATCAAGCCGTAAACCACCCACGGCTGACGCCCGACTTCGGTGGTGATCCAGCCGGCCAGCAACGCGATCAACCCGCTCGGCCCCATCAGCAACACCAGACGCTGGAAGCCGCGATGCTGATAGAGCTTGCCGCCACGGCGCAGCGCCAGACCGAGCACACCGACAAGGATCATCAACATGCCCAGCCCAGCCATGACGCGGAAGCTCCAGAAGATGATGGTCGAGTTCGGCCGATCCTCTTTCGGAAAGCTCTTGAGCGCCGGGATCTGCTTGTCGAGGCTGTGGGTCAGGATCAGGCTGCCGAGGTACGGGATTTCCAGCGCGTATTGGGTCTTCTCCGCCTGCATGTCGGGAATGCCGAACAGCACCAGCGGGGTCGGGCCGTTGTCGGCGTTTTCCCAGTGACCTTCGATGGCAGCGATTTTTGCCGGTTGATGCTCCAGGGTGTTCAAACCATGGGCGTCACCGACCACCGCCTGAATCGGTGCCACGATCAGCGCCATCCACAACGCCATGGAAAACATCCTGCGCACCGGCGCGGTATTGTTGCCGCGCAGCAAATGCCAGGCCGCCGACGAGCCCACGAAGAAGGCCGTGGCGACGAACGCGGCGATCGCCATGTGCGCCAGACGGAACGGAAACGACGGGTTGAACACGATCGCCAGCCAGTCCAGCGGCATCACCCGACCGTCGACAATTTCAAAGCCCTGCGGCGTCTGCATCCAGCTGTTGGACGCGAGAATCCAGAACGTTGAAATCAGCGTGCCGATAGCGACCATCACCGTGGCAAAGAAGTGCAAGCCACGGCCGACGCGGTTCCAGCCGAACAGCATGACCCCGAGGAAACCGGCCTCAAGGAAGAACGCCGTCAGCACCTCATAGGTCAGCAACGGCCCGGTGATGCTCCCGGCGAAGTCGGAAAAGCCGCTCCAGTTGGTGCCGAACTGGTACGCCATGACCAGCCCCGAGACCACGCCCATGCCGAAGTTGACGGCAAAGATCTTCGACCAGAAGTGGTAGAGATCGCGGTAGGTGTCGTCACGGGTTTTCAGCCACAGGCCTTCGAGTACCGCGAGGAAACTCGCCAGGCCGATGGTGATCGCCGGGAAGATAATGTGGAACGAAACCGTGAACGCGAATTGAATTCGCGCCAGGTCCAGTGCCTCCATGTTGAGCATGATGATGTCCTCATCCAGGCTGAAAAGCGGCAGCACGTCGCCGGGCCACCGCCAGGCGCGAACGCCTGCAGCCAGTCAAATTGCCAAGGTTTTTATAAGTAGCGGGTCAGGCCAGCGACGACGGGATCAGGTTGCTGACCTTGGCCGCTTCGAGGCGAATCGCGACGAATTTCGAGGTCGGCGTGTAGGTCCGGTCGCCGTAGCTTTCCAGCGGCACCAGCGGGTTGGTTTCCGGGTAGTACGCCGCCGCCTGACCGGGCGGAATGTCGTAGGCGATCAGGGTGAAACCGCTGACCCGACGTTCACGCTCGTCATCCCACAGCGCCACCAGATCGACCTTCTGCCCCGGTTCGAAACCGAGTCGCTGGATGTCCTGCTCGTTGGCGAAGATCACGTCGCGCATGCCGTAGACCCCGCGATAACGGTCGTCGAGGCCGTACAGCGTGGTGTTGTACTGGTCGTGGGAGCGCATGGTCTGCAGGATCAGATCCGGCTTGACCGGCAGGTTGCGCACGCCTTCGCTGATCAGGTGTTGCGGCAGCACGCACGGGGTGAACTGGGCTTTGCCCGACTCAGTGTTCCAGACCCGATCCGAGGCATCGTTGCCGAGGTGGAAGCCGCCCGGGGTCAGCAGTTTTTCATTGAAGTTCTCGAAGCCCGGAATCACATCGCCGATCAGGTTGCGGATGCGTCCGTAATCGCCCACCGCCCACTCCCAGTCGATTGGATGCTTGCCCAAGGTCGCGGCGGCAATCCCGGCAATGATCGCCGGCTCGGACTTCAAGTGCGCCGACTTCGGTTTCAACTGACCGAACGACAAGTGCACCATGCTGAAGGTGTCTTCCACGGTCACGCCTTGCGGGCCTTCGGCCTGGATGTCGATGTCGGTGCGACCGAGGCACGGCAGGATCAACGCGTCGCGACCGGTGACCAGATGGCTGCGGTTGAGCTTGGTCGAAATGTGCACGGTCAGGTCGAGTTTGCGCATCGCTTCGTGGGTGCGCGGGGTGTCCGGCGTGGCTTGGGCGAAGTTGCCACCCAGACCGATAAACACCTTGGCTTCGCCACGCTCCATCGCACCGATCGCCATCACCGTGTTGTGGCCGTGCATGCGCGGCACTTTGAAGTTGAAGCGTTTTTCCAGCGCGTCCATCAGCTCCTTCGGCGCCAGCTCGTTGATGCCCATGGTGCGGTCGCCCTGCACGTTACTGTGACCACGCACCGGCGACAGGCCGGCGCCCGGACGGCCAACGTTGCCGCGCAACAGTTGTAGGTTGATGACCTCCTGCAGGGTCGGCACCGAGTGCACGTGTTGGGTCAGGCCCATGGCCCAGCACATGATCACGCTCTTGGCGCGGCCATACATGCGCGCGGCCAGTTCGATGTCGTGCAACGGCACGCCGGACTGCTCGAGGATGTGCTCCCAAGTCGTGGCGTCGACTTCTGCCAGGTAGCTGTCCAGACCCGAGGTGTGCTCGGCGATAAACGCATGGTCGAACACCGGTTCGCCACCGCTGGCCTGGGCTTCACGTTCCCACTGCAGAAGGAATTTGACCATGCCGCGAATCATCGCCATGTCGCCACCCAGCGCCGGGCGGAAGTACGCGGTGTTGGTCGCTTCCCAGCCGTTGCTGAGCATCTCGAGCGGGTTCTGCGGGTTCTGGAAACGTTCCAGGCCACGCTCTTTCAGCGGGTTGATGCACACCACCTGCGCGCCGCGTTTCACCGCTTCACGCAGTGGTTCGAGCATGCGTGGATGGTTGGTGCCGGGGTTCTGGCCGATGACGAAGATCGCGTCGGCGTGGTGCAGATCCTCATAGACCACGGTGCCCTTGCCCACACCCAGCGTCTCGCCCATGCTCACCGCACTGGCTTCGTGGCACATGTTCGAGCAGTCGGGAAAGTTGTTGGTGCCGAAGGCGCGGACGAACAACTGATAGAGAAACGCCGCTTCGTTGCTGGCCCGGCCCGAGGTATAGAACTCGGCCTCGTGCGGCGATTTCAGGCCCTTGAGGTGTTCGGCGATCAGCGCGAACGCGTCTTCCCAGGTGGTTTCCACATAGCGGTCGACCCGCGCGTCGTAACGCATCGGGTGGGTCAGACGCCCCTGGTATTCCAGCCAGTAGTCGCTCTGCTCGGCCAGGCTCGATACCGTGTACTTATTGAAGAACGCCGGGTCGACCAAGCGCCCGGTGGCCTCCCAGTTCACCGCTTTGGCGCCGTTCTCGCAGAACTTGAGCATGCTCGCACCGGGCGCTTCACCCCACGCGCAGCCCGGGCAGTCGAAGCCGCCGTTCTGGTTGGTCTTGAGCATGGCGCGGATGTTTTTCAGGGCGTTTTCACTGCCCAGCCAGCTTTTGGTCAGGCTGATCACAGCCCCCCAACCGGCAGCGGCACCCTTGTAAGGTTTGTAACGGTCGACTTGTGACATGGGACATCTCCATGACGATGCACACAGGCATGAACCTGATCTTGGTTAAACAGCGACGGCCGACTTTGCACAGCAATAAAGTGGTCGTTTCAGTTGCCGGAGCAAGGATATGAACCGTTACAAAACATTGTCTAATCGCTATTTATGACCACATTATCGAAATCCTCTATCACAGCGAAAAACCCTTTATTTACGGGGTTTTGCGAAACTAAAGCGGTAACTTTCCAGAGAAAATAATTGATCATCGACGCGCTCAATCAAGCAGTCATAAACAGTGATTGGACGAGATCTGAAGTTGCCCATAATCTGCGCTAACCGGTTCCGTCCATGCGGACTTCCCACTCCTGCGAGGCTGTCATGTCAGAGCGTGTCTTGATCGATGGTTACAACCGCCGCGTCGACTATCTGCGCATGTCGGTCACCGACCGCTGCGACTTCCGCTGCGTGTATTGCATGGCCGAGGACATGCAGTTTTTGCCACGCCAGCAAGTGCTGACGCTGGAGGAGATCTATCAACTGGCGCAGAGCTTCGTGGCGCTGGGCACGCGCAAGATTCGCCTGACCGGCGGCGAGCCGCTGATCCGTCCGGGTGTGGTCAAACTGTGCGAGCAGATTGCCGCCCTGCCCGGCCTGCGCGAGCTGTGCATGACCACCAATGGCTCGCAGCTGGGCAAACTCGCCGCGCCGCTGTTCGACGCCGGGGTCAAGCGCCTGAACATCAGCCTCGACAGCCTCGATCCCGAGCGCTTCAGACAGATGACCCGCACCGGTGATCTGGCACAGGTGATCAGCGGCATCGATGCGGCGCGCAAGGCCGGTTTCACCCGAACCAAACTCAACGTGGTGGTGATGCAGGGGCGCAACGATCAGGAGATCAACGATCTGGTGAGCTTTGCCATCGACCGCCAGCTCGACGTCTCCTTCATCGAGGAAATGCCGCTGGGGATCATCAGCGAACACAGCCGCGCGGAGTCGTTTTTCTCCAGCGCCCAGGTGCGCGCGAAGATCGCCGAGCGCTACACCCTGATCGACTCCGCCGAGTCGACCCAGGGCCCGTCGCGCTACTGGCGGCTGGCCGAGGCGCCGGACATTCGTCTGGGCTTTATCTCGCCGCACAGCCACAATTTCTGCGGTACTTGCAACCGGGTGCGGCTGACTGTCGAGGGGCGCCTGCTACTGTGTCTGGGTAACGAGCATTCGGTGGATCTCAAAGCCGTGCTGCGCGCTCATCCGGGGCAACCAGAGCGGCTGGAGAAGGCCATCATCGAAGCGATGAAACTCAAGCCGTATCGGCACAATTTCGAAGTGAACGACGACGTTCAGGTCGTGCGCTTCATGAACATGACCGGCGGCTGAGCCGCCCTCACCCTGCGTAACCGGGATCGCCCAGCATGATCATCAGACCCAAGGTCAACCAATTCGCCATCCTCTTCACCCTCAAGGGGTCGATTGCCAAACGCATCGCCCTGCGCACCCTGATGGTCACCCTGCTGGCTTCTGCCATCGTGCTGATTGAAATGCTCCATCCGAGCAACTTCACCAAGGTCAACGCCACGCCGTTCACCCTGCTCGGGCTGTCGCTGTCGATCTTCATGAATTTTCGCAACAACGCCTGCTACGACCGCTGGTATGAAGCGCGCAAGGCCTGGGGGGATGTGCTGGTGCACATTCGTTCGGTAATTCGCGAAACCCATGTCATCCGCGAATCGGCGCAGCGCAAGCCGTTGCTGCTCAACCTCTGCGGGTTTGCTCATGCGCTGAACGCGCGATTGCGCCGGGAAAGCGAAGCGGCGGCCAGCAGCAATTGGATCACCCCGCAACACGATGCGCAGGTGCCGGACTACAGTGGACGGATTCTGCAGCAGGTCGGCCAGCAATGTTCGGATCTGCATCAAAGCGGCGAACTGAGCGAGTGGCGCTACATGCTGCTGGCCAATCACCTGACCAGCCTGACCCAGGCGCAAGCGGTGTGCGAACGGATCAAAAACACCCCGCTGCCCTTCCCCTACACCTTGTTGCTGCACCGCACCATCTACCTGTTCTGCATTCTGCTGCCGTTCGCCATGGCCGAACCGCTGGGCTGGCTGACCCCGCTGTTCACGGCGATTGTCAGCTACACGTTCTTTGGTCTGGATGCGATTGCCGATGAACTGGAAGACCCTTTCGGCCGCGACGAAAACGATTTGGCGACCGACTCGCTGGTGCGCACCATCGAGCGTGACATTCTCAGCGAACTGGGCGAAACCGACCTGCCGCCGATGTTGCTGCCGGTGGACTATGTGCTGAGCTAAGCTCGTTCCCTCTGTAGGAGTGAGCCTGCTCGCGATAGCGGTCGACCAGTCAGTAAAGATATTGACTGTGCCGCCGTCATCGCGAGCAGGCTCGCTCCCACAGTTCTGATTTGTGTTGGGGTCAGAAGAGTTCGCTGAAGGGAATGAAACGCAGCTCATCGCCAATGCCGTGGGTGCTGTTTTCCGGCACCTCCACCAGCCCATCGGCCCAGGTCGCTCCGAGCAAAACGCCGGAACTCTGGTTCGGATACAACACCGCGCGCCCCGCCTCCAGCCGCACCCGCATGTACTCTCGACGGCTGCCAGCCTTGTTCCAGGCGAACCCGGCATTCACCGTGAAGCTCAACGGCATGACCTCCTCCACGCCCTGAATGCGCAGCAGATACGGCCGCGCCAGCAGGCCGAAGGTCACCAGCGCCGAGGTCGGATTGCCCGGCAGGCCAATCACCGGCACGCTGCCGAAATGCCCCACCGTCAACGGTTTGCCAGGCTTGATCGCCAACTTCCACAGCAGCGGTTTGCCGTCCTCGCGCAGCACCTGCCCAAGGCAATCGGCATCGCCGGCAGACACACCACCGGTGGTCAGGATCAGGTCAGCCGCCACTTGCAGTTGCTCAAGTTTGAGCCGCGTCTGCGCCGGACGATCCGGCAGGATCCCGGCGTCGATCACCTCGCAGCCCAGTTCCTTCAGCCAGTGGCCGAGCAGCACACGATTGCTGTTGTAGATGCTGCCGGGACGCAGCGGCAGGCCCGGCTCGACCAGTTCGTCACCGGTGGACAGCAGCGCCACGCGCGGGCGCCGCACCACGTGCAACTGTGCCAGCCCCTGCCCGGCGGCGACCGCCAGTTCGAACGGCCCGAGACGTTTGCCGGCGCGCAGCAGGATGTCGCCGACGCGGTTTTCCTGACCCTGCGCGCGAATGTTCTGCCCCGCCTTCAACGGCTGCAAAAAACGCACGCGGCCGTCCTCCAGCACTTCGACGTTCTCCTGCATCTCGATGCAGGTAGCGCCGGGCGGCAACGGTGCGCCGGTAAAGATCCGCGCGCAGGTGCCGGGCAATAGCGCGTCCGGTGCCAGACCGGCGTAGACCTTTTGCGACACCTTCAGCGGCTGACGATGCAGATCGGCCAGGTTCAACGCATATCCGTCCATGGCGCTATTCGGCCACGGCGGCAAGTCGAGCGAGGCGACCAGATCACTGGCCAGCACCCGCCCACGTGCCTCGTCGAGCGGCAGAATTTCGCTATCGGCCAGACGTTGCTCATTGGCCATGCCGAGCAATTGGTCGAGGGCGTCCTCGACCGGCATCAACCCTGCCTTGCTCATCCGCGCGGCCCACAGGCAGCGACTGATTTGAGGTGCGGCACAAAGTTGCACGGGCGGTGGCGGTTATCCAGTTGCTCGGCGAGGATGCCTTCCCACGCTGTGCGACAGGCACCGGTCGAACCCGGCAGGCAGCACACCAGCGTGCCGTTGGACAGCCCGGCCAGCGCTCGGCTTTGCACGGTGGACGTACCGATATCGAGAATCGAAATCGCCCGGAACAACTCGCCAAACCCGTCGATCTGCTTGTCGAGCAGACAGGCCACCGCTTCCGGCGTGCTGTCGCGCCCGGTGAAACCAGTGCCGCCGGTGATCAGCACCACCTGAATGCTGTCGTCGGCAATCCAGTGCGCGACCTGGGCGCGGATCTTGTACAGGTCATCCTTGAGCAGGTTGCGTTCGCTCAAGGTATGACCGGCCTCCAGCAAGCGGCTGACCAGCAATTGGCCGGACGTGTCGCTCGCATAATCGCGAGTATCGCTGACGGTCAGTACGGCTATGTTCAGGGGGACAAACAGGGCATCCGCTTTCGCACTCATGGGAATCTCCGGCAGTAGTCAATCAGATTGCCAAGCAGCCTAAGTGCCACTTATGAGTACTGTCTAATCACTCTGGCCAACCACATTATCGAGCTGCTCTATCGGCGCCGTTGACCTCGGCCAAAGCGTTTGAAACCATGGGCGATAGAGCTGATCGATAGGCTTTTCAATGCTTCCGATTGGACGCAAACACGGTCAAATGAGATCGTCGCACCTCGCGTTTTCCGTGCGCTGCGCGCATCTGCGTCAATACTCCATTCAATTTCTCAACGAGCAGGTGCCTTCGTGGACATCAAACAACTCAAGTTCCTGATCGCACTGGACGAAACCCGACACTTCGGCCAGGCGGCCGCACGCTGCCACATCACCCAGCCGACCCTGTCGATGCGCCTGCGCAATCTGGAAGATGAGCTGGATCTGGTGCTGGTCAATCGCGGTCAGCGCTTCGAGGGTTTCACCCAGGCCGGCGAACGGGTGCTGGCCTGGGCGCGCACACTGCTGGCCGCGCATGACGGCCTGTTCGCCGAAGCTGCGGCGTGCCGCGGGCAACTGGTCGGCAGCTTGCGCCTGGGTCTGGTGCCGCTCAGCAATTTCAACCCGGTCAATTACATTCAGAGTTTGTCCGGGACCTATCCGGAGCTGAAATTCAGCCTGTCGTCGGGGAGTTCCGACGAGATCATCGCCGGTTTGGGCAACAACCAATTGGATCTGGGGGTGTGCTACCTCGACCACGTCAACCCGAACTATTTCGATTTTTTCGAGATCGGCGAAACCCGCGTCGGTCTGCTTTACGACAACCGTCACTACCATTTCGAAGGCTCGGAAATGAGCTGGGAAGACGCCGCCGAACTGCCGCTGGGGATGATCACCACCGGCATGCATTACCGCAAATCCATCGACCTGAGCTTCCGCAGTCGCGGGCTGAATCCGCAGCCGATCATGGAAAGTGATTCGACCTATCAATTGCTGCAGGCGATTCACCAGGGTTTCTGCTGCTCGATCATGCCGCTGGACAGCGGGCTGGAAGAGCCGATCGAACACCTGTCGTTCATGCAACTGCCGGATGCCAGCGTGCTGGCGCCGCTGGGGCTGGTGATGCGCAAGACCGAGCCGCGTTCGGCGATTGCCGAGAAGTGCTTTGCCGAGGCGCGGAAAATGTTTGGGGGTGAGGTGCCGGTTGTTTGAGTGACTATCCAGACATTGCTGTTGGACGCCTGGCCGCCTTCGCGAGCAAGCCCGCTCCCACAGGTTGAATGCATTTCAAATGTGGGAGCGGGCTTGCTCGCGAAGAGGCCCGCCCAGCGAATACACATTCGGATATGACAGCGGTGATCGACCCACCCAATCACCAGATCAGAACAAGCGATTGGACGCACTTTTGACTCCCCCGTAGCCTGAACCCACTTCAGCGCTTCGGGACTTTTCAAGATGCTCTGCCACGTCGAATCCAACACCGAATCCAACACCGAACCCAACGCCCCCGCCCCGCAACCGTCACAGGTGGCGTTTCGCGAATACCTGCCGCACGCCCCGCTCTCGCACGTCGCCCTGGCCGCGGAGATCGCCCTGGCGATCTCCTTCAACGGCCTGAGCCAGGCGGTGATGATGGTCTCGCCCGGCAACCTTGAAGATTTCATCCGGGGCTTCAGCCTGAGCAACGCGATCATCGACAGCGTCGACGAGATCTACGACATCCGCCTGAGCCATTTCGATCAGGCCTGTCAGGCTGACGTGCAGATTTCCAGCCGCGCGTTCTGGGCGCTGAAAGATCATCGCCGACAAATGGCCGGCACCAGCGGCTGCGGCATCTGTGGCGTCGAGGCGCTGGAGCAGGCGTTGCCGCAACTGGACATTCTGCAACCCTGCGCCCTGCCGCCGGCCGCGCATTTCGACGGCATCCGCCAACGCATCGAACAGGCCCAGCAACTGGCCCGCAGCAGCGGCGCCCTGCACGCGGCGCTGTACTTCGATGCCAGCGGTGAGGCGCTGTTGTGCCGCGAAGACATTGGCCGGCACAACGCCCTCGACAAGCTGATCGGCGCGATGCAAATCGCTGACGTCGATGCGCGTCAGGGCTTCGTGGTGGTCACCAGCCGTTGCAGCCTGGAGCTGATCCACAAAGCCGTGCGCGCCCGCCTCGGCACCCTCGTCAGCCTGTCCGCCCCCACCGCAATGACCGTGCGCTGGGCGCTCAAGCATCGGCTCAATCTGATCCACGTGCCGCACCACAACGCCCCCCGAATCTACAGCCCGATCCAGGAGCTTTTGCCATGAGCAACACCCTCACCCACCTTGATGATCAGGGCCGCGCCAACATGGTCGACGTCAGCGACAAAGCCGCGACTCGCCGCGAAGCCACGGCGCAGGCCTGGGTGCAGATGCGCCCGGAAACGCTGCAGATGATCCAGGCCAACGGGCACCCCAAGGGCGACGTTTTCGCCGTGGCGCGCATCGCCGGAATCCAGGCGGCCAAACGCACCCACGAACTGATCCCGCTGTGCCATGCGCTGCTGCTCAGCTCGATTCACGTTGAACTCAAGGCCTGCGAACCGGACTGCGTGCAGATCACCAGCACCTGCCGCCTCACCGGCCAGACCGGCGTCGAACTTGAAGCCCTGACCGCCGCCAGCGTCGCGGCATTGACGATCTATGACATGTGCAAAGCGGTGGACCGGGCGATGGTCATCGGCGACATCCGCCTGCTCAGCAAACACGGCGGACGCTCCGGGCATTTTCAATGGGAGAACGCGCAATGATCCTGATCAACTACTTCGCCAGCTACCGTGATCGCCTCAATCTGGGCGGGGAAAAAATCCCCCTGAGCGACGACCTGACCTGCATCGAGGACGTGCGGCAGATGCTCATGGCCCGTGGTGAGGAATGGCGCGAAGTGCTCGGCGCCGGCAACCTGATGTGCGCGTTGAACCAAGAGCTGTGCCAACCGAGCGCGGCGATCGAAGACTTCGACGAGATCGCGTTTTTCCCACCGGTCACCGGGGGCTGAGCATGACGGTTCGAGTCCAGTACAAAAGCTTCGACGTCGGCCAGTTGACCGCCGACCTGCATGCGCGCAATCCACGGGTCGGCGCGGTGGTGAACTTCATCGGCTATGTGCGTGATCTGAACATCGGGCAGAGCGTGAACGAGCTGTTTCTCGAGCACTATCCGGGCATGACCGAAAAAGCCCTCGAACAGATTGCCGACGAGGCGCGCCAGCGTTGGCCGCTGCTGGGAGTGGAGATTGTGCATCGGGTCGGCGCACTGGCGGTGAGCGAGCCGATCGTGTTCGTCGGTGTCAGCAGCAAGCACCGGCACATGGCGTTCGAAGCCTGCGCGTTCATCATGGATGTGCTCAAGACCCGCGCGCCGTTCTGGAAGCGCGAGAGCACGGCGCAGGGTTCGCATTGGGTCGAGGCGCGGGAGAGTGACCAGAATGCGGCGCTGCGCTGGAGTCTGGCGCATGCCTGAAGATCAAGAGCCCCTCACCCTAGCCCTCTCCCCGAGGGAGAGGGGACTGATTGGGGGATATTGAAGAAATTCACCGAACTGAAAGATTGGTTCTGAATCCATAATCGACTCGATCTCTCGGGTCGATGGATGACGCCAGACACCTCGGTCGGCCCCTTCACGCGCAGGCGTATGGCTGAAGATCAAATCCATAATCGACTCGATCTTTCAGGTCGATGGATAACGCCAGACACCTCGGTCGGCCCCTTCACGCGCAGGCGTATGGCTGAAGATCAAATCCATAATCGACTCGATCTTTCAGGTCGATGGATGACGCCAGACACCTCGGTCGGCCCCTTCACGCGCAGGCGTATGGCTGAAGATCAAATCCATAATCGACTCGATCTCTCAGGTCGATGGATGACGCCAGACACCTCGGTCGGCCCCTTCACGCGCAGGCGTATGGCTGAAGATCAAATCCACAATCGACTCGATCTCTCAGGTCGATGGATGACGCCAGACACCTCGGTCGGCCCCCTCTCCCTCTGGGAGAGGGCTGGGGTGAGGGTTGAAAGTCTGATTAGATAGCCACTCCGCCAGGATTAAACTCCGGAGTCTCGTTTGAGCACAGCGCCCAACAACCTGCCCCGCCCCGCTCCCGTCACCCTGCGCCAGGCCTGGCGCTTCTGGCTCAAGCTCGGCTGCATCGGTTTCGGCGGCCCGGCCGGGCAGATTGCGATCATGCATCAGGAACTGGTCGAGCGCCGGCGCTGGATCTCCGAGCGACGCTTTCTGCATGCACTCAACTACTGCATGTTGCTGCCCGGCCCCGAAGCCCAGCAACTGGCGACCTATATTGGCTGGCTGTTGCATCGCACCTGGGGCGGGGTGATCGCCGGGGCGCTGTTCGTGCTGCCGTCGCTGTTCATCCTGATTGCGCTGTCGTGGCTGTACATCGCGTTCGGTGATGTGCCGGTGGTGGCCGGGATCTTCTACGGGATTAAACCGGCAGTCACCGCGATTGTCTTGCACGCCGCGCACCGTATCGGTTCGCGGGCGCTGAAAAACAGTTGGTTGTGGGCGATCGCCGGGGCGTCATTCGTGGCTATTTTTGCCTTGAATATGCCGTTCCCGCTGATCGTCCTCGGTGCAGCGTTGCTCGGCTATTTTGGCGGACGCCTGGCGCCACAGCGCTTTAACAATGGCGGGCAGCGCGGCAGTGCCAAATCCTTCGGCCCGGCGCTGATCGATGACGACACGCCGACACCCGAGCATGCGCGATTCAGCCTGCCGAAACTGTGGCGTCTGCTGCTGGTTGGCGCAGCGCTGTGGTGTTTACCGATGGGCCTGCTGACCGCGCTGTTCGGCTGGGATGGCACCTTCACGCAAATGGGCTGGTTCTTCACCAAGGCCGCATTGCTGACCTTCGGCGGCGCTTACGCGGTGTTGCCCTACGTCTATCAGGGCGCGGTCGGGCACTATGGCTGGCTGACGCCGACGCAGATGATCGACGGCCTCGCCCTCGGCGAAACCACGCCCGGACCGTTGATCATGGTGGTGGCGTTTGTCGGTTTCATCGGCGGTTACGTGCAACCGGCGTTCGGCGCGGAACATGCGTTCGCCGCGGGCGCACTGGCGGCGACGCTGGTGACCTGGTTCACCTTCCTGCCCTCGTTCCTGTTCATCCTCGCTGGCGGGCCGTTGGTGGAATCAACGCACAACGAACTGAAGTTCACTGCACCGCTGACCGCGATCACTGCGGCAGTGGTCGGGGTGATTCTGAACCTGGCGTGTTTCTTCGCTTATCACGTGTTCTGGCCCAACGGATTTGCCGGGCACGCGGATCTGTTTTCGATCGGGCTGGCGCTGCTGGCGGCGTTGGCGCTGTTCATTTTCAAACGCGGGGTGATCGAAGTGTTGATCGTTTGCGCCCTTGCCGGGCTGGGCTTTCATCTGATGCGCTGAATCCTGGCCTGCGAATCTCCCGTTTACACGCCCGCGAATTCCCCCTTACTATCCGGGCACACCGGTCGGCGGGCCTGCCCCGCCACCGACGTTTTCCGCCAACGGAAACACGCGTTATGAGCACGTCACCACAACAACCAGAAAGGTTGAACGTCTCCGCTGTGTGCGCCCTCTGTCACAGGGGCCGCGCATGAATCGCATCGTCAATCTCCCCATGGCCCTGCGCCGTTCCAAGCTGCGTCACTCCGCACGCCCGCCGGATATCGCCTGCTGATTTCTGTCAGTCAGTAAAGATCCATTGTGGTGAGGGGATTCATCCCCGATGGACTGCGCAGCAGTCCCTATCTTTTTGGCCCGCTACGCGCGCCGTCGGGGATAAATCCCCTCACCACAGTTTCAGTGTCACTTCCGACTGCCGGGCATTAGCGAAATACTTTTTTCTTTTTGATATCCCTGCCAGGACACCCACGCCTATTTACCGCGTCGTGTCCGGCCCGATCCTGCGCGCCCATGCGGCGCCATCGTGAGTGATTGACCATGAAATTCGCAGCCACCGAAGACGCACGCCTGTTCCTTGAACAGAATCCCGATATCGACATGATCGAGTTGTTCATCCTCGACGCCAACGGCGTGCCACGGGGAAAGTTGTTGCACCGCGAGGAACTGCTCGCCGTATACGAAAGCGGACGCCCGCTGCCCAGCACCATTCTCGGCCTGACTGTGCAGGGCGAAGACGTGGAAAACTCCGGGCTGGTGTGGGACGTCGGCGACATCGACTGCCGCGCCTACCCGCTCGAAGGCAGTCTGGTGCGCCTGCCGTGGCGGCAGATTCCGACCGCAGCGGTGCAGGTCAGCATGCACCCGAGCGAGGGAATGCCGGCGAGCATCGCCGACCCGCGTCATCTACTGATCAAGGTGATCGACGGCCTCAAGGCCGAGGGTTTTCACCCGGTGATGGCGTGCGAGCTGGAGTTCTATCTGCTCGACGCCAAACGCGATCACAACGGTCGCCCGCAACCGGCGCTGGACGCCGACGGTGGCCGACCGCGACACACCCAGGTCTACGGTTTGCGTGAACTGGAGCAGATCGAACCGTTCCTCGCCGACCTCTACGACGCCTGCAAACTGCACGGCATTCCGGCGCGCACGGCGATCTCGGAATACGCCCCGGGCCAGGTGGAAATCACCCTCGAACACGGCGACGCGTTGCTCGCGATGGATCAGGCGGTGCGCTACAAACGCCTGGTCAAAGCGGTGGCGCACAAGCACGGCATGCGGGCGACGTTCATGGCCAAGCCGTTCGATGATCTGGCCGGTACCGGCATGCACATGCACGTCAGCCTCGCCGATGCCGAAGGGCGCAATCTGTTTGCTTCCGAGGACCCGGCCGGTACGCCGCTGCTGCGCACCGCGATTGGCGGCATGCTCGCCTCGCTGCTCGATTCGCTGCTGCTGTTCTGCCCCAATGCCAACTCCTACCGGCGCTTCCAGGCCAACAGCTACGCGCCATTGGCGCCGACCTGGGGCGTCGACAACCGCACCGTCAGCCTGCGCGTGCCGGGCGGGCCGGCCAACACCCGGCACATCGAACACCGCATCTGCGGCGCCGACGCCAACCCGTATCTGGCGGCGGCCGCGATCCTCGCCGGGATCCATCGTGGCATTCGCGAAAGTCTTGATCCGGGGGCGCCGGTCGAGGGCAACGGCTATGCGCAAGCCAAGGAATTGCTGCCGACCGACTGGCTGACTTCGCTGCAGGCGCTGGAGAATTCTGCGTGGGCACGGGATGCCCTGGGGCAGGAATTTCTCGGGGTGTATCTGGCGGTGAAGCGTGCCGAGTACCGGCAGTTCATGGCCGAGGTGGGTGAGCAGGATTGGCGTTGGTACCTGACCGAAGCCTGAAGCCACAGCATCAATCCCCCCTGTAGGAGCGGGCTTGCTCGCGAAGGCGTCGTCACATTCAATATTTCAGTGACTGACCCACCGCATTCGCGAGCAAGCCCGCTCCCACAGGGGATTGCACCCTGACTCCCGAATTTTGTGTGGACACTGACATGACCCAACGCTGCAATTCCTACTACACCGCCACCCTCAACCAGGACACCGACTACCCGACCCTGCAGGGCCGGCATCAGGTCGATGTGGTGATCATCGGCGGCGGTTTCACCGGCGTCGCCACCGCCGTCGAACTCGCCGAAAAAGGCCTGAAAGTCGCCATCGTCGAAAGCCACAAGATCGGCTGGGGCGCCACCGGACGCAATGGTGGCCAAGTCACCGGCAGCCTCTCCGGCGACGGTGCGATGCGTAAACAGATGCGCCCGAAACTCGGTGATGAAGTCGACGATTTCATCTGGCACCTGCGCTGGCGCGGGCATGAAATCATCCGGCAGCGCGTGGCGAAATACGGCATTCAGTGCGATCTCAAGCACGGTCATCTGCACGCTGCTTACAAGCCGAGCCACATGGACGGTTTGCGCAATGATTACGAGGAAGCCGTGCGTCGCGGCCTCGGAGACGAGGTCAGCCTGCTCGACCGCAGCCAAGTGCGCGACTTGCTGCAAAGCGACCTCTACCACGGCGCTATCAAGAACACCCGCAACATGCACCTGCACCCGCTCAACCTGTGCATAGGCGAAGCGCGGGCGGCGGAAAGTCTAGGTGCCTTGATCTTCGAGAACAGTGAGGTGCTGGAAATCATTCACGGCAAGACGCCAGGCGTGCGCACCGCCCACGGCCAGATCGATGCCAATCAAGTGATGCTCGCCGGCGACGTCTATCACAAGCTCGAACCGGGCCAGCTCAAGGGCAAGATTTTCCCGGCCATGGGCGGCATCGTCACCACCGCGCCGCTGGGTGATCTGGCGCGGCAGATCAACCCCGAAGACCTCGCGGTGTACGACTGCCGTTTCGTCCTCGACTACTACCGCCTCACGGCCGACGGGCGCCTGCTGTTCGGCGGCGGCGCCAACTACAGCGGCAAGGATTCACGGGACATCGCCGCCGAACTGCGCCCGTGCATCGAGCAGACCTTCCCGGCGCTAAAAGGGGTGCAGATCGACTACCAGTGGAGCTGCGCGATGGGCATCGTGATCAACCGCATCCCGCAACTGGGCAAGCTCTCGGACAACGTCTGGTATTGCCAGGGCTACTCGGGACACGGCATCGCGACGACGCACATCATGGGCGAAATCATGAGCCGCGCGATCACCGGGCAGATGGAACAGTTCGACACCTTTGCGCAGTGCCAGCATATTCGGGTGCCGATGGGGGATTTGCTGGGCAATCCGCTGCTGGCGGCGGGGATGTGGTATTACCAGATGCTTGAAAAGTTGCGTTGATCGCACTGGCCCTTTCGCGAGCAGGCTCACTCCTACAAGGGAAACGCGTTCCAACTGTAGGAGTGAGCCTGCTCGCGATGATGCCATCAGCCTCACACAAATCTCAATCAGGCATCTGCTCCCAAATTGAAATACATTCCAAATGTGGGAGCGGGCTTGCTCGCGAAGGCGCCAGCAGCCTCACTACAAATCTCAATCAGGCAACTGCTCCACCACAATCCCCAATCGCCGATAATCCTCGACACTCCCCGACGCCAGGTGCCGCTCGGTTATCAGCGTATGCAGGCGCGTACACGAAGCCACCACAAACGGCTCCACCGCGCCCAATTTATCCGCGGTGGTCACCGCAATCACCCGCGCCGCGCTGTCGAGCAGCGCCTGCTTCACCGGCACTTCATCAAAATGCAGCGAGGTGATGCCCACCTCCGGGTGAATCGCACAGACGCCGGTAAACGCCAGATCCGCCTTGATCCCGGCCAGCATGCGCACCGCCTCGTGCCCACTGGCCGACATCGTGCGCGGGTTCAGTTGTCCCCCGGCCAGAATCACTTTCACCCCCTTGTATTCGGACAAGGCAATCGCCGTCATCGGCGCGGCGGTCACCGCAGTGATCTGGATATCCGCGCGCAACGAGCGCGCCACCTGCAACGCGGTCGAACCGGAATCGAACAGCACAATCTGCCCGTCCTCGACCTTTTGCGCTGCCAACTGCGCCAGCCGCACTTTCACCTCATCGCTCTCCTCCAGACGGGTGAAGTAATCCTTTCCGCTGTCCTTGGGCCTCGGCAACGCCCCGCCATGCACGCGCTGCACCAGTCCGGCGTGGTCCAGTTCGGCCAAGTCGCGGCGGATGGTGTCTTCGGACACAGCGAAGTGCTGGCTCAACTCGGAGGCCATGACCTTGCCGTCGCGTTCGAGGATCAGGAGGATTTTCTGCCGGCGCAGGGAAGGCAGTTCGGTGACCGAATGATCGTGCATGGTTTTGCCTGTTTATGCTTGTAGTTGCAGGTTTTGCCGAGACTAGCGAAAGCCTTGGGCAAACACAAACCGGCGGGTATCAATTGTTTCGATCATTGGAATCAACATGCCGAATTTTTTCTTTGCATTCGCCCTGTTCAGAATGGCCTCACTTTAAAAAGGCTCAGGATGAACAGCTGATGAATCTCAATTTTGCGTTTGCGTGCATGATCGTCGTGTCGTTTGCGATTGCGCTGGGGCATGCGTGATTCACACGGAGGCCGCCAGGTGTTCGCGAAACCATTTGTGAGCCGGATCACGAAGCGAGCGCTCGGCCCAGAGCATCGCCATCTCGTAACCCGGCACCGCCAGCGGCGGCTCGACCACTTGCAACGCTGAACGGTCGGTACTCGCCAGCACCGACAGCAGCAGAAAGTGCAGGACCGGCAGCGTGACTTTCCTGTTCAGCCCCGCTTCCCCCAGTGCACTGTCCATCACTCCGCGCTCCCCCCGACGACACCAGCACATGATCAAGCTCGCAGTTCTTTGTGTATCGGACGGGAAACCAGATGAGGCTCGTTTTACCCATAAGGGTGAAAAACCGGAACAGAGACTGGATGGTTGTGGAGTACACGCTTCTACGCTGCCCTTCCTTTTGTATTCAATACCGCGCGACCAAAAAAACATATTTCGTCCAGGCTTAAATCCTGCGTAATCCACGGTGTAGTTTTACAAGCGTTTGAGTGGGTCTGTCTGAATTTGGCATTGCAGCATTTGTAAAAGGGACACTCCAACTGAGTTGGTTCAGTAAGACGGTCCGGATCGTTTCTGAAAAACTGAAATACATATGTAAAAGCCGCCTGAGCAATTCTCCGGCCAATTGACAGGTCCGAATCAGCCAGATCTTCAATAGAAATATCATACATAAGATCTCTCATCGGCTCATCGTCATCACCTGCCCTTTCCTGAATCAAGTAGCCGACGCCAAACTTCTCAATCGCCAAGAACAGAGCGCTTTCACCGTCGCTTGCAAACGCCTCAATCAAATCAATTTCAAAGAACGGCTCCGAAATACGATGCTTGTAGTTATTTCGCATTTTTCTAACCGTATACTTTATAGCCCGCGCCATAGGCTCGTCGACCACGCACAAACTCTCAACCAGATCAAAAGTATCCGACATCGCTTGTAGATTGCCGGAAAGGTATTTTCTGGCTGCCTCAGTGAGTTTTTCGGCAGGGTCAATGCCTTTTTCAATATTTTCCTGAGCCCCTTTTAAAAAACCAATCAAAAGAGCTGGAGGATCCAGATGCTGCAAAGATAGAAGCGCACATTTCAACACTGTATCGATTGGTACATCGGGACACACAGATGAGGCCAATTTTTTTACCAAGTGATACGGATCTACCGATGCAGGTAACGGCACTTCCTTTTTTAATGAAAGGTACTTATCCTCCAGCATGAAGGCGACTGATTCAACAATCTCATGACAGCCAATCGTGACATTTTCAACCAACTGTTCATCCGCCCCTCCGATTTCGACCTTACACACCAGATCCGTACACTTATACATCGGATCTCCATCAATAAAGCTGACGCGCTCATCGACTGTTAAAAACCTGACATCCGCAGGCATCAAACCAACAGGCAAATTGTTATTTTTTGCCTTCCTGATATAAAGCCTATGCTTGAACTGTTTTTGTATATCGAGATTATTCGAAAACTTCTGCGCCTCATCATACTCAAATTCAACGCCATAAATATTGGTCCTGACATTAGACCAAAGAATCGCCGCGTGACCATAAGCACCGACCCCATGAATCGTCGACACATTATGTAGAAAATGAATCCATTCATGAATAAAAAACCCCATCTGATGTGGTGTTTCAAAACCCTTCAGATCATCCGGATCAGAAAAGGGCTGAAAAATCGATTTGAATCGTATAACTTGAAAATCCGGGGTATAACTAGCTGCCGTATTACTGTACATCAGTCCTCCTTGAGATTTAGCTTTTAGGATCCCGACAAAGGATTGCCCGATAAATAGAAACCGATGTTGCACGCTGCTTTCAATATCGACACTCGCGCTTTAACTTCGGAATATTGTGCCGGCAAAATCATGCACTCTCTCGACTGCGCCGCACCTGCACCAACAACGCCGGCGCAAAGTGCAACACCACCATCCGTACCAGATGGTGAGTCAGGATAAACACCACGTTCAACCCGCCACCAAACGCAACGATGGCAATGGTCTCAATGGCCCCCGGCATATACGCCAGCCACAGCGACAACGCATCACTGCCCAGCAACCGCGCCGCCACTTCGGCGAACCCCGCCGCGACCAGAATCATCAAACCCACCGACACCAACGCCGTGCGGCCATGACGAGCCAGTTCCGCCAGGCCAAGGCCCTGAAAACGTGAGCCGATCCGCACGCCGAGAATCAGCGCCGCCAGATTCAGGCTCCAGTCCGGCATGTGAAAACCGTGCAGCCATCCCGATTTCAGGAACACGGCCGTCAGGATAATCGCCGTCAACATGAACGGCGCCGGCACACCAACCGCCAGCAGCAATCGCCCGACCACCACGCTCGAAATGATCAACGAGAACACGGTCAACGCCATGCCCGTGGACAGCGGATCGACCTCGGCCACCGCGACCGGTGCCTGACCGGGAATCAGCAAACTCACCAGCACCGTGATCAGCAGCAAACGCATCAGGTGCACGATGATGACCTTGCTCGACGCTTGATGCGATTCCAGCAAATCAAACACCGCCGCCAGCGCTCCCGGATACACCGCCAGCAAGGCATCGGTACGATTCCACCCTGCCCCGCGCGCCAGCCACAAGGCGGACAGCGCCACTTGTACTGTGAGGCACAGCAGCAACAGGCCAAGACTTGGCAACATCGTCGAGACGGTCGCGCTGTCCCAGGCTTCGAACATCAACCCGGTGGCGATGCCCAGGGTGACCTGGATGTAACCCAAGCCATAGGGGGTCTTGGGTGCGAAACCGAATCGAGTGGCAGCAAGTGCCGTGACGAGGATCGAGCCCAACAGCAAACCGTGGGGCACACCTTCGAACTGCAACAGCGCACCGAATCCGGCAGCAATCAACAAACACAGAATGGATTTCATCAACTCTCCAATAGTCGAAAAGACGCAATCGTGATTCGTTTTCTAATGCAGTGCCTTACACCAGAAAGGCAGGTCACTGCCGTACGAGCAATACGCGCGCAGTCAACAGCTTTTGAGTTGCATGAAATCTACGAAGTCTTCGGTGGACCATCCCAGGCTGCCGTTGCCATCGAACCGTTCCCTGACCAAGTGCAAGGTCATCGCACTTGCTGCATCTGGAGACATTGGGAAAAACGCACCTCCAGGCTCGCTGTGCATGTAGAAATCACCCAGTTTTGCAGAACAGTGTTCGCAGTGATTCATGTAATAAACCATTCCCGCCTTTTGGCTGTAGTCAGGCTGATAGCGAGTGGTATAGGTACGAAGCTGTTTGATGACTGAAGGCGACAAGGTGAGCACATCGGACAATCCAGCCCGGAATCCATCGCATACCCAGTAGCCAAGTCCGCGTTCCAGTGAGAAGTCGGTTTCTTCGTCCTCTTCGGCAAACTCGAACTGCTCGTGTTCTTCTGGAAGCCTGAATGAGAAAACACGAGTCAGGCAGTAGCATTTCCAACATTCTGTAGCCGACTGCAAGATGAAATAATACGGTGAGCGCACATGGAATTCCGGCTCATGCTCCAAACCAAACGCAGTCAACTGTGGCACCCAACGCGCAAAAGCCTCCGCGCTCGTACCTTCTGGCACATACCAGGTCTTCACTTGAGGATCCCAACGTGCACCAAGAAGTTTGGCTTGATCCTTTTCAGCGAAAGGGACATTCAAATCAATTCGTGCCATCTGCCGCTCTCTTCATCCATGATTATTTGATTCAAAACGCGATCAGGCGCGCAACCGTCCAATCGCCCGCCGATATTTTTCGACCCGCTCCAGATCCTCCCAACTCGGCGAGGCAATCCGCGACAGGTCGCTGTTTTCTTCCAGATCCGCCAGCTTCACCACCCGCCCGATCGGGTTCTGCGCCGCGCGCTCGACGAAGTCCTCATAGGATTCGCCCGGCACCTTGGTGACCGATTCGATGGCTGACAAGACTTCTTCGCTGAAGCCTTCCTTGCGCAAATCATCCAGGCTGATGCCGCAATCCTCGACCACATCGTGCAGTACCGCGACGATGCGTTCTTCCAGGCTGTTCATGCGCAACATGACCTTCAGCGGATGCAAAATGTACGGCGCACCGCCCTTGTCCACCTGCCCCGCGTGGGCCGTGGCAGCAATCGCGATGGCACGTTCCAGAGTCTGGGTCATGAAAGTTTCCTCGGGTCAGACGCCGTACCGGCCGCCAATATAGAAGTGGCGCTTGAACCAACGCCCAATCGCCTGCAAACGCCCGGCTGGCTGCACCGGCTCGGCGTAGCGCCGGAGAATCAGCGAGACCAGATCAGCCTGACTTTCCCTCGGATGAGCATTCAGCAACTCGGCCACCCAGGCACAACCGGCCTTCTTCAAATGCTCACGCCATTCACCGGGCCAGCCATCCAGCTCATCCAGAGCCAGCCACCGCGCACCACCCTGCTCCACATGCCCGCCGCCGATCGACTGCTCGAAACAGAACGGCGTCGCCGGTCGGGACAGGTCGATGCTGAAGATGTAGATATCCTGGGTTTTGTGCTGCGGCGTGGGGGCGTTGTTGCGGCTGCCGATCTGAATCATGCGCGGTTCCGTCCGTGGGAGAGGCGTTACAACTTGTTTCGCAGTCTACGACGTGGTGTGGATGGGGGGAACCTTTGGTGATGAGTTGTGGGGGGACAAGTGAAATGGTCCAAACCACACTCTTTTGTGTAACATTTCCAAAACCGCGTATTAACAAGGATGTCCGCCGTGTCAGGAAAACCTGCTGCCCGAATTACTGATCCGACCTCCTGTCCACTACCTGGACATGGAGTCAATCCAATTGCCGCCGGTTCACCCGACGTTTTTTTTGATGGCTTACCTGCTGCCAGACAGAACGATCAGAGCGCTTGTGGCAGCCCTATCGTGGGAGACGTCGCTTCCACCGTGCTTATCAACGGCCTGCCTGCCGCAACCGTGGGAAGTGTCGGAGGCCACGGCAATAAAGTAATCGCCGGCTCATCAACTGTAATTATCGGAAATTCGCACACGCCCGCAGAATTCGTCCCTCCATCAGCCATGCCTCTCTGGGCCATGAAATTTGACGAAAAGTTTTGCATCGTCGGGAGTGACGGCCAACCCCTCGCCAATGTTCCGTACCACATCAAAGACGAAGCAGGCAGGGTTTATACAGGCTTCTCCGATGAATCTGGGCACACACCTCGTATCGCAACAAGCAAGCAAGAAACTCTTGAAGTTACAACCGGTGTAGCCGCGCTGGAAAAGTGGGAGGATGCATGACGGAGTTTTCGTGCAAAGTACCAACAAACAAGCAGGCGAACTCCGTTAGCAACGTCCCCGGCTACTTGATGCCTGCGAATATTCATTTATTTGTTGTCGTGGATGAAATCGGAAAGGACGGATTTCTAGTCAGAAAAATTTACTCTTCGCCCGACAATCCTCATTTAATAGCAAAAAACCTCTCTGAGCTTCAGATAAAAAACGAGGTCTGGCCAGAAAAATACGGCATGCGCTCTGTGGCACCGGATTCTGGCGCTACGGTTGCCCAGCATGTCTACAGTAGCCGAAAGTACCCTTCAGGTTATATTTCCACGAGCTCAGAGTTCCCGAATGGCTCACCAAGATTCGAAGGAAAAACTGTATACATTGACATTGAAAAAGCTAAAGCAGCAGGCTCAAAGCTAGTATCAACTGAAGAAATCCTAAAAGCACTTGAAGACTACAAAAAACACGCACCCAAAAATGTAGTAAAAATTGATGAAATTGCTGACTGGGTAAAGAACATCGACAAAGAAGTATTGGTTCAAGCGGATAAGATTCCAGCGAACGCCATTTTTACGCCTACCTCCCACAAAGTAACAAGTGCCTTTATAAAAGGTGCAAGAGTTGTACGGGTGTTCGGGATTGCGTTTACTGCATACGATCTGAAAGTCGCGACTGAAGAATCAATTAAACAAAACAGCATCAAGCCTATATCTGTTGAGGTTGTCAAACAGGCTGGTGGCTGGGGTGCGGCAATAGCTGGTGCCAGGATTGGCGTGGTGGCCGGAGCAGCAGTAGGAATCGAGACAGGCCCTGGTGCAATTGTCAGCGGCGCTATCGGAGGTATTATATTTGGCACAGCCGGGTATTTAGGTTCTACTTGGCTAACTGAATATATGCAAGAGTGAGAGCAGCATGAGCTTGATCAAAAAAATAATTGCACTTGTAAAACCAGAACCTAGCCAAGAGCAAATTGCTGGCTATAGCAAACAGGAGCTTAAAAGTTTATTTTCTCGTCCTTTAGCTCATACCAACCTACCCCCTCAGCCTCCCACTACTTCACTGGAAAGCGCTGATATCTGCGCATTTTTTTCGCAGCTCCTAATCGAACCAAAAGATTTAGTTGAATTTGAATTGCTCGTTGAATCTCACTTCAGAAAAAAAGCTGAAAGAACCCTCAACAACCTTCCGGTATTTCAGTACGAAAGTGCGTTCGCCGGCGACCGACTGATATATTTTGCATCCACTAGAGAATTCAACTCCGTCACGATTCGTTTGATAACGAACAGCCTTGACTTTCTAACGATGCTTAACCGCAAAAAATTTGCGGTCCCTCCGCCATGGTTTGCTTTTCAAGGCTACGAGCCTTCTTGGTGGGGAGGGAGCATGCAAGGTGCTCAAGAATATTACGATAACAACTACTTTTTCAGTTTTTTTACTCAACTGAGTGAAGCTGAAAAACAGTCGTACTATTACAAATTTCACGCAACTAGTGAGTGGATTGAAAGACTTGAGTTAATGTACGGCGACGAGTGAACCGAACGTTTCGCCTACAAAAAAGGGACACCGTTGGGTGTCCCTTTTTACGTTTGGATCAGGCCGAAGGATCAACGTCTCATGGCTTCGCACTGACGGCGCAGGTCCTCGCTGCTGATACCGTTGCAAGTGCCCCCGTTGGTCTTGGCTTCACAGAGTCGGCGCTGATCAGAATCGCCGATGCCATTGCAGGTGCTACCGCCTGTTTCCGCCTCACACATTCTGCGCAGATCCTGACTACCGATGCCGTTGCAAGTGCCCCCGTTGGTCTTGGCCTCGCAGTAACGACGCTGGTCCGAATCATTGATCCCGTTGCAACTGCCACTTCCGGTTTTCGCCTCACACATCCTGCGCAAATCCTGATTGTTGATACCGTTGCAACTGCCGCTACCGGACTTGGCTTCGCAATATCTGCGCTGATCCTGATCGTTGATGCCCATACAGCCAGCAGAGGCATGGCCGGCGAAGGCAAACATCAACAGCATCGCAAGTATTTTCTTCATCACACGCTTCCTTGGCTTACCAGTAAACAGACTGGCACTGGTTGACGCAATCACACTCAATCAACGCTTCATGGCTTCGCATTGATTGCGCAGATCCTGGCTGCCGATACTGTTGCAACTGCCACCACGGGTTTTGGCCTCACAGAAAAGACGCTGATCCGTGTCATTGATCGAGTTGCAGCTACCGCCTCCTGTTTCTGCATCGCACATCCTGCGCAGAGTAGTATCGTTGATGCTGTTGCAACTGCCGCCACGTGTTTTGGCCTCACAGTAACGACGTTGATCCCCGTCATTGATCGAGTTGCAACTACCACTGCCTTTTTCCGCATCGCACATCCTGCGCAGGTCCGTATTGTTGGTGTCGTTGCAGCTGCCACTGCCGGACTTGGCCTCGCAATATCTGCGCTGATCCGGATCGTTGATGTTCATGCAGCTAGCAAAGGCATGGCCGTCGAAGGCAAACATCAACAACATCGCCAGTACTTTCTTCATCACACGCTTCCTTGGTATTCCAGTCAGCAGACTGGCACTGTTTGATCCGATTTAAATGAGCCTCGCGACACGCCATCAAATCAACGCTTCATGGCTTCGCACTCGTTGCGTAGATCGGAATTGCTGATGTACGAGCAACTGCTGCCACTCTGCTTGGCATTGCACAGAGCGCGCTGGTCACTGTCGCTGATGTATGAACAGGAATAGCCCTTCTGCTCCGCCTCGCACGCCGCACGCAGATCCGAGTTATGGATGGACGCGCAACTGCTGCCGTTCTTCTTGGCGTTGCAGTAGTCACGTTGGTCACTGTCGGCGATGTACGAGCAGGATCTGCCGTTCACTTCAGCATCACAGGCCGAACGCAAATCCGAGTCGTGGATGTACGAACAACTGCTGCCCTTTTCTCTGGCTTCGCAATAGGCCCGCTGATCACTGTCACTGATGCTGGCGCACCCGGCAAACGTGTATCCGCTGAACATCAACAACATCGCAAGCACTAGTCTCATCACACACTTCCTTGGTCGACCAGGAAACAGCCTGGCACTGCTTGAGCCGATGAATGAGCGTCGCGACACGCCATCAAATTGACATCGGTTTTGAGGAAAGTTCCGGGGCTGGTATGTGTGATGATTTTTTTGATCTGAGAACGCTGTAGGAAATCACTCCGCGTGGTGAGGGAGCTTGTTCTTGCGGGGATGCGAAGCGGGCCGAAACCTGGCAAGTCATTTTTCCCTGACACTCCGCAGCCCTTGATTTACGCCGGCTACGCCGCCGACCGGGAGCGAACTCTCTTGCCACGAGTGGTGATTTCACGTCCTACAGGCTAATTGCGGCAGTGGAGAGCGGTGCCTAGAATGGGTCTGTCGCTGAACAAATTCGGCGATAGGGTTTCGCAGCCCTGACGATACGTGTAGTAACCTGACGCCCCCAAAATGGTGGCGGTCGCAATCGCGTCCGACAACCGCGCAATGGTGGCTGTGTGTGGGAGATCTTCGGGTCTGCCGGGTTCCTCGTATCCTCGGTCTGCGAACCCGCACATGGCTACCTCCCTTCGACTCGCAGCGAATGGCAGTAGCTCTTCTCACGGATACGAGGAAGCTTTACTTATGCCGATGGATAAACCGCTCCGCCAATATGCGAACATGTCCCATCCCGCCACTGAGCAGCCCGTTCTGTTCATTGATGCCGAAGCTCCGCTGCGCGACCTAAATGCTTGCGCCAGCGAACGATTGAACGCAGTGCTCAAATACCTTGACCTCATGGCATGTGTCCACCTCCCCGACCACGCCGAACAAGACATCAACACAGTCACCACCATCGCCAAAATTTTGGTTCAGGACGTGAGTGATGTGTTTCGAGTGATAGAGCAACGAGGGCTTGATATTTTTGGCTAGAATATTTGAGGGTGACAGATTCATAAAATAAATCTGTCACCTTTCTTCTTTAAATAAATCTGTCACCTTTTTCACTTACCAAAAAAATAGAAAATATTAAAACTCAATCACCGCGATCCAATAAAGTATCCTGTACGATTGCAAAAATCATCGGAAAGCCTTCCTCCCCTCCTGTTGCTTCGTAGAAATATCGATCATGACTTCTAAAGTTATTAAAATAGTCAACAACCTTATCCAAATCTATACTTCCTCGATCTTTCCCGGCCATATGACCGTTCCCCATGCGTAAAATATCATTAACTATAGATGACCAACCTCCATCCTTACTTTTGCCTGGCAGATAAGGAACTCCATCTCCCATAGTTAAGAGACGATAAAAAAAGAAACCAAAACTGTGAGAGTGATCAATACTCCAAGGGCTTAGTCGCACCTTTATGTTGCTTTTATCTAGAAGAATCAAATACTGAAATGCGTTTGAACGCCCTTCACTCCAATCTGGAAATTTTCGACTCGCAGATCCGCAATCCGTCAACTCCCAAAAAGACGAATATTGATATTCAAAACCATCATCAAAATCGTACAGCCACTGCTGGGTTTTTGTTATCAATACTCTCGTCTTTTTTAGCTTGAAAAAAGCTTGCACGAGACGTAATAACTTTTTTATTAGAATCAACAAAAACAGAAAGAAATCCCAAATCAGCTAGTTCACACCGCTCACTGCCATTTGAACCTTTACGCGCAAGGATATTTGTACGCCGGCGTTTAACATATGGTCGTTGGTGAGTGTAAACGGCAGCAAATTTCAGAACAAATCGTTGCTGAGAGGAATTAAAATTTCCAGCCAAAACAGAGTTGAGATAATGAACACCTTTACCGCTCTCCATCGCAAAGCTTTTCACCAACTTCGGCTCACTGAGCAAAAAATTACAATTTGCCCACGCCTTCCCTGCTTCGGAAATTATGCTTTTCTTATAACGTGAAAGTACATCAATTAACTCAAGCTCAATTTGCGACTTAGACATACTCACCTCCTAACCGGCCCAATCATTTCCAACCCCTGGACAATGTCACACCGACATGCCGACAGCCCACAATCTGCTCAACTTTAAAAATGTCACAGTAAAAGATACCGCACTAACAACCTTGTAGCGCCACCCAATGCGACACTGAATCGATGAGAGATGGTGATGCATTCGTAAAAAAGCCACACTTCTGTGGCTTTTTTATATCGTCAAGTCAGTGAGATACAACTGAAATTTGAATTTCAAAAATTCGCCGGCGTATTCGCACTAATAATCTCAGCCTCATCCGCTCCAATATTCCGGAACTTATGCGGCAGCGTCGTCGGAAAATAATACCCATCCCCCGCACTCAACACGCTCACCTGTCCATCCACGGTCAACTCAACAGTGCCGCGCGTAACAAGCCCACACTCCTCACCTTCCGCATGCACGATCGGCTCTTCCCCGGAGCTCGCGCCCGGGGCGTATTGCTCGCGCAGCAGGCGCATCTGGCGACTTGGCACCGAGGCGCCGATCAGCAGCAGGCGCAGGCCGTGGCGGCCGAGGTCGGGTTGTTCGTTGGCGCGGAAGACGTATTGGTGTTCGCGCGGGGGCTGGTCGAAGGTGAAGAAGTCGGCCAGGGACATCGGGATGCCTTCGAGCAGCTTTTTCAGGGAGCTGACGGAGGGGCTGACGCGATTCTGTTCGATCAGGGAGATGGTGGCATTGGTCACGCCGCTACGCCGGGCCAGCTCGCGCTGGGAGAGTTTGTAGCTTTCGCGTACTAGTTTGAGTCGAGAACCCGTATCCATGACAGCCTTATGTGAGTAGTACTTAAGGGTAATGGGGGTGGGTGGCGGGTGCCGCGCAAGGCGCGCGGATCACGTTGCTCCCGTGTCCCGGAACCGTGAAAGGCGGCTATTAAATCACGTTTGCCGGTGTTGCTCAGCAGGTTCGATGGACGGTGGGATAAAAGTCCTTCTGGCCTTGGTAATACAGTCACTGTGGGAGCGAGCCTGCTCGCGAAAGCGCTGTGTCAGACGACATGTGCGTTGGCTGAACTGGCCCCTTCGCGAGCAAGCCCGCTCCCACAGTTGGATCTGTTTTGTGTCATTTGGCTGGGTAGCGGTTGTCAGGCCGCCATCGGCGGTGTTGCTACAGCATTAAAAAACCGGCGGGGTCTTGGGACCGCCGCCGGGGAGGTAACTTAGATGCCGAAGCGGTCGCGCAGCGAGTAGTAGACGGCGCCGAGGGCGGTCAACGGGGCGGAGAAGGTGCGGCCGCCGATCATTGGCATGTGCGGGAGTGAGGCGAAGGCGTCGAAGCGTTCGGCGTCGCCACGGATCATTTCCGAAATCAGTTTGCCGGCCAGGTGCGAGCAAGTGACGCCGTGGCCGCTGTAGCCTTGCATGTAGTAGGCGTTTTTCTCGATGCGGCCGAATTGCGGCATGCGTGACATGGTCAGCAGGAAGTTGCCGGTCCAGCGGTAGTCGATTTTCACGTCCTTGAGCTGCGGGAAGGTCTTGAGGATCTTCGGCCGGATCAGTTGTTCGATGTCATCCGGCTCGCGCGCGCCGTAAACCACGCCGCCGCCGTACAGCAGACGGTTATCGGCCGTCAGGCGGTAGTAATCCAGCAGGTAGTTGCAGTCTTCGACGCAATAGTTGTTGGTAATCAGGCTGCGCGCCTGCTTCTCGGTCAGTGGCTCGGTGACGACAATCTGCGAGCCGCAGGGCATGCTTTTCGCGGTCACGCGGTTGTCCAGACCTTGCGGCAGATAGGCGTTGCCGGCGATCAGCAGGTACTTGGCGCGCACCTGGCCTTTGGCGGTGCGCACGACGTTCGGCTCGCCGTATTTGATTTCCACGGCAGCCGACTGCTCGTAGATTTTGCCGCCCAGACGCACGATGGCTGCGGCTTCACCGAGAGCGAGGTTCAGCGGGTGAACGTGGCCGCCCTGCAGGTCCAGCAGGCCGCCAACGTAGGCGTCGGAGCCGATTTCGCGACGGATGTCAGCGGCATCGAGCATCTTCAGGTTCTTGTTGCCGTAACGTTCCCAACTGCGCTTCTGCTCGGCCAGGCCGTTGAGCTGTTTCTTGTTCATCGCTGCGAAGATACCGCCCGGGCGATAGTCGCACTTGATGTCGTAGTCCTTGATCCGCGAACGGATGATGTCGGCGCCTTCGAAGATCATGCTGCCGAGGATTTCTGCGGTCTTGTCACCGTAGCGCTCTTCGATCACATCGACGTCGCGACTGTAGGAGTTGACCAGTTGCCCGCCATTGCGGCCACTGGCGCCGTAGCCGACTTTCGCCGCTTCCAGCACCGTGACTTTGTAGCCGGCCTCGGTGAGGAACAGCGCCGAGGACAGGCCGGTGTAACCGGCGCCGATGATGCAGACGTCGCACTCGACCGACTCTTCAAGGGTCGGGAAGTCGATGACTTCGTTGCGCGTGGCGGCGTAGTAGCTGTTGACGTGTTGTTGCTTCATTTTATTGTTCTCCGAGGGTCGCCCATCAAGGGCGACCACCGCTGTAGAAAATCAGAGCTTGATCCAGGTCGCTTTCAGCTCGGTGTACTTGTCGAACGCGTGCAGCGATTTGTCGCGACCGTTGCCCGACTGTTTGAAGCCGCCGAACGGTGCGGTCATGTCGCCGCCGTCATACTGGTTGACCCAGACGCTGCCGGCACGCAGGCCACGGGCGAAGGTGTGCGCCTTGCTCAGGTTGCTGGTCCACACACCGGCGGCGAGGCCGAAGATACTGTCGTTGGCGATTTGCAGCGCTTCTTCAACGGTGTCGAAGGTGATCAGCGACAGCACCGGGCCAAAGATTTCTTCGCGGGCGATGGTCATCGCATTGGTCACGCCGTCGAAAATCGTCGGCTCGATGTAAGTGCCGCCGGTTTCTTCGAGGGTGCGCTGGCCGCCGGCAATCAGCTCGGCGCCCTGCTCACGGCCGATGCTGATGTAGCGCAGTACGTTGTCCAGTTGACGCTGATCGACCACCGCACCGACGGTGGTCGCCGGGTCGAGGGCGTGCCCCGGTTTCCACGCTTGCAGCGCTTCCACCAGCAGCGGAATAAATTGCTCGCGGATCGAACGCTCGACCAGCAAACGCGAACCGGCGGTGCACACTTCGCCCTGATTAAAGGCAATGGCGCCGGCCGCAGCCTGGGCGGCCGCGCGCAAGTCCGGAGCGTCGGCAAACACCACGTTCGGGCTCTTGCCACCGGCTTCGAGCCAGACGCGTTTCATGTTGCTCTGGCCGGCATAAATCATCAGTTGTTTGGCAATCGCCGTGGAGCCGGTGAAGGCCAGCACGTCGACGTCCATGTGCAGCGCGAGCGCCTTGCCGACGGTGTGGCCGAAGCCCGGCAGGACGTTGAACACGCCTTTCGGAATGCCCGCGTCCAGCGCGAGCTGGGCGATGCGGATCGCGGTCAGTGGCGACTTTTCCGAAGGCTTGAGAATGAACGAGTTGCCCGCGGCCAGGGCCGGGGCGAATTTCCAGCTGGCCATGATCAGCGGGAAGTTCCACGGCACGATCGCGGCGACTACGCCGGATGGCTCGCGGGTCACCAGACCGAGTTGATCGTGCGGCGTGGCGGCAACTTCATCGTAGATCTTGTCGATGGCCTCGGCGCTCCAGCGGATCGCATTGGCGGTCGCCGGGATGTCGATGCTCATCGAGTCGCTGATCGGTTTACCCATGTCGAGGGTTTCCAGCAGCGCCAGTTCTTCCTGGTGTTGCAGGATCAGATCGGCGAAGCGGATCAGGATGCGTTTGCGCTCGGCCGGGGCTTTGTTGGCCCACACGCCGGAGTTGAACGATTGGCGCGCGACTTCGACGGCGAGGTTGGCGTCGGCTTCATCGGTGCTGGCCACGGAGGCGAGAAAACGGCCGTCGACGGGGCTCAGGCATTCGAAGGTAGCGCCGCTGATCGCCGGGCGGTATTCACCGTTGATGAAGGCGCGGGATTCGATGGTCAGGGACTGGAAGCGTTGTTCCCAGTCGTTGCGTGTGGTTGTCATTGTTGTGGCTCGACAAGGGGGAATTGGGGGTGTCGTGTCTGGCTTGAGATAGCTGCCCTCACCCTAGCCCTCTCCCAGAGGTAGAGGGGACCGACCGAGTTGTCTCGGGAGTTGCGCCGACCTGAATGACCGAGTCGATTACGGATTCGGTAAAGCAGGTTCAGGTCGCAGGATTTCCCAAGCATCCCCGGGTCAGTCCCCTCTCCCTCTGGGAGAGGGTTAGGGTGAGGGGCTTCTGAACGTCACACCGTATGCAGATACCAGTTGTACTCTAGGTCGGAGATCGAGTTCTCGAACTCGGCCAGCTCGCTTTCCTTGCACGCGACGAACACGTCGATGTACATCGGGTCGATGTACTTGGCCATGACTTCGCTGTCGTCCAGCTCGCGCAGTGCGTCGCGCAGGTTGTTCGGCAGGCTCTGTTCGTTCTGCTCGTAGCTGTTGCCTTCAACCGGCGCGCCCGGCTCGATCTGGTTGGTCAGGCCGTGGTGAATACCGGCCAGTACCGAAGCCATCAGCAGGTACGGGTTGGCGTCGGCACCGGCCACGCGATGCTCGATGCGCACGGCGTCAGCCGAACCGGTTGGCACACGGACTGCAACAGTGCGGTTGTCGATGCCCCAGCTCGGCGAGTTCGGCACGTAGAACTGCGCACCAAAACGGCGGTACGAGTTGACGTTCGGGCAAAGGAACGCCATTTGCGCAGGCAGGGTCTCCAGCACACCGCCGATCGCATGTCGCAGCGCGGCGTTCTGCTCGGGATCCTCGCTGGCGAAGATGTTGTTGCCTTCTTTGTCCAGGATCGAAATGTGCACGTGCAGACCATTGCCCGCCTGGCCCGGATACGGCTTGGCCATGAAGGTGGTGTCCATCTCGTGGTCGTAGGCGATGTTCTTCACCAGACGCTTGAGCAGCACCGCGTAGTCGCAGGCCTTGATCGGGTCGGAGACGTGATGCAGGTTGACTTCGAATTGCGCCGGGGCGCTTTCCTTGACGATGGCGTCAGCCGGAATGCCCTGCTCTTTCGCGCCTTCCAGAATGTCCTGGAGGCAGTCGACGTATTCGTCGAGATCGTCGATCAGATACACCTGAGTCGACACCGGGCGCTTGCCGGAGACCGGCGAACGTGGCGACTGCGGACGGCCGTTCACGTTGTCCTGGTCGATCAGGTAGAACTCCAGTTCGAACGCGGCGCAGATGGTCAGGCCCAGTTCATCGAACTTGCGCACCACGTTGGCCAGCACTTCACGCGGATCGGCGAAGAACGGCTCGCCCTCGATCTCGTGCATGGTCATTAGCAACTGTGCGGTTGGGCGCTTCTGCCACGGCTCGATGCTCAGGGTGCCCGGGATCGGGTAGCAGATGCGGTCGGCGTCGCCGATGTCCAGGCCCAGGCCGGTGCTTTCCACCGTGGAGCCATTGATGTCGAGGGCGAAGAGCGAGGCCGGCAGGTTGATGCCTTTCTCGTAAACCTTGTGAAGACTGGTGCGCTCGATGCGCTTGCCGCGCACCACACCGTTCATGTCTGCAATCAGAAGGTCGACGTACAAAACCTCAGGATGTTTCTTAAGGAATGCGTTTGCTTCGTTGAGTTGAACGGCACGCAGAGGGACCGACATGATGCACCTATTTAGCTGTTAATTATTATGTTCACCGCTGTTTCGCCGAGCCAGTCAATCCGAAAGGCAAAGTGAAGTCAATAGCGAACACCTGGCCGCTCAGCGTTTATTTTTCGGGCATTTTTTAACACTCACGTGCCAATGCAGGCGCCGCAAGGCCTGGAATCATGAAGATTGGATGAACGGCGTTTAGAATTTTTTACATGGCAGTTGTTAATTAAAATCAACGAGGCTAAGCTCCGGAAAAGCTCGTTCAAGTGTCAAACTTCGAGGTGAATAAAAATGGCATTCAAGCCATTGATCGGCGTTACTGCGTGCGTCAAACAGATTGGCCTGCACCCCTATCACATCAGCGGCGACAAATACGTTCGCGCTGTCAGCGTTGCGGCGCTGGGGCTGCCGGTGGTCATTCCTTCCCTTGGCAAACTGACTGAAATCGAAGACCTGCTCGGTCAACTCGACGGTCTGTTGCTGACCGGCTCGCCCTCGAACGTGGAACCCTTCCACTATCAAGGCCCGGCCAGCGAACCCGGCACGGATCACGATCCGGCGCGGGACGCCACCACCCTTCCTCTATTGCGTGCAGCCATTGCGGCGGGCGTTCCGGTACTCGGCATCTGCCGTGGCTTCCAGGAAATGAACGTGGCCTTCGGCGGCAGCCTGCACCAGAAAGTGCATGAGCTGCCGGGCATGCTCGATCACCGCGAAGCCGACAGCCCGGACGTGGCCGTGCAATACGCACCGGCGCATGCCGTGAGCGTGTTGGCGGGCGGCGTGTTCGAAGCGCTGGCGTTGCCGGGCGAGTTCCAGGTCAACTCGATTCACAGTCAGGGCATCGACCGCCTCGCGCCCGGCCTGCGTGCCGAAGCGGTGGCGCCGGATGGCCTGATCGAGGCGATCTCGGTCGAGCACAGCCCGACCTTCGCCCTCGGCGTGCAATGGCACCCGGAATGGCAGGTGCTGGACAACCCGAACTACCTGAAGATTTTCCAGGCATTCGGTGAGGCTTGCCGGCAACGGGCGACGCGTCGCAGCCAGCGCTGACACCACCCAGGATTTCAAAACTGTTTACTGCCCCCACGGGGTCGGCGGTTGCGCGTGTGCGCATCCGTCATCCGTGAAAACAACAAACCGTAATAACAACAAGTACGACCCAGGCAGCCAGGACGGCGGCGCCGACCAAGCCGGATCGTAGGAGCAGTGCCCGTCAGGACAACGCAAAACCCTGTGGGAGCGAGCTTGCTCGCGAAAGCGGTGTGTCAGGTAACAACGATGTCGGCTGACACGACGTCTTCGCGAGCAAGCTCGCTCCCACAGGGGAATGTGATCCGACAGGCAATGCGCTTACAGGCTTGCAATCCACTTAAGCCCGGCCACGTTGGCCGAGCGAACGAAACCTGTTGGGAGTTTCACATGGCAAACGCCTCCAGCACTTACCGGAAGGCACTTGAAGGCCACCAGCAACCGAAAAAGGTTCTGGTGAAAGTCGATCGTGTCACCAAGAAGTTCGACGAAACCACAGCAGTGGACGATGTGTCCCTGGAGATCCATCAGGGCGAAATCTTTGCCCTGCTCGGTGGCTCCGGCTCGGGCAAATCGACCCTGCTGCGCATGCTCGCCGGTTTCGAGCGCCCGACCGAAGGGCGGATTCTGCTCGACGGCGTGGACATCACCGACATGCCGCCCTACGAGCGGCCGATCAACATGATGTTCCAGTCCTACGCGCTGTTCCCGCACATGACTGTGGCGCAGAACATCGCCTTCGGCCTCAAGCAGGACCGTTTGCCGGCCAGCGAAATCGATGCCCGTGTCGAAGAGATGCTGCGCCTGGTGCACATGACCCAATACGCCAAACGCAAACCCCATCAGTTGTCCGGCGGTCAGCGCCAGCGCGTCGCCCTTGCCCGCTCCCTCGCTAAACGTCCAAAGCTGTTGCTGCTCGACGAGCCGATGGGCGCGCTGGATAAAAAGCTGCGCTCGCAGATGCAACTGGAACTGGTCGAGATCATCGAGCGCGTCGGCGTGACCTGCGTGATGGTGACCCACGACCAGGAAGAGGCCATGACCATGGCCGAGCGCATCGCGATCATGCACCTCGGCTGGATCGCCCAGATCGGCAGCCCGGTGGACATCTATGAAGCGCCGGTCAGCAGAATGGTCTGCGAATTCATCGGTAACGTGAACGCCTTCGACGGCACCGTGGTGGAAGACCTTGAAGGTCACGCGATCATCCACAGCCCGGACCTGCAGCAGAAGATCTACGTCGGCCACGGCGTCAGCACGTCGGTGCAGGACAAGTCGATCACCTACGCGATCCGTCCGGAAAAAATGCTCGTCAGCACCATCAAACCCGAAGTCCGCTACAACTGGTCCGAAGGCAAGGTGCATGACATCGCCTACCTCGGCGGCCACTCGGTGTTTTACGTCGAGCTGCCGGGCGGCAAGATCGTCCAGTCGTTCATGGCCAACGCCGAACGCCGCGGCGCGCGTCCGACCTGGGACGACAAGGTCTACGTGTGGTGGGAAGACGACAGCGGCGTGGTACTGCGCTCATGAGAACCTTCAATCAGCAATTCCTGCGCCTGGTGCCCAGCGGGCGAAAGTTCGTCATCGGCATCCCGTTCATCTGGCTGTTCCTGTTCTTCATGCTGCCGTTCTTCCTGGTGATGAAGATCAGCTTCTCGGAGGCTGCGCTGTCGATCCCGCCGTACTCGGAGATCTACACCTACGCCGAACAGAAATTCCAGCTGATGCTCAACATCGGCAACTACACCATGCTCGGCGAAGACGAGCTGTACCTGTCGGCCTACCTCGGTTCGCTGAAGGTCGCGGCGCTGAGCACGATGATGTGCCTGGTGATCGGTTTCCCGATGGCCTACGCAATCACCAAGGCGAGCAAGGAAGCGCAAAACGTCCTGCTGCTGTTGATCATGATGCCGACCTGGACCGCGATCCTGATCCGCGTGTATGCGTGGATGGGCATCCTCAGCAACAACGGTCTGCTCAATGCATTTCTGATGTGGACCGGGCTCACCGATCACCCGATCGAGATCCTCAACACCAACACCGCGGTGTATATCGGCGTGGTCTATGCGTACCTGCCATTCATGGTGTTGCCGCTGTACGCCAACCTGGTGAAACACGACGGCAGCCTGCTGGAAGCCGCGTCGGATCTAGGTTCGAGCAACTTCAACAACTTCTGGAAAATCACCGTGCCGCTGGCCAAGAACGGCATCATCGCCGGTTGCATGCTGGTGTTCATTCCAGTGGTCGGCGAGTTCGTGATTCCGGAACTGCTGGGTGGCCCGGAGACGCTGATGATCGGTCGCGTGCTGTGGCAAGAGTTCTTCAATAACCGCGACTGGCCGGTGGCGTCTGCGCTGGCGGTGGTGATGCTGTTGATCCTGATTGTGCCGATTCTGCTGTTCAACCGCAGCCAGGCCAAAGAGATGGAGGCACGGGGATGAAACGCTTCGGTTTTTCCAAGTTCATGTTGATCTTCGGCCTGATGTTCATTTATCTGCCGATGCTGATTCTGGTGATCTACTCGTTCAACGCCTCGAAACTGGTGACGGTATGGGGAGGCTGGTCAGTGAAGTGGTACGTCGGCCTGCTCGACAACACGCAACTGATGGGCTCGGTGGTGCGCTCGCTGGAAATCGCCTGCTACACCGCGATTGCCGCCGTCGCACTGGGCACCCTCGCCGCCTTCGTCCTGACGCGAGTGACGCGCTTCAAGGGTCGCACGCTGTTTGGCGGTCTGGTGACGGCGCCACTGGTAATGCCTGAGGTGATCACCGGTCTGTCGCTGTTGCTGCTGTTCGTGGCGATGGCGCAACTGATCGGCTGGCCACAGGAGCGTGGCATCGTCACCATCTGGATCGCCCACACCACGTTTTGTGCCGCCTATGTGGCGGTGGTAGTCTCCGCCCGCCTGCGGGAGCTGGATCTGTCGATCGAAGAAGCCGCGATGGATCTGGGGGCCAAGCCGTTCAAGGTGTTTTTCCTGATCACCATTCCAATGATCGCGCCGTCGCTGGCAGCGGGCGGGATGATGTCGTTCGCCCTGTCGCTGGATGACCTGGTGCTGGCGAGCTTCGTCTCCGGCCCGGGCTCGACCACGCTGCCGATGGAAGTGTTCTCGGCGGTGCGCCTGGGCGTGAAACCTGAGATCAACGCGGTGGCTAGCCTGATTCTGCTGGCGGTGTCGCTGGTGACCTTCCTGGTCTGGTACTTCGGCCGCAAGGCAGAAGCCAACCGCAAGAAGGCGATTCAGGAAGCGATGGATCAGACGGCGAATGAGGCGTGGCAGCAACCGCAACGCGCCGCCACTGCCTAAGCAACACCGATGAACACTGTGGCGAGGGGATTCATCCCCGATGGGTCGCGAAGCGGCCCCAAGCCAAGCACTTGCGGTGTAACAGGAACACCGCATGCAATGGTTTGGCGACTGCTTCGCAGCCGATCGGGGATAAATCCCCTCACCACAGCAAGCTCCCTCACCACAGGTTTTACGTACACCCCGGTTTGTGTTTTTGAATAAAAAGAATGGAGTTTCACCGATGAAAATGTTTGGCAGGACTCTGCTGACACTGTCCTTAATGGGCGCAATCGCCACGGGCGTCCAGGCCAACGACAAGGTGCTGCGTGTTTACAACTGGTCCGATTACATCGCGCCGGACACCGTCAAGAAGTTCGAAGACGAGACCGGCATCCAGGTGACCTACGACGTGTTCGACAGCAACGAGACCCTCGAGGCGCGTTTGCTGGCGGGCAAATCCGGTTACGACATCGTCGTGCCGTCCAACAGTTTCCTGGCCAAACAAATCAAGGCCGGGGTCTATCAGCCGCTGGACAAATCGAAACTGTCGAACTGGAAGAATCTCAACCCGGTGCTGCTGAAAAACGCCTCCGCCAGTGATCCGGACAACGCTCACGCGTTCCCGTACATGTGGGGCTCGATCGGCATCGGCTACAACCCGGACAAGGTCAAGGAAGTGCTCGGCGCCAAGGCCCCGACCAACTCCTGGGACTTGCTGTTCAAGCCGGAAAACGCGGAGAAGCTGAAAGCCTGCGGCATCAGCTTCCTCGACTCGCCGACCGAAATGATCCCGGCCGCCCTGCACTATCTGGGCTACCCGGTGAACGACAAGGACAAGGCGCACATCCTCGAAGCCGAAGCACTGTTCATGAAGATCCGCCCGTACGTGGCGTACTTCCACTCCTCGAAGTACATCTCGGACCTGGCCAACGGCAATATATGCGTGGCGGTCGGTTACTCCGGTGACGTGCTGCAGGCCAAGGCCCGTGCGGTGGAAGCCGGCAACAAAGTGCAGATCGACTACAGCATTCCGAAGGAAGGCGCCGGCAGTTTCTACGACATGGTCGCGATCCCGCGCGATGCGGCGAACGTCGAGAACGCCTACCTGTTCATGAACTTCCTGATGCGCCCGGACATCATCGCCGAGATCACCAACAGCAACGGCTACAGCAACGCCAACTCGGCGGCGACGCCACTGGTGGACGAAGCGATCCGCAACGATCCGGGTTCGTATCCGTCGCAGGCGGTGATGGCGACGTTGTATGCGGTGCCGGATCAGCCGATTGCCACCCAACGGATCATGACCCGCGGCTGGACCCGGGTGAAACTCGGTAAATAGGCCAAGCACAGATCCAAATGTGGGAGCGAGCTTGCTCGCGAAAGCGGTGGATCAAGCCATACAGATGTTGAATGAGCCGACGCCTTCGCGAGCAAGCTCGCTCCCACAGGGTCGGTGTTCACTCGCAGAATCATTGATTTCCCGTTCACGCAGCGCCTTACCACCGCTGCACCCTGCAATGAACGGCCTCACCTGGCTCCCTCGGCTCAGGTGAATTTCAGGCGCCCTCGGGCGCCTTTTTTTCTGCGCTCAATTCAATGGCCAATCCTGCAGGATTCGATAGCGACCCTTGTGCGATTCGAACAAGGCAAAGCGCTCGGCGCGCAGGAAAAACTCCGGCGGCGTAGTGGCCTCCGGCGCCTCTGTTCGATAGTCACGGGCCAGGGTCAGGTGCGGGCGAAACTCGCGTGGTGATTCTTCGAAGCCGAACGGCAGCATCGCCTGCTCCAGCGCATACACCAGACGCAACAGGGCCGGCGGCGCCTGCTCCGGCGCCAGCGACAGGATCCCCGCCCGATGCCAGACCTGCAGACGATCCAGCGCAATCCGTAACGGTTCAGCCGGCGTACGCACCTTGCCGGCGGCCTCGCAAACTTCATTGATCTGCGCCAGCGGTACGGCACCGAGAAACAGCAGCGTCAGGTGAAAGTTATCCGCCGGCACCGCTTTGCCGGTGCGCAACCCCAGCTCGCCGCGCCACTGGGCAATGGCCTTGCGTTGCGGTGGCGGGCAGTCGAGGGCAAAAAACAGTCGCTTGAACGGTTCATCCCTGCGCGCATCATCGGTCATGGGCCAACTCCTTCGCTCGTCGATCAGCCGATTCTACACAGGCTTCTCTGACGACTGGCGACGCCCGGCTATAGTTCAAGGATTGCCATCGAACCGGAGGTCGCCATGCGCGAGATCCTCAGCAAAGAACCGTGGTGGGCCCGGCCACCCAGCCCAGGGCAGGATGAAACCGAGCTGGAATGGGGCTGGCTGGTGCATTACAGCGAAGGTGAACCGCGTTTCGAATTCGTCCGCGAACGGCCAACGGAAGAGCAAATCCGCAACCGCAAAAGCTGCCGGATCACCCCCTCTCCAGAGTAATCACAGGCCATTGTGGGAGCGGGCTTGCTCGCGAAAGCGGCGGGTCAGCCATGAAGATAGTGGCTGTGCCGACCCCTTCGCGAGCAAGCCCGCTCCCACAGGGTTTCGCAGGATGACGACAATCGTGGGCACACCACAACTCCAGGGTGGGAGCGGGCTTGCTCGCGAAAGCGGTGGGTCAGCCATGAAGATAGTGGCAGTGCCGACCCCTTCGCGAGCAAGCCCGCTCCCACAATGGATTTGCGCTGGTCTTCAGGCTTCAAGAATGTTCTTGAAGCCCCCAAAGATCATCCGCTGCCCATCAAACCCCATTGGGTTGACGTCCGGTTGCATGCGCGGGTCTTCCATCATTTTCGCCATTCCGGCATCGCGGGTGGCTTTGTCGGGCCAGATCAGCCAGCCGGACGACACCGTCTCGCCGTCCTTGAGTTTTACCGCCATCGGGAATGACGTGACTTTGCCGTCCGGCACGTCATCGCCCCAGCACTGAACCACCTCCTTCGCTCCGTATTCCTTGAACAGTTTCGCGGCGATCTCACAGTGTTTTTTGTACTGTTCGCGATTGGCATTCGGCACGGGTGCTACAAAAATATCGATGTAAGCCATGATCACTCTCCTCGCACGTTGGGTTCGATCTGCCGGGTAGTCGATTGCGGCGGCTGCCATTCGACACGATTCACGCCCTGCCCGACCATCGGTTGTTCGCCCCCGCCAAGGCTGCCCTCGACCTGCCCGGCGATATGCAGGGTTCCGGCCATGACCCCGGTGGTCGGGTTCTGCAGCAATTTCGCCCAGGCCTTGTCGAACGTGCTGCCCAAGCTGCTGCGAATCAGCGCTTCGCTGTCGGGCCGGTCGTTGGCCTGGATGATCGCGCGGATGCCCGCCACGCCGATCGAGATCACCCCGCCGACCAACTTGCCCGCCGCAGCCGCCACCGCACTGGCCGCTCCGCGCGGAGCCATTTCCGCCTCCATCCGCTGGCTGGCGCGTTTGGCTACGGGGGCCATGCCGGCGTCGGTCGAAGCGATGCCCTTGCTGCCGCCTTCGGTGTGGATCTTGTCGATCAACGCGGCATACGCCGGCAAGGTGTTCAGCGGCTCGGTGCTGATGATTTGATAGAGCGACGCATCCCGCGCCGGCGGCGGCCCGAGGGCAATCGCCGGGACCTTTTGCAGACGCCCGTTGAGCTGGGCCACCGGCACACCGTAACGCTGGGCGATGAGCGGCATCTGCTGGGCCATCAGTTGCGCGTAGAACGCCGTGGCCTGCCCGAGGATCGCATCCGGATCGATCTCCACCGCCACCGGTTCCAGCACTCTTTCCTGATATTGCTCAAGCAGATAGCTCGCCAGGCGCTTGGCCGACGCATCCTGCTCGCCGCCGGCACTGATGGTGTACCAACTGACCTTCATCGACAGCCATTCCTGGGTCCAGTAGCTGCTGAACCACGGAATGAAATTTTCTTCAGTTTGCTGATAGACGCGAGTGCGCCAATGTTCCATCGAGCCACGGGCAAATACTTTGACTTGCTCGGTGGATTGCTGCGAGGCGCTGACGATGTCGCGGTCGATCTGCTGCCAGGTCGCCTGCGATACCACCACCGCTCGCGGCGCCACCGGAGCCCGCGCCGAGGAGGCACAGCCAGCCAGCAGACACAGTGCGGCGAGGCTCAGCGCACGCAGGTTCACGGTGGTGGAGTCCTTGAATGGAGGAAACAGATTTGAGTATAGGTGCGGGTATTGGGCCATTTGTCGTTTGTGGCCGGACGGGCGCTCTCACTTTGAAATGCGTTCCCCCTGTGGGAGCGGGCTTGCTCGCGAAAGCGGTGGGTCAGCCATGAAGATGTTGGCTGTGCCGGCCCCTTCGCGAGCAAGCCCACTCCCACAGGGGGAAGCATCAACCATCAACGCCGTCGATATTCACCATCGCCACGATTGCCTTCCGCCCGCCGCCCGGCGAAGGCACGATCCACCCATCCGAGACGCAACGAGGAGTACCCATCATGATTCGCACCATCACCCTCTCCGTGAGCTTCCCGGTGTTCGGCAGCAACTACTACGACCAGCAGGTCGTCTCGCGCAAGTCCCAGGCGCTGCTGTTCAACGAAGATTTCGACGATGTGCTGATGCCCGCCGCGAGCAATCATTTCAGCAATGAAGTGGTGGGCATCAACGATCAGTTCCGCTTTCTGAGCGACATACTCGCCACCCATTTGCTGGATCTCGAGGCCACCGCGCCTGCGCATTCCAGCGTCCGGGCGAGCGCTCATTTTTAATCGACGAGGGCGTTCCCGTTGCGGGAACGCCCTTTGGATTTCTACTCAGTCATCGTCGCGATCACGATAGTAACGACGCCCGTCGCGACGACCATCGTCGCGGTCATCCCAACGCCGGTCATGGTCGTAGTAGCGACCGTGATCACGGTCGTAATGTCGTCCGTGGCGATGGTCATCATCAAAGTCCGCCACACAGCCAGCCAGCAAAACAGCGGCGGATATCGTCAACAGCAAGGTTGTTGCACGCTTCATTCAAACTTCCCTAACACCAAGGTCTTGACCACGGAACGGCTGTCTCTGCCCGCGCCTTCAGGACGCAGTGCGCGCAGCCGCTGATACGACCGGACAAAAGGACTTTGATTCACTGCCCGACCACGACCGTTGATCGGCCCGCCGCCAGCATCCGGGCAGCGGCGAAATGCCACCTATACTGCTGCTTACCGACACCCACGCAACGGATCTGCGCCTCGATAACAACAAGCAGAGGTGGACCATGGTCTGGCAGCAAATCTACGACCCGTTCGGCAACCCGTTGATCTCCACGCTCATGGCTGCAGTGCCGGTGGTGGTGATGCTCGCGGCGCTGGCGTTCTTTCACGTCAAGGCGCATCTGGCCGCTCTGTTGGCGTTGGCGTCGGCCCTGCTCATCTCGATCTTCGCCTTCGGCATGCCAGCGAGCATGGCCGGCTCTGCAGCGCTTTTCGGTGCGGCCAATGGCTTGCTGCCGATCGGCTGGATCGTGCTCAACATCATCTTTCTGCATCGCCTGACCACCGAGAACGGCTCATTCAAAGTGCTGCAGGACTCCCTGGCGCGAATCACCGATGACCGGCGTTTGCAGTTGCTGCTGATCGCGTTCTGCTTCGGCGCGTTTTTCGAAGGCGCGGCCGGGTTCGGCACACCGGTGGCGGTGACCGGGGCGATTCTGATCGGCCTCGGTTTTTCGCCGTTGGCCGCCTCGGGGCTGGCGTTGATTGCCAACACCGCCCCGGTGGCGTTCGGCGCCCTCGGCACGCCGATCATCACCCTGGCCAAGGTCACCGGGCTGGATGAGATGGAGCTGTCGATGATGGTCGGTCGACAGTTGCCGTTTTTCTCGGTGCTGGTGCCGTTCTGGTTGATCTGGGCGTTTGCCGGGTGGCGCAAGATGCTGGAGATCTGGCCGGCGATTCTGGTGGCCGGGGTCAGCTTCGCGGTGCCGCAATTCCTCGTGTCGAACTTCCACGGGCCGATGCTGGTGGACGTGATCGCCGCACTGATTTCCATGGCCTGCCTGACCCTGTTTCTGCGGGTCTGGAAACCGGCGACGGTGTACACCTCAGCCGCCCTGTCCGGGCGGGTCGACAACTCCAGGGTCGAGGAAGAAACAGTCACCGCCAGCGCCGCCTTCCGCGATCAGGCGCGCCCGGCGGTGATGCGTGCGTGGATGCCGTGGATCATCCTCACGGTGTTCGTGTTTGCCTGGGGCACCCAGGGCTTCAAGAACATCTTCGACGTGCGCCCGGCGCTGGATCCGGTAACCCATTCGGTCAAACTCGATGCGCAAGGCAAACCGCTGAATGAGGCCAACCCGATTTTCTCCCCGGCGCTGACCTTTACCACCCTGCACCTGCAAGTGCAGAAAGTCCCGCCGGTGGTGCCGGCGCCGAAAGCCGAGGAAGCGATCTACAAGTTCACCTGGTTCACTGCCACCGGCAGCGGCATCCTGCTGGCGGCGATTGTCGGCGGACTGCTGATGGGCTATTCGATCCCGCAACTGATCAAGCAATACCTGCGCACGTTGTGGGTGGTGCGGTTTTCGCTGATCACCATTGCCGCGATGCTGGCGCTAGGATTTCTCACGCGTTATTCCGGACTGGACGCCACCATGGGTCTGGCGTTTGCCGCGACCGGGGTGTTCTACCCGATGTTCGGCACCCTGCTCGGCTGGCTCGGCGTCGCGTTGACCGGTTCGGACACGGCCTCGAACGTGCTGTTCGGCGGACTGCAACGGGTGACCTCGGAACAGCTCGGCATCAGCCCGGTGCTGATGGCCGCAGCCAATAGCTCCGGCGGGGTGATGGGCAAAATGGTCGATGCGCAATCGATCGTGGTCGCCTCCACCGCCACCCGCTGGTATGGGCATGAGGGCGAGATTCTGCGCTACGTGTTCTTTCACTCGATCGTGCTGGCCATCCTGGTGGGCGGGCTGGTGACGTTGCAGGCGTATGTGGCGCCGTTTACGCACATGGTGGTTGGCGGGCATTGATGTCGCTTGCAGGGGCCTCTTCGCGAGCAAGCCCGCTCCCACATTTGGACTGCATTGCCCTTTGGGAACAAGCTATTTCCCCACCAGGATTGCATTCTCCGTGGGAACAAACCCATTCCCACATTGGAATGCATTCCCAATGTGGGAGCGGGCTTGCTCGCGAAAGCGGTGTGTCATTCAACCCAAAGGCGAACTGTTGCGACGCCTTCGGGAGCAAGCTCCCCTTCCACATTGATAGGCATGCCCCCCAAATTTGGCTATGTCGATCAGAAGACTGATGAGCCATGCGCATAACTCTATAGCGCAAATCCGCAAAAACCTTTTCCCCTCCGCGCAGGTCATTCCAAGGACGAGACCGGTAAACATGCCGGCGCGCCCGTTTGGGCCCTTCAATCCCTGCCGTCCTGATTAAGCCAGAGAGGAATCGAAGCATGACGATTTCCCGACGAAGATTCCTGATCCTCGGCGCGGTGACCGCCACCGCGTTTGCAATGCCCCCCTTCATTAGCCTCAAGGCCTACGCGGCCAGTCTGGAGCAACCCGCCATGGCCAAACTGACGATCAACGTAAACGGTAAACCCCAAGCCCTTGAGGTGGACAACCGCACCACCCTGCTCGACGCCCTGCGCGAGCACCTGCACCTGACCGGCAGCAAAAAAGGCTGCGACCACGGCCAGTGCGGTGCCTGCACCGTCATCGCCGACGGCCGCCGGATCAACTCCTGCCTGACGCTTGCGGTGATGCATGAAGGCAGCGAGATCACCACCATCGAAGGCCTGGGCATGCCCGACAACCTGCACCCGATGCAGGCCGCGTTCATCAAGCATGACGGCTACCAGTGCGGCTATTGCACGCCGGGGCAGATCTGTTCGGCGGTGGCGGTGCTCAAGGAAATCCGCGAGGGCATTCCCAGCCACGTCAGCCCGAGCCTGACCGAAGCCCCGCAACTGATCGCCAGCGAATTCCAGGAACGCATGAGCGGCAACATCTGCCGCTGCGGCGCCTACTCGAACATCATCGAAGCCATCACTGAAGTCGCGCAGGTGCCAGCATGAGAGCGTTCAATTACAGCCGCGCCGATTCCCCCGCCGCAGCAGCAGCGCTGGCGGCGCAGGTCGAAGGCGCGAAATTCATCGCCGGCGGCACCAACCTGCTGGACCTGATGAAACTCGACATCGAAACCCCACTGCACCTGATCGACGTCAACCACTTGGGTCTCGATCAAATCGAAACCACGCCCGAAGGCGGATTGCGCATCGGCGCGCTGGTGCGCAACACCGATCTGGCCGCTGACAGCCGCGTGCGCAAGGATTACGCGTTGCTCTCCCGCGCCCTGCTCGCCGGGGCCTCGGGCCAGTTGCGCAACATGGCGAGCACCGCCGGCAACCTGCTGCAACGCACCCGCTGCCCGTACTTCTACGACGTCAATCAGGCCTGCAACAAACGCCAGCCCGGCAGTGGCTGCGCGGCGATTGGCGGGGTCAGTCGTCAATTGGGGCTGATCGGCGTCAGCGACGCCTGCATCGCGACCCACCCGAGTGACATGGCGATTGCCATGCGCGCCCTCGATGCGCAGGTTGAAACGGTGAAGCCGGACGGCAGCACACGCAGCATCGCCATCGCCGATTTCCATCAACTGCCAGGCAATACGCCGAACATCGAAACCAGCCTCACGCCCGGCGAGTTCATCACTTCGGTAACCCTTCCCCCCCCGGTTGGCGGCACGCACATTTATCACAAGGTGCGCGATCGCTCGTCGTACGCTTTCGCGCTGGTGTCGGTCGGTCTGATCCTGCAAAAGGACGGCAGCGGCCGTGTGGCGGTCGGCGGTATTGCGCCGAAACCGTGGCGGGTGGAAGCCGCCGACGCGTTGCTGCCCAAAGGCGCAAAAGCCGTCAGCGAACGCTTGCTCGACGGTGCCACGCCAACCCACGACAACCAATTCAAACTGACCCTGGTCGAGCGCACGCTCGGCTCGGTGTTGGCGCAAGCGAGGGATGAAGCATGAAGTTCGACACGCCCGCCACCACCAACCCGATTGACCAGCTCAAGGTCGTCGGCAAACCCACCGACCGCATCGAAGGCCCGCTGAAAACCAGCGGTCAGGCGCCATATGCCTACGAGCAGCACGAGGCCGTGGCGAATCAGGCTTACGGTTTCATGGTCGGCTCGGCCATCGCCAAGGGCCGCATCAGCCACATCGATCTCGACGCTGCGCAAGCGGCGCCCGGCGTGCTGGCCATCGTCACCGCCGCCAATGCCGGCAAGCTTGGCAAAGGCCAATACAACTCGGCGCCGCTGCTCGCCGGGCCCGAGGTGCAGCACTATCACCAGGCCGTGGCGCTGGTGGTCGCCAAGACCTTCGAACAGGCCCGCGCCGCAGCACAACTGGTCAAGGTCGACTACGTCGCGGCCAAAGGCGAGTTCGAACTGGCCAACGTGCTTGACCAAGGCGTCGAAGACGACGAGTTGCCCGACGTCACCCACGGCGATTTTGACAAGGCCTTTGCCGCCGCGCCGGTGCAGTTCGACCAGACCTACACCACTCCCGATCAGTCCCACGCGATGATGGAGCCGCACGCAACCCTGGCCGCGTGGAAAGGTGATCATTTGACCTTGTGGACCTCCAACCAGATGATCGCCTGGAGCGTCGGCGACGTCGCCACGACCCTTGGCCTGCCCAAGGAAAACGTGCGCCTGATCTCGCCGTACATTGGCGGTGGCTTCGGCGGCAAACTGTTCATTCGTGCCGACGCGATCCTCGCCGCCCTCGGTGCGCGCCTGGCCAACCGCCCGGTGAAAGTCGCCCTCGCCCGCCCGCAAATGGCCAACAACACCACCCATCGACCGGCCACGATCCAGCGCATTCGGATGGGCGCCACGGCGGACGGCAAGCTCAGCGCCATCGCCCACGAAGGCTGGTCGGGTAACCTCAAGGACGGTAAGGTCGAAGTCGCCGCGCAGCCGAGTCAGTTGCTCTATGCCGGAGAAAACCGCCGGGTGACCATGCGCCGGGCGCCGCTGGATCTGCCCGAAGGCAATTCCATGCGCGCGCCGGGTGAAGCACCGGGGCTGATGGCGCTGGAAATCGCCATGGACGAAATGGCCGAGCAGCTCAAGCTCGACCCGGTGCAGTTCCGCATCCTTAATGACACCCAGGTTGATCCGGTAAAAACCGAGCGTCCGTTTTCCCAGCGACGCCTGATCGAATGCTTGCAGACCGGTGCCGAGAAATTCGGCTGGAACCAGCGCAATGCTACTCCCGGCAGCCGTCGCGAAGGTCGCTGGCTGATCGGCATGGGCGTCGCCGCCGCGTTTCGCAACAACCTGCTGCTGAAGTCCGGCGCCCGGGTGCGGCTGGAGCGCGACGGCAAGGTCACGGTGGAAACCGACATGACCGATATCGGCACCGGCAGCTACACGATCATTGCGCAGACCGCGGCCGAGATGATGGGCGTGGACCTGGCGGACGTCAGCGTGCATCTGGGGGATTCGACCTTCCCGGTATCGTCCGGCTCCGGTGGCCAGTTCGGCGGCAACTGCTCGACTGCCGGGGTGTATGCCGCGTGCATGAAACTGCGTGAAGCGGTGGCCGGCAAACTGGGCCTTAGCGGCAGCGACGTCGAGTTCGCCGACGGTCAGGTGCGCGCCGGCGGCAAGACCCTGCCGCTGCGTGATGCGGCAAAAGATGGTGTGCTCGAGGCCGAGGACAGCATCGAGTTCGCCGACCTCGCCAAGCAGTATCAGCAATCGACTTTCGGCGCGCATTTCGTGGAGGTTGCGGTGGATGCAGCGACCGGCGAAGTCCGCGTGCGGCGCATGCTCGCCGTCTGCTCGGCGGGACGGATTCTCAACCCGAAAGCCGCGCGCAGCCAGGTGATCGGCGCGATGACCATGGGCGTCGGTGCGGCGCTGATGGAAGAGCTGGCGGTGGACAAGCGGCTGGGCTTTTTCGTCAATCATGACCTGGCCGGATACGAGGTGCCGGTGCATGCCGACATCCCGCATCAGGAGGTGATTTTCCTCGATGAGACCGATCCGATTTCATCGCCGATGAAAGCCAAGGGTGTGGGTGAACTGGGGATTTGCGGCGTGAGTGCGGCGGTGGCGAATGCGATCTACAACGCCACCGGGGCGCGGGTGCGTGAGTATCCGATTACGCTGGACAAGATCCTCGATTCGTTGCCGGAGATGACCTGAGCAACCTGGAAAAGCCCCTCACCCTAACCCTCTCCCAAAGGGAGAGGGGACTGACCGAGTTGTCTTATGCGATGCGCCGACATGAGAGGTCGTGTCGATTATGGACTCAGCGTAGTGCTCACAGACATCCCCCAATCGGCCCCCTCTCCCTCCGGGAGAGGGCTGGGGTGAGGGAACCGCGTCACTCGGATCGCAAATACTGCTCAGCACTCACCTGCTCCATCCACTCCACCACTTCACCGTCCAGCACTTCGGCAATCGCAATGTGCGTCATCGCCGTGGTCGGCGCGGCGCCATGCCAGTGCTTCACCTGCGGCGCGATCCACACCGTATCGCCGGGACGGATCTGTCGAACCGGCTGACCCCACTCTTGAACAAAACCTGAACCGGCGGTGACGATCAGCGTCTGACCCAACGGATGGGTATGCCACGCCGTACGTGCGCCGGGTTCGAAGGTCACCGTGGCGCCGCTGACACGCGCGGCATCGCTGCCCTTGAACGGCGCGTCAACACGCACAGTGCCGGTGAACCAGTCTGCCGGGCCTTGGGCCGAGGGTTGCGAGCCGTTGGGGGTGACAATGACACGCGGGGATTCGTTGGCCTGGGCCTCACCCGCAAGTAAGGACAGGGTCAGTGCAGAAGCGGCAATCGGGTTCATGGCGATGGTCTCCGGTGATCAATAGCCGCACTTTACCGAGCCGTACTCTTCAAATAATCGACTAGAATTCGAAAAAACTTATGCAGGACACTCATTAATGCTTCGAGAAAACGCCAGTGACCTGCTCGCCTTCCTCGCCGTGGCCCGCGAGCGCAGCTTCACCAAAGCCGCGGCCAGACTCGGCGTCTCGCAATCGGCGCTCAGCCATACCATCCGCGCCCTTGAAGCGCGTCTGGGCCTGCGCCTGCTGACCCGCACCACGCGCAGCGTCTCACCCACCGAGGCTGGCGAACATTTACTGCAGACCATCGGCCCGCGCTTCGAAGAGATCGAACAGGAACTGGCGGCCCTGAGCAACCTGCGCGAAACCCCGGCCGGCCGGATCCGCATCAGCGCCACCGACCATTCGCTGAACTGGCTGCTGCGCCCGGTGCTCAAGGAATTCCTGCCCCAGTACCCGGACATCGCCGTCGAGGTGATCTGCGATTACGGTTTCGTCGACATCGCCGGACAAGGCTTCGACGCCGGCATTCGGCTGGGCGAAGACGTGGCCCAAGGCATGATCGCCACCCGCATCGGCCCGGACATGCGCATGGCGGTGGTCGGCTCGCCGGCCTATTTCGCCGACCGTACACACCCGCAAACGCCAAGAGATTTGACTGACCACGCCTGCAACAACTTGCGCCTGCCCACCAACGGCGGGCTGTACACCTGGGAATTCGAGAAGGGTGACGAAAGCCTCAAGGTGCGGGTGTCCGGGCAAGTCACACTGAACGGTGTCTACCCGCTACTCGACGCCGCAGTCGACGGTTTCGGCCTCAGCTACATTCCGGAAAATATCGTCGCGCCGTATCTGGCCGACGGGCGTCTGGTGCAAGTGCTGGCAGACTGGTGCCCGACGTTTGCCGGTTACCACCTGTACTACCCGAGCCGACGCCAGGCTGCGCCGGCGTTTGCGCTGTTGGTGGAGGCGTTGCGCTATCGCGGTTGACCGCCTACCCCAGCAGCGCAATCAACTGATGCCGCTGCGCATCGGTGAGCATCGGCCCGAATCCGGCGCCAGCGTTGTCGGCCATGTAGCGCGGATTGCCGGTGCCGGGAATCACGCAAGTCACCGCCGGGTGCGACAGCAGGAACTTCAACGCCAGTTGCGGCCAGCTGTTGACCTGCACGTCCGAGACCCAGGCCGGCAACGGCTTGACCTTGAGACGGGCGAGCAACCCGCCGCCGCCAAAAGGCCGATTGCAGATCACCGCCACCCCGCGTTCACGGCACAGCGGCAGAATGCGTTTCTCCACGCCACGGTCATCGAGGGCGTAGTTGATTTGCAAAAAATCCAGTTGTTCGGCCTTGAGCACTGCTTCGACTTCATCGTAGGCCGACGGCGTGTAATGGGTGATGCCGATGTAGCGAATGCGCCCCTGCTCTTTCCATTCGCGCAGGGTTGGCAGATGGCTTTGCCAGTCCAGCAGGTTGTGGATCTGCATCAGGTCGATGCGTTCGGTGCGCAGCAGACGGAAGGATTCCTCCATCTGCGCGATACCTTCCTTGCGCCCTCGGGTCCAGACCTTGGTCGCCAGAAACGCGGGTGAACGCGGTTCGTGAATCGATAGCAGCTCGCCAGTAGTTTGCTCGGCGCGGCCATACATCGGTGAGCTGTCGATCAACGTGCCACCCTTTTTGAACAGCTCGTCGAGCACTGCTGGCAATAGCTTATAAGCCGGATCGCCCGGAGCAACGTCAAAGCCGCGATAAGTGCCCACGCCCACCATGGGCAACAGCTCGGAGCTGGAGGGGATGGCGCGGGTCTGCATGGTCTGGTCTCCTGCCTGGCTCGGCGAAGTGGCAGTCGGCGTGATGGCAGTGGCCAACGCCCGGTCAAAGGTCAGGACCGCCGAAACCCCGGCAGCCAGCGTGAGCAAGCGGCGCCGGGAACAACCCTCAGTGTGGCTCATGCGGGTTCCCCTGCTGCGTGAATCTGTTGCACCTTGTGTGCGACGACGGCCAGCCGGATTCGCTGGACTACACTGCGACTGCGAACACCCGCGTCCCCGTTAAAGTTAGTCGAATGTCCAGAAAACTGATGTCACTCGTCGCCTTGCTCATCGCCCTCTACCTGTTGCTGTGCGGGGCGCTGTTCATTTTTCAGCGCTCGCTGATCTATTTCCCCCAGCCTGAAAACGCCGTGAACACGGAAGATTCGCGGCTGAAACTGGCGATGCCGGAGGCCGATGTCTGGGTGACCACGCGCGCGCATGCCGGGCCAAAAGCGCTGATCTACTTTGGCGGCAATGCCGAAGATGTGTCGCGCAATCTGCCGTCGTTCAGTGAGGCTTTTCCCGACTACGCGGTGTTTTTGCTGAACTACCGGGGCTTCGGTGGCAGCGGCGGCTCACCCTCGGAGGAAGCGATTGCCGAGGATGCGTTGGCGCTGTTTGATCAGGTGTACGCCAGCCATCCACAGATTGCCGTGATCGGGCGCAGCCTGGGTTCCGGGGTGGCGGTGCGGCTGGCGAGTCAGCGTCCGGCGACAAGATTGATTCTGGTGACGCCGTACAATAGCCTCGAAGAAATTGCCGTCCGCCAATACCCGTGGTTTCCGGTCAAATGGTTGCTGAAGGATCGCTTCGAGTCGGGCCGCTATGCCGCGCACATTCGCGTGCCGACGTTGCTGTTGGCGGCCAGCGATGACGAAGTGATTCCACGAGACAGCACGCAGCGGCTGCTGACGCATTTCCCCAAAGGCGTGGCGACGCTGCGGGTGGTGCCGGATTCGGGGCACAACTCGATTTCCGAGCGGGTGCAGTATCTGCAGTGGATGCAGGAAGTGCTTGATCGCTGATAGCCGATTATTGCGTTGGCTGAACTGGCCCCTTCGCGAGCAGGCTCGCTCCCACAGAGGTACGCATTGCCAAGGTGGGAGCGAGCTTGCTCGCGAAGACGCCAGTGCAGACAGCACAAAGTCCGGCTCGCCCCCCCTGAATCACCCCACAAAAAAGCCAGGTAGCCAGCATGAACCAAGTGCAAAAAGCCCAGTCCTAGTGGCGCCGTATTCCGCGGCTGCCCACTTCAGCACTGTCCTTTTCCCTGAGTCTGCCGTCCCATGCGCCATGTCGTTCGCTCATCACGCTTCGTTTCGCTGTGCCTGCTGATCCTTGCCCCACTGTTCACCGAGACCTCCCACGCCAGCGAGGAGCGGCAACTCGTGGCCGCGATCAACGACTATCGCGCCCATCCGCAACGCTGCGACCGCCGCCCGACCCAACGCCTGGCGCCACTGGCGCTGAAATCGAATCTGGCGCTGCCGATCGGCTATGGCTACGGCGGTGGCTTGCGCGAGAGATTGAAATCTTCGGGGTATTCGGCGGTGGCGGTACGCAGTATCCGCATCATCGGGGCCGGGGATGCCGAGGAAGCCTTCGAACAGCTGCAAGACAGCCACTGCACCACCCTGCTCGACGCCCAGTATGCCGACATCGGTGTCAGCCGCTCCCGTGGTGAATGGCAAGTGGTGCTGGCCCGACCGGTGCTCGACAGTCGTGTCGGCGACAACCGCAGCGTCGGCAAGGCCCTGCTCGCCGAAGTCAACGCCGCCCGGGCGCGACCACGGATGTGCGGGCGCCAACGCTTCGCCGCCGCCCGCCCCCTGAGCTGGAACGCCGCGCTGGGCGCCGCCGCACAAGGCCACAGCAAAGCCATGGCCTACGGCAACTATTTCGCCCACCGCGACCCGGACGGCGACCTGCCGGCGGATCGCGCCCGGGCGGCGGGTTATCGGGGCCGGCAGATCGGCGAAAACATCGCCGCCGGGCAGAGCTCACCGGCCAAGGCGATGGCCGGATGGCTGGCCAGCCCCGGCCATTGCGCCAACCTGATGAACCCGATGTTCACTCAGGTCGGTGCCGGGTTCGCCAGAGAGGCGCGCAGTGATGAGGGGGTTTACTGGACGATGGTGTTTGGTGCGCCTTGATTCGCTTGATAGCTTTTCAGTGACGCTACTGGCCCCTTCGCGAGCAAGCCCGCTCCCACACTGGATCTGTGTTGTTCACAAATCCATGTGGGAGCGGGCTTGCTCGCGAAGAGGCCGGTACAGACACCCTCAATCGCTTGCGCCGCCTCCCGGTTCAGTCCAGTACCGTGTGATGCGAGAAATGACAACGCAGTAGAAACAGCCGCGCCCTTCGATAAAAAAGGGCGCTGGAGTCTGGTGGAGTGCTGCCGGGGTCAGACCGGAGAAATCGTCGCAAGCATTCCGATCAGAATGGTCAACGTCAGAAACCCACCGAGGAAAATCGCCATCTTGTTCATGCTGCTCTCCTTAATGTTGAGCTTGCGGTGCACCGGGCGCTTCGGGATGAAGGGCTGCCGCGGGTGACCGAATTGCCGGGCTATTCTGAGCGCCTGACTGAGCCGGTTACAGAGGCAGATCCAACAGAAAAATACAGATCAGATGCCAATCTGATCCGCTCCAGACATGCTCTGGTATTCAGATCGGCACACAACGGTTCGTGATCCGCCGCTTTGAACTAGAGTGATTGCCGTCGCGCGCAGAACAATAACAATCCCAGGAGTGGTCAATGTCCGAACTGAACCTGCACCCCAACGCCGCCGAATCCCTAAAGCACTGGCACGAGATGATCCGCACCGGCAATCTCAAGGCCTTGCCCGAACTGCTCGACCCGAACGCGGTATTCCGCTCGCCCATGGCCCACTCGCCTTACCCCGGCGCGCCAGTGGTGACGATGATCCTCAACACCGTGTTCGATGTGTTTGAAGACTTCAAATACCACCGCGAACTGGCGACTGCCGATGGTTTGAATGTGGTGCTGGAGTTCAGTGCCAAGGTGGGGACGAAAGAACTGAAGGGGATCGACATGATTCGCTTCGATGAGAGCGGGAAAATTGTAGAGTTCGAGGTGATGGTGCGGCCGTTGAGCGGGTTGCAGGCCCTCGGCGAAGAGATGGGGCGGCGGCTTGGTGCGTATCTGGCAAGCGCGAAACCAAAGTAGGATCAGGCGCCACAAAAAAGCCCACTGACCATTACCGGTTCAGTGGGCTTTTGTGCATCAGGCGTCTAGTTACAGCGCCATGTCACGTGCAGCATTTTCCTTCGGTGCTTCAGCTTTTTCAGCTGCAGGTGCAGCCGGGGCAGCAGCCTGACCGATCACCGGTGGAGTTGGCAGTTCGAGGATCTTGGCGGTGTACGCCCACTCTTGTGCCACTTTGGCCGGATCGTTGTTCAGCTGGGTGCCGTAGCTTGGAACGATCTGGTGCAGCTTGGCTTGCCATTCAGGGGTGGCGACTTTGTCTTTGAAGACTTTCTGCAGCACGCTCAGCATGATCGGTGCAGCGGTCGACGCGCCTGGCGATGCGCCCAGCAGGCCGGCGATGGAGCCGTCTTGTGCAGCAACGATTTCGGTACCCAGTTTCAGCACGCCGCCAGCGGCTTCATCACGCTTGATGATTTGCACGCGCTGGCCGGCTTGCCACAGGCGCCAGTCTTCGGCTTTGGCGTTCGGGAAGTATTCCTTCAGCGCGTTCAGACGGTCTTCATCCGACAGCATCAGTTGACCGGCCAGGTACTCGACCAGCGGGTATTCCTTGATGCCGACCTTGGTCATTGGCCAGATGTTGTGGGTGGTGGTGCTGGTCAGCAGGTCCAGGTACGAGCCTTCTTTGAGGAACTTGGTGCTGAAGGTCGCGAATGGGCCAAACAGGATGACGCGCTTGCCGTCCAGAACACGGGTGTCCAGGTGCGGAACCGACATCGGCGGTGCGCCAACCGAAGCTTTACCGTAGGCCTTGGCCAGGTGCTGCTCGGCGATGGCCGGGTTATCGGTCACCAGGAACGAGCCGCCAACCGGGAAGCCAGCGTATTCCTTGGCTTCAGGAATGCCCGACTTCTGCAGCAGGTGCAGAGCGCCGCCACCAGCGCCGATGAACACGAACTTGGCGTCGGTTTCGGTTTTGGTGCCGTCTTTCAGGTTTTTGTAGCTGACGCGCCAGGTGCCGTCGGCGTTCTTGGTGATGTCTTCGACTTCACTCGACAGCTTCAGGTCGAAGTTAGGCTTGGTCTGCAGGTAACCGGCGAACTGGCGGGTGATTTCGCCGAAGTTCATGTCGGTACCCAGCGGGCTCCAGGTGGCCGCGATTTTCTGGTTCGGGTCACGCCCTTCCATCATCAGCGGGACCCACTTCTTGATCACAGCCGGGTCTTCGGAGTACTGCATGCCGGCGAACAGCGGGCTCGCTTGCAGGGCTTCGTAGCGCTTTTTCAGGAACTTGATGTTGTCATCGCCCCACACGAAGCTCATGTGCGGCGTGGTGTTGATGAACGAGCGAGGGTTCTTCAGAACGCCTTGCTGAACCTGCCAGGCCCAGAACTGACGGGACACCTGGAACGCTTCGTTGATCTCGACCGCTTTCGGGATCGTCACGTTGCCTTTGTCGTCTTCCGGGGTGTAGTTCAGCTCAGCCAAGGCCGAGTGACCGGTACCGGCGTTGTTCCAGCCGTTGGAGCTTTCCAGGGCGACGCCATCGAGGCGCTCGACCATTTCCATCGACCAGCTTGGCTCCAGCTCATTGATCCACACACCCAGGGTGGTGCTCATGATGCCGCCGCCGATCAGCAGAACGTCGACTTTCTTTGCTTCTGCAGCATTGGCGGACGACATCCCCATCGCCAAAGCCAGCCCGAGCAAGGCTGTGTTCACTTTCTTAAACATCCGTTGCACCTATGATAAAACGCCTTCCGCCCGCCGCTGTTATCTGTATGCGATCCGCTTTGATGACGCTCAGGCTCGCGTCGCAGATTCCGGCACACTTCAATTTTGACGGGTGGGCACACAAGGCCGACGTACCGCATCGACCTCAGTTAATGTCCCTTCTGAACTGACTTCTTATCATTATTGGCTTCAGCTACTTGAGCGACAGGGATTCCGTCAGCCCGCCCCAAAGGCAGGCAAACCGAATAAGGTCAAACCAAGTTGGCGCGAAGAATATCACGTCAGGGCAAACCCGCGCGTCTGTTCCCGACTTGAGAGTCTTTTTCCGCTCTGGGCGTTATCGGCCGGTTTGGGCTGAACATGATTCAGAAACCTGTGGTGGCTGGGCTGGCTCCATCGCGAGCAGGCTCACTCCTACAGGGAATGGGCTGCTCTCGCGATGGCGGCGCTACAACCGAAACCGATCCACCGACAACGCCAACGCCCCCGCCAGACTCGACAGTTCATCGGTGGTATTGGCCGTCTGCCCGATCACTTTACTGTTGCCCTCGGACATCCCGGCGATCATTTCCACCTGATGGGCGATTTCGTTGCTGGCCTGGCTTTGCTCGCCGATGGTGCGAGTGATGTCGTTGACCAGTTGCGTGGTGCTGAGAGTGGCGTCGAGGATTTCGCGAATCGCCCGTTCGACTTCGGCCGTGACCGCCATGCCCTTGTCGACCTGGGCCACGCCGGCCTCCATGCTACTGACCGCCTCGCGGGTGCTGTGCTGGATGCGTGCGACCATCGCAGCGATTTCCTGGGTTGAGGCACTGGTGCGTGCCGCCAGGCTGCGCACTTCGTCGGCAACTACCGCGAAGCCACGGCCCTGCTCGCCGGCCCGCGCTGCCTCGATGGCGGCGTTGAGTGCCAGCAGGTTGGTCTGGTCGGCGATGCTCTTGATCACCTGAATGATGTTGAAGATGCCTTCGGATTCCTGATCCAGCGTCCGGATCACCTGCGCCGACTGTTGCGCCGAGCGGGCAATGTCGTCCATGTCGCTGACCACCTGATGGATCACCTGCCCGCCGCTCTTGGCCAGCGACTCGGCCTGATTGGCCATGCCCAGCGCGCGTTCGGCATGACGGGTGATTTCCTCGATACTGGCGGTCATCTGGCTGGCGGCAGCGGCCATGGTGCCGGCCGCGGCGCTTTGCTGCTGACTGCTGTCAGCGACCTGATGGCAGCCGTGGCTCAACTGCTCGCTCATGCCGCTGACGCCATGGGCGTTGCGCCGAACGACGTCGATCATGTTGCGCAGGTCGCGCTGCATGGTCGCCAGGCTGCGGATCAGCGTACTGGCCTCGTCCTTGCCGGTCGGCTCGCTGATCGGTTCGCTGAGGTTGCCGTGGGCAATGCTTTGCGCGATCTGGTTGGCGGATTTCAGCGGCCCCATGATGCTGCGGGTCACCCAACGCCCTTGCGCCAATAACAGCAGCAGACTGGCGAGCAATACTGCGCCGAGGGCGATGTTGGCGTTGCGAATGGCGCTTTCGGTGGCCTGGCTGGTGTCACGGGTGTTGCTTTCGATCAGTTCGCTGAGGGCCGCCATCTGCTCTTCGAGCTGACTGAAGGCCGCATTGAACGTGCCCAGCTCCCGTTGCGCGCTGTCCGGGTTGTCCAGTGCCAGGCCGACGATCCGCTCGGCCGCCGCAATGTAGGTATCCAGGCTGGGCTTGACGTGTTCCAGAGCGGCCCTGATCGTGGGATTGACCGGCAATTTGAGGTTTTCATCCAGCACTTCGCGAAAATGCGTGGCGTGCTCGTTGATCGAGTCCCGCACCTCTGCGGCCGTGCCGGTGCTTTTGCCCAAGCCGACCAGCATTGCCGAATACACGTCGGCTCGCAGCGCATCGTGCATCATGTCGGCTTCCATGTGATTGCGCAGCGCGGTCATGCTCACCGCGTTGTCGTTCACCGCTGCGGACATGCGCGTATTCCCCACATAGCTGACCAGACTCACGATCAGCGCCGTCAACAGACTGGTGGCAATCAGCAGCAGCAAACGCAATTTGATCGACACGGTGGGTTCCTCCCCTGAGGCGCGCCGGAATGCGCCTTTCAGGATTTCAGTTAAGCTTATTTGTGCAGATGTGCCGCTTCAGAGCGTTTCAGCAAGTATCCGCGTGTTCGAACGGAACTCCGGCAAAGGTCGCACCTCTGAGATTATGTAGTCCTTCCTTTTTGCTTCGCGCTTGTGGAGGAACATTGTCATGCGCAAGTTAGTGCTCATTTCTTCTCTCCTGCTCTGCCTCCCTGTCGGCTCGGCGCTGGCCCGTGTCGACGCCGGCGATGTCGCCACCTCGGCGGGCGTTTCCGCGTCGCTGTACTCGACCTTCAAGGATCACAAAATGGTGATCCCGGCGCGCGACGACCTGTCAGCGTTCGTCGCCAGCGGCGGGGCCATCCGTGGGGTTTATCTGGAGTCGGTACTGCAACAGGTGCGGCACGACAACCCCGGCCTCAATGCCAGCGATGAAGACCTCGCCAACGCGATTCTGGTGCATTACGAAGGCCTGAATCAGTAGTTGCCAGAGACGCAGCGGCCGATGGACGGCAGCTGAGGGCGCATAGGCAAAACCGTCTGACGGCCTCTATGATGGAGGCCATGACGACTCTTGCGCCTGCTGCGCCTTTGCGCTCACCCTGCCCGCCCGGCGCCTGCGATTGCGGGCGCGACGCGTTGCTGGAAGCGCCGGGCACGGATCTGCGCATTCTGCGCCTGACCCGCGAGCAGGAAAAAATCCTCCTCGCCCGACTGGAACAACTCAAAGACCTCGCGGATTTGCGGCATCTGCAACAGCGCATGCACGAGCAGTTGGGCCTGCGTGTGGAGGTCGCTCCGGGGTTTCATGAGGTACGCAGCATGCTCGGCATCGAGATTCAGATCGAGGCGCTGCCGGGACTGTGCCGCAAGACCCGCAAGTCAATCCCGGCCGCGATTCGTCGGGGCTTGAACAACCACCCCGAAATCGCCTTCGAGCTGCTCAACGCCCACGACTTGCTGCGCGACACCTGATCATTTTTTCATGCCAACCCGCTTGCGCATCTCGGCGGTGATGCTCTGGCGGGTTTTGTTCATGTCGGCCCACGGCTCATCGCCGATTTCGTTCAGACGCTCATGGACATTGCTGATGTTCCACTGGTTGCCACCCTTGATCTCCCCCACTTCTTCGCGAAACAGCGGTACCGACACCGGCAGTCCCTCACGGGTGCGCGCCGCGTAGGCACAAATGGTGGTGGCGCCCAGGCCGTTACGCAGGTAGTCGATGAAGATCCGACCGACACGATTTTTCGGCCCGGACACCGCGGAAAAGCGTTCCGGCAACAGCTTGGCCATGTGACTGACGATCGCATGGCTGAAATCCTTGACCTCGTCCCAGCCATGCTTGCGGGTCAACGGCACCACTAGGTGAATGCCTTTGCCGCCGCTGGTCTTGAGAAACGCCTTGAGCCCCAGTTCATCCAGCACGGTGAGGGTCAGCGCAGTGGCTTCGACCATGCTTTTCCACGGCAGCGCGGGATCCGGGTCGAGATCGAGGACGAAACGGTCAGGCTTGTCCAGATCGACGGTGGTGGCGTTCCAGGTATGCAATTCGACCGTGCTCATCTGCACTGCGCCGATCAAGGCTTCGGCATTGTTGATCAGCATCACCGGTTGCCCGGTGACGTCCTTGTCCAGTGTGGTGATGCCGGGAATCGCCAGACGCTCGGCGTTTTTCTGAAAGAACAGTTCGCCGGCAATGCCGTCCGGCGCCCGCACCAGCGCAACCGGGCGATCCTTGAGCTGCGGCAGAATCCACTCGGCAACGCTGGCGTAATACTCGGCCAGTTGCATCTTGGTGGTGCCGCTGACCGCATCGATCACCCGATCGGGGTGAGTGATGCGCACTTTGCCGCTGGCCAGCCCCAGCTGGGACGGCGCCGGTTCGGCTTTCTTCGGCTCAGCAGCTTTCTTTGATTCTGCAGCTTTCTTCGACGAGGCAGTTTTTTTCGACGGGGTGGCTTTCGCTGAAGTCTTCACGGGTTTCGCGCGCTCCTCGGTAATCGACCTGGCCGGTTTGTCATTGCGCAGACCATGGAACACGGCGTGGCGTACCGAGCCATCCTTGGTCATTTCGGCGAACGCCACTTCTGCCAGCAGATTGGGTTTGAGCCAGTGCACGCCTTTGGCGTCGAAGCCGCTTGGCGGGTTGACCACGGCAGCCTTTTTCACCTGCAACGGCTTGAGCTGGGCGAGGATGCTTTTCAACGTGGTCTCGTTGAACCCGGTGCCGACCTTGCCGGCGTAGCGCAACTCGCCGCTGTCGCGATCATGCAGGCCCAGCAGCAAAGCGCCGAAGGCATTGCGCGCACCTTTCGGATCGGTATAGCCGACGACCACGAATTCCTGCCGATGCTTGCACTTGAGCTTGATCCAGTCACTGCTGCGCCGCGACACGTAGGGCGAGCCGAGGCGTTTGCCGATCAGCCCCTCCATCTGCATCTGACAGGCGCTGTTGAGCAATGCGTCCGCCGTTTCATCGAAGGCTTCGGAGAAGCGCAGCAACGGCTGCTCATGCCCGCCGAGTACCGTGGACAACGCCGCGCGACGCTCCTCGACCGGCACTTCGCGCAGGTCGACGCCGTTGAGGTACGGCATGTCGAACAGGTAGTACATGATGCTGCCGCTGCGCCCGGCTTCGAAGGCGTTTTGCAGCGCCTGAAAGTCCGGCACACCGTGTTCATTGGTGACCACCACTTCGCCGTCCAGCCACGCCGATTCCAGCCCCAACTCGGCCAGGGCTTGCGCCTGTTGCGGCAGTTTGTGCGTCCAGTCGTGACCGTTGCGGGTGAACAGTTGCACCTGGTCGTGATCGATGCGCGCCATGATCCGGTAGCCGTCGAACTTGATCTCGTAGCTCCACTGCCCTTCGGGTGCGCTGTCGACCAGAGTCGCCAGTTCCGGTTTGAGCTGGGCCGGCAGTTTGGCCTTGCGCGCTCCGGTGAGCGTCCCGGATGCCGCTTTGCGCGGTTTCGCCGGGGCCTTTTTCACGGGCCTGGCTTGCTCGGCGGCGAGCTTAGGTTTGCTGATCAGGGTGCGCTCACTGAGCACGCTGTCCGGCTCGGCGCTGAGCACATCGTAGTCGTCCTGCGGGCGCGCCGCACTGTCCTGATGTTTGATCAGAAACCAGTTTTCCTTCTTGCCCGGCATGTGCGTGCGCACCAGGTTCCAGATCCCGGAGAGCTTTTCGCCTTGCAGTTCGAACTTGAGTTTGCCCTTGGCGTAGGCCTTGGCTGGATCCTCCTGCGGAATCCACACACCACGATCCCAGACGATTACATCTCCGGCGCCGTAATGCCCTTCGGGAATGCTGCCCTCGAACGTCGCGTAATCCAGCGGATGGTCTTCAACGTGCACCGCCAGACGCTTGACTTTGGGATCGAGCGACGGGCCCTTGGGCACCGCCCAGCTCTTCAGTGCGCCATCAAGTTCGAGGCGAAAGTCGTAATGCAGGTGCGAAGCGTCGTGCTTCTGGATGCAGAACTGCAGCGCATGCTCAGTGGCCTTGCTGCGGCCTCGGCGTTTGACCGCGGCGGGTTCCGACGTCGCGGAAAAGTCGCGCATGCGATTGTAGTCGTCAAGGTTCCTGGTCATGGCGCACCTGCCTTGTGTCAGCCAATGCGGGTCACGGTCAGCGCGACCACGGCGATCCGGTCTACGCGCTGGTAACCGGGGTTCAACAACTCTTCACCGAATACGTCGGGATCCAGCTCGCGATAGGTCCAGCCGAATCGCGTCGAATCCAGGCGCGGCACCACGGTGTCGAAAAACGGATCGCGGCCATCGACCATCGCCACGCCGGTGTACAGCAACAAGGAGCCACCGGGTGCCAGCCGATTGAGCGCCTGCTCGACGATGCGCAGCGACAGGCCGGCGCCGAGCGAGCCACCGCCATGCCGATAAGCACGCCCGGCCGGATCTGCCATGTACGGCGGGTTGGCGACGATCAGGTCGAAGTTGCCTTCGGTGCCCTGCAGCACATCACTGGCCTGGACCTCGACATTCGCGACTTCGGCCAATGCCGCGTTGATCGCGGTCAGGCGCAGCGCGGCGGGATTGATGTCGACCGCCAGCACCTGCGCTTCACGCCGTGCGCTGGCAATCACAATCGCGCCGACGCCGGCACCGCAGCCAATGTCCACCGCACGCTGAATCGGCGCGAAGCTCTGTTGCAGATGCGCGTGAATCAGGTTCGCGAAACGATAGGTGTCCGGGCCGAAAAACACCGAATCGGCGGCATCGGTTGGGAAGCCCGAATGCACGAACAACAAGTCATCCAGACTCGACCAGCGCACCCGGCTCTTCAAACGGCCGTCGTAGACGTCAATCACTTGCGCATCCTGCAACTGCCGCTGTTCATCGGCGGACAGCAAGCCAGGTTCGAACGGCCGCGACCAGCCGAAGACGTCGCGCAGGGTATCGGCGACCTGCCCTTCGTCACGCTGATTGACCCGCTGATGGGTCAAGGGCGTTGGCGTGATGAAACGGTAGCCGTCGGCCTGCAAGCGCCGGCCGAGTTGCAGCAGCGTCAGGTCGTTGGCGGACAGTTGTTCTTCCTGATTCATGGAGATTTCCTTAGCGCAGACTGGATTTGAGTTCGATGAAGCGACGTGTCGCCAGCAGCCCCGCCGGGTGGGCATGGCGGGCCGGTGACAACCATGGGATCAGCGTCATCATTTGTGCGTGTCCGTCCTGACCTTGCAGGGCAGAAGTCAGGCGTTGTACGTCGGGATCGTGTTCGGGCACGGCGGCGTCCGGTGTGGCGACCTGACGGCTGCGTCGTGGCGCTTTGCGTTGGTCGGATGGCGTCCAGTCGCCGGCAATCCAGTCGTGCAGCAGTTGCTTTTCATACGGACCGAACACGCCGAACATCGCCGCCCCGTCGCCGTCGATCAGCTGCCAGAAACGGCTGGCTTGCGGATCTTCGTTGCGTTTGATCCAGCCTTTGTCCTGCATTGCCTGCAGGAAACCCGGTAGCTGCTCGGGAGTCGCCAGCCACTGATTGACGGTTTTGCCTTCGAAACGACAGTAGTCGGAATGCATGTGCTGACCGAACGGGCGCTTGCGCTCGAGCATCGCCAGCACTTCCTGCTCCAGGTCAAAACCTTCGATGATCGCGCGGCTGCCCTGCCCCAGGTCGTTGAGTCGATAGCCTAGCGATACCCGGCGCAGGAATTCGTCGCGATCGGCTTCCAGCGGCAACAGGTCGAGCACCGACTGCACGGCTTTTTGCGCATGACCGGTGCTGGCATTGTCGATGGTCACGTGGAGGGTGAAGTAGTACGGATCGAGGCCCAACTCGCTGAGTTCATAGGCGCTGATCAGCAAGTGCAGCGGCAGTTGTTCGTAGCCGAGGTTGTAGCCGATCACCTCCGGCAACATGCTTTCGCCACAGGCACCGAGCGCCAGTTGCAGTGCACCTTGCAGGTAGCGTTCATCGGCAATCGCGCTGGCGTCCTGCAAACCGTGCTCAGCGAGCAGTTTGCGGTAGATCACTACGTGGTTTTGCGCCGGATTGCCGTCGCCCAATTCTTCCAGATAGGTACACAGCAACCCGTCGAAACGCGGGTCGCGCCACTGCGCCAACAAACCGTACAGCCACGCGCCATCGACCAGTTTGGTCGGCGCCACCGCTTGCAGAAAGTACAACGCGTGAGCCTTGTTGCTGAAGAACTGACGCGGTCCGCCGGACTGGCGCTGTTGCAGGTAATCGGCGTACTGCCGGGCAACTTCTGTGCAGTGCTCGGCGACCCAGCCTTGCCACGCCGACGGATCCTGCGGAAGTTCTTCGGGCAACAGCGCGGCACGCTGCAACTGCTCGGCGAGAAAATCCTGCGCGAGGGTTTCAGGCGCATCCTCAAGCAGCAGTGCCTCATAAATACGCCGCAGATCGCCGTCGGCATTGATGGGCTGTTGCTGCGCGCTCGGCGCCTGCAGAGGGGTCAGGGCAGTCATGTCAGTGTTCTCGTTCGGTTGGCCGGTCAGGGCGTTGTTTCACGCCTCTACATCAGCAGAGCAACCGCTACGGAGAAAAATTCAATCAACATGAAAATCGCCCTGACGGACGGAGCATCGTGGTCCCGGCAAGGGCTGCCCGAGACCGCGATTTTTGACGGTGCTTCAGGCCCGACCTTTGGCCTGAGCCTCCAGATGCACCTGCAACTGCGGGGCGATCTGAAGCGCGGCAGCCAGTTCATCCAGGTAGTTGCGTTCGGCGTCTTGCTGATCGTCCACCAGGATCACGCTGACCAGGTACATTTCGGCTGCCGTCGCCGGGTCGCCGTTGGCCGCCTCGGCTACTTCGTTCGCATCCAGCGGTTTGGCAACTTCAGCGTTAAACCATTGCTGCAATTCTGGATCGTCGGTGTGTTTGCCAATCTCTTCATCGATCATCTGCCGTTCCCGGTCATCGATCTCACCATCAGCCTTGGCTGCCGCGATCAGCGCCCGCAGCACAGCATGCCCGTGCTCCTCGACTTCGGGCCCGGCCAGCAGATTTGCGGTTGGCGGAATCTGTTGTGGCGCCGCCGAGGCCTGACTGCGTTGCCAGGCCTGATACGCCTGGAACGCCATCATTCCCAATGAGGCCAGCGCCGCATAATTGGTGCCGCCGGAACGACTTTGTGTTCCGCCGCCACCGAGTGCCCCACCCAGCGCGCCGCCCAATCCACCGCCGCCACCGCCGCCAAGTAAACCACCCAGCAAACCACCCAAACCGCCCAGCCCACCGGACTGCGCGCCACTGGCGCCTGTACTCGCGCCGCCGCCCAACAGACCGCCAAGCAAACCGCCCAACCCACCCAGCCCACCGCCGGCCGAACCAGCACCTTGTTGTCCCGCCGAGGCCTGGCCCCGCAGCAGTTGTTCGAGCAAATCGCTGGTGTTCATGATCTCGTCCTCAGCCATTGGCAATACATGCGTCAGGCAACAATAGACTGCCGACGCCGGCGCGCCAGCACCGTCTGGCTGACGCTGGCAGATTTCGCCGAGGTATTTTTTGTGCGGGCAGCTAAGATTCAAAGGTGGTGAACCTTATCCCGGCCAAACCGGTCGATAGCTGCAACCCCGACCCGGTTTGCCGGCGCCCTTTGCCCAAGGGTGATACCCGGCATGCTTCATTTTTCTGGAGAACGCCCCTGTGATATCGACCGTACACATCGCCAGGCTCAAAGCATGGGGCGCCCATGGTTTTACCGCGACCGGCGTGGTCACAGCCTTTCTGGCGACCCTCGCCCTGCTGGAGAACCAGCCGACTCACTGCCTGATGTGGCTGGGCGTGGCATTGATCGTCGACGGTCTCGACGGGGCGTTGGCGCGTAAGGTCAATGTGCAGTCGGTGCTGCCGAGTTTCGACGGCTCGATCCTCGATCTGGTGATCGACTACCTGACCTACGTGTTCATTCCGGCGCTGTTCATCTATCGCTACATTCCCCTGCCCGACTACACCCTGCTGCTGAGCGTATCGCTGATTCTGGTGTCGTCGCTGTTCTGTTTCTGCAACGTCAACATGAAGAGCAAGGACAACTATTTCGTCGGTTTCCCCGCCGCATGGAACGTGGTCGCGCTGTGCCTGTACATCATCAATCCGGGGCCGTGGATCACCTTTCTGACCATCATCGGTCTGGCGCTGCTGACCGTGACCCGCATGAAGTTCCTGCACCCGTTCCGGGTACGCCGGTTCATGCCGATCAACATCGCGGTGACGGCAATCTGGCTGCTGTGCAGCCTGTCGCTGGTGCTTAATCACCCGGTGATCAATCCGCTGGTGATGGGTTTGTGGTTGCTGGCGTCGGCGTACTTTCTGGGGATCTGCATCTGGCGTACGGCGCTGGAATGGTTTGATCGGCCGCACCTGAAATAGGCCTGATCGCCACACCTAAAACCTGTGGGAGCGGGCTTGCTCGCGAATGCGTCTGTCCAGTCAATAATTCTGTCTACTGATCCACCGCATTCGCGAGCAAGCCCGCTCCCACCGGGGTTTTGCATGGCTCTGAACATTCAGCGTTTGGTAATGACCACCTCCAGATACTCGCTCGGCACCACCAGCGACTTCTCTCCCACCCGGTTCGAGCGGTTCAGCAGATCCGCCAGATCACTCTCCAGCGCCTGCCCGCTTTCCGGCGGCAATGCCGCAAAGGCCTTGTGCACCGGCCCGTACCAGTGGCGGAAAATGTCGATGAAGTGCGCCGCCGAGCGATAGCGGAAATTGAAGGTGCGGCGGGTGACCTGCAGCAGAAATTCGCGCTCATTGAAGTGGCTGTGCAACCACGCTTCAGTGCCCCAGTTCGACGGCGGTTGGGCCACGGCGGGGGGTGGCACGTGGCGACCGAGAACCTTGAACATCTGGCCGACGAAACCTTCCGGCGTCCAGTTCGCCAGACCGATGCGCCCGCCCCTTCGGCAGACCCGCGCCAGTTCCGCTGCGGCAGTCGCCTGATCCGGGGCAAACATCACGCCGAAGGTCGACAGCACCGCGTCGTAACTCTCGTCGGCGAACGGCAACGCTTCGGCATCGGCGACCTGAAAAATCACATCAAGATGCTCGGCCCGCGCCCGATCCTGTCCACGCTCCAGCAGCGCCGCCACATAGTCGGTCGAGGTCACCTGACAACCACGTCGCGCCGCCGCCAGAGTCGCATTACCGTTACCGGCGGCGACATCCAGCACTTCCTCATCGCAGTGCAGGTCGCAGGCCTCGGCGAGGTTTTCGCCGACGATCTGCAAGGTGGTGCCGATCACCGCGTAATCACCGCTGGCCCAGGCGACTTTCTGGCGCTCTTTCAGACCCGTCAGATCAATGGGAGTACTCATCAATCGTGCTCCGCAGCAGGTAGATGGACTTCATTCGGCCGTGGTCGGGTCGATGACCGTCATCACCCGCGCCACGCTGTCGGCCGGGAATCCACCCAGCCTGGCGTGCTCGCGCACCTGTTCTTCGTCAGGGGCGATGTAGACGCAATAGATTTTGTCGGCGGTGACGTAACTCTGCAGCCACTGCACCTGTGGCCCGAGTTCACGCAACACCTGGCAGGAGGTTTGCGACACGGCTTTGAGTTCTTGCGGCGACAGCTTTCCGGCCCCTGGAATCTCGCGTTCAATCACGAATTTCGGCATGGCAACCTCGCGTTCTTTTTATCAGTGACAGGGTCGGCAGTGGCCCTGCTCATCCACTATCGCGCCGAGGGTCGATGGCGTCCCTGCCAATCGTCCGAAGAGCCGGCAAAACAACGGCCGGGCCGATGAGTGGCGGTTTTTTGTAAAGGCCTCGAGACACTCCGAGATTGCCATTGCATGGGGCAATCGGCTTTTATGCCTTCCCGTCTTCCGTGAATGGATTCCATCATGTCCCTGCGTCTTGAATGGCTCGTCGATCACCCGCAGCACAGCGACACTTACGCCGAGTGGATCCACCGCCAGTTCGCCTACGAATATGCCGAGCAACCCTTGACCGAATGGCAACGCGAGTTCGCTGCCGGCCAGAACAATGGCGACTGGTCATGCCTGATTGCGCTGGACGGCGAGCGTCTGCTCGGCGGTGCGGCGCTGGCCCGGGCGGATCTGGCCCTGCGTCCGGATCTCGGCCCTTGGCTGGCGTGCGTGTTTGTCAGCCCGCAAGCTCGTGGCCAGGGGCTGGCAGAGCGGTTGATCGATGGCATCAGCCAGGCGGCGAAACAGCGCGGCTTCGCGCGTTTCTATCTGCACACCCAGAGCAAGCAGGACTACTACGCCAAACGCGGCTGGACAGTGCTGGAGCGCTTTCGCGCGTGGGACAACGAGCAATGGCTCATGGTGCGCGACCTGTGAGCCATTGATATGCGCGGCGGTAACTGTCGATGCATCTGAGCACTCAGTTCTGGTTGTTACAGCCATCGGCAAATTTGCGGTAATCCAGCACCTGGGTTTTTCCGGCCGAATCCAGGTACGTCATGCGCGCATCGATAATGCCGCAGGTCACCGCGTTGTCCTCGGTCATCGACAGCACTTTCTGGATATCCAGGTGCGTGCCGTAGTTGTAGGTGTGCGGGCTGACATCGGCTTCGGCCCGGGCCGACAGGGTGCAGATGTTCAGGGCGGCGAACAGGCAGGCGGCGACAACGGTTTTGTGCGTCATGGTGGTTTCCTCAAGGCTTGTATGGGTTGAGCCGAGGCAAACTGTGTGGGCCTCGATGGAGCCTATTTGAGGCGCGCGAGGTATCGCGTCTGTGTCAGGAAACGGCCGCTATCAATCACTGTGTATCCCCACCGCCCGGAGATACACAGCGATACAAAACCCTGAAAAAATCGCGTTTTTGCATGTGTGTGTATCCGCCATTACGCCAGATACACTGCAATACAAACCCGGGCAGGCAAGCCGGCGCAGGCTCGATAGACTGCATGGCATTGCCCTTTGATAGAGGTTCTGCACCGATGGAACATGTCGATCACATTCTCATCGTCGACGACGACCGCGAGATCCGCGAGCTGGTCGGCAATTACCTGAAGAAGAACGGACTGCGCACCACCGTGGTCGCCGATGGTCGGCAAATGCGCAGTTTTCTCGAAGCCAACACCGTCGACCTGATTGTGCTCGACATCATGATGCCCGGCGATGATGGCCTGCAGCTGTGCCGCGAATTGCGCGTGGGCAAACACAAGGCCACGCCGGTGCTGATGCTCACGGCGCGCAACGATGAAACCGACCGCATCATCGGCCTGGAAATGGGCGCCGACGATTACCTGACCAAGCCGTTCGCCGCCCGCGAACTGCTGGCGCGGATCAACGCGGTGCTGCGGCGCACGCGCATGCTGCCACCGAATCTGGTGGTCACCGAAAGCGGTCGCCTGCTGGCCTTCGGTCGTTGGCAACTGGACACCTCGGCCCGGCATCTGCTGGACAATGACGGCACACTGGTCGCCCTCAGTGGTGCCGAATACCGCTTGCTGCGGGTGTTCCTCGATCATCCACAACGGGTGCTCAGCCGTGATCAGTTACTCAACCTGACCCAGGGCCGCGAAGCCGATCTGTTTGATCGCTCGATTGATCTGCTGGTCAGCCGTTTGCGCCAGCGCCTGCTTGATGATGCGCGTGAGCCGGCCTACATCAAAACCGTGCGCAGCGAGGGTTATGTTTTTTCGCTACCGGTGGAAATCCTCGGGGCCTCGGCATGAGCCTCAAGCTGCATTGGCCACGCACCCTGGCTTCGCGGTTGTCGCTGATCTTTCTGGTCGGGCTGATCCTGGCCCAGGCCTTGTCGTTTGGCGCGCAGTATTACGAGCGTTTCCAAAGCGCCAGAAGCACCATGCTCAGCAATATGCAAAACGACGTTTCGACGTCGGTTGCAATCCTCGACCGCTTGCCCGCGCAGGAACGCCCTGCCTGGCTGCCACGACTGGCTCGCACCAACTACGATTATCGGTTGAACGACGGCGATCCCGGCGCCCCGCTCGACGCCGAGGAGGTACCGGTGGCCGCGACCTCGATCAGCAGTGCGATCGGCGGCGCCCGTCCGCTGTCCTTCAGCCGTTTTCCCGCGGAGAAAAAACACTTCCAGGCCCATTTGCGCCTCAGCGACGGCAGCCCGTTGACCATCGATGTGCGTCCGGCCATGCCGCCGCTGTCGCCGTGGCTGCCGGGGGTATTGCTCGGGCAACTGGCGCTGCTGATCGCCTGCACCTGGCTGGCGGTGCGCATTGCCATACGCCCCCTCGCCCGCCTCGCCAATGCCGTGGAATCCCTCGACCCCAACGCGCACCCGGTGATGCTCGACGAACACGGCCCGACCGAAGTGGCCTACGCCGCACGGGCCTTCAACGCGATGCAGGCGCGGATCGCCGCGTATCTGAAGGAGCGCATGCAACTGCTGGCAGCGATTTCCCATGACCTGCAAACCCCGATCACCCGCATGAAGCTGCGTGCAGAGTTCATGGACGACTCGGTCGAGAAAGACAAACTGTGGAACGACCTCGGCGAAATGGAGCATCTGGTGCGCGAAGGCGTGGCGTACGCTCGCAGCATCCACGGCTCGACCGAGGAAAGCCGGCGCACCGATCTCGACTCGTTCCTCGACAGCCTGGTGTTCGACTATCAGGACATGGGCAAGGACGTGCAACTGAGCGGCAAGAGCGCGGCGGTGATCGATACCCGTCCCCAGGCCCTGCGCCGGGTGCTGGTGAACCTGACCGACAACGCACTGAAATTCGCCGGTGCCGCGCAGTTGCAGGTCGATATCGACGACGGTCTTTGCATCAAAATCCTCGATCGCGGGCCAGGCATTGCCGAAGCCGAGTTGCAACAGGTCATGCAGCCGTTCTACCGGGTGGAAAACTCGCGCAACCGTAGCACCGGCGGCACCGGCCTGGGCCTGGCCATCGCCCAGCAACTGGCCATGGCCCTCGGCGGATCGCTGACCCTGAGCAACCGCGAGGGCGGAGGCCTGTGCGCGGAGTTGAAATTGCCCCTGCGCTGATCCCCACACCAATCACCTGTGGGAGCGGGCTTGCTCGCGAAAGCGGCGTATCAGCCCCTGATGCATTGACTGACACACCGCGTTCGCGAGCAAGTCGAATCTTCGTACCGCCGCTCCCACATTGGAATTTGCATGGAGCACAAACACTGCATCTTGCCCCAGCCCGGCTAGACTGATTCATTACCCAGTCGAGGGGGATTGCAGGACGACGTCAGCTGTGCCCTGCCCACTTCTGTGACCACCGCCCAGCGGCCCATGCCTCGACAACGTTTTGCCACCGGACGGTGATCCTGTATCAGGAGCACTCGTGATGGACGAAACACGACTCAACGCCTTCATGGGCAAACTGGTCAACGACATGGGCGGCGCCGCGATGCTGGCGAACGTCATCGTTGGCGAAGAACTCGGGCTGTACCGGGCGATGGCCGACAGTCAGCCGGTCACCCCGCAAGCCCTCGCCGAAAAAACCACCTGCAACCCGCGTCTGGTACGCGAATGGCTCAGCGCGCATGTCGCGTCCGGCTATATGGAGCATCACGATGGCCAGTTTCGGTTGCCGGAAGAGCAGGCGCTGGCACTGGCCGTGGAAGACTCGCCGGTGTACGTCGCCGGCGGACTCGGTGTGGTGGCCTCGTTTTTCCACGACAAGGACAAACTGGTCAAGGCTATGCGCGGCAACGGCGCCCTGCCCTGGGGCGATCACCATCCGTGCATGTTCAGCGGCACCGAACGCTTCTTTCGCCCCGGCTACAAAGGTCACTTGATCGCTGAATGGCTGCCGGCGCTGGACGGCGTGGTCGCCAAACTCGAAGCAGGCGCCAAAGTCGCCGACATCGGCTGCGGCCACGGCGCCTCGACGGTGATCATGGCCCAGGCGTATCCCAACTCGCGCTTCGTCGGTTTCGATTATCACGCGCCGTCGATCGGCGTCGCCACTCAGCGCGCCGAAGAAGGTGGGGTCAGCAACCGGGCGAAATTCTTTCAGAACACCGCCAAAAGCTACCCCGGCAACGACTATGACCTGATCTGTTACTTCGACTGCCTGCACGACATGGGCGACCCGGTCGGCGCCGCACGGCATGCGTTCGAATCATTGAAGAAGGACGGCACGGTGCTGCTGGTCGAGCCGTTTGCCAATGATGCGCTGGACGACAACATCAACCCGGTCGGACGCCTGTTTTACGCGGCCTCGACCTTTATCTGCACGCCGAATTCGCTGTCCCAGGAAGTTGGCCTGGGGCTGGGTGCGCAGGCCGGTGAAATGCGCTTGCGCAAGGTGTTTGCCGAGGCCGGGTTCAAGCATTTTCGCCGGGCGACGCAGACGCCGTTCAATCTGATTCTAGAGGCGCGCAAATAAATCACCGCTATCACCTGTGGCTAGGGAGCTTGCTCCCGTCGGATTGCAAAGCAAGCCCAAAACAGGCCTGCTGCGCAGTCCAGCGGGAGCAAGCTCCCTCGCCACACGGTTAATGCTAACCTGCGGGCATCGTCCTCCCCGGAGTGCTGACCATGCTCGACAGCCCGACCCGCGAACACCTCGACACCCTGCACCAGGCCATGGCCGATGGCGGCTTTGTGGTGCTGACCGGCGCGGGCATCAGCACGCCGTCGGGCATCCCGGATTACCGCGACAGTGAGGGTGTACGCCGGGGCCGGCAGCCGATGATGTATCAGGAATTTCTCGCCGCTCCGGAATCCCGTCGCCGCTACTGGGCGCGGGCCATGCTTGGCTGGCCGCGGGTGCGTCAGGCGCGGCCCAATGCCGCGCATCAGGCGCTGGCCGATTTGCAACGCCGGGGTCTGATCAGCGCCTTGATCACGCAGAACGTCGACACCCTGCATGATCAGGCTGGCAGTCAGGACGTGATCGAACTGCATGGCAGCCTGCACTGGGTGTTATGTCTGGATTGCGGCCAGCGCAGCGCGCGTGACGACATTCAGCAGCGGATGGTCGAGCAGAATCCGTATCTGGCCGGGGTCGATGCGGTGCAGGCGCCGGACGGCGATACCCTGCTCGATCCGGCCTTCGAAGCACGCTTCCAGACACCGCAGTGCCCGTATTGCGCCGGTGAGCGGATGAAGCCGGACGTGGTGTTTTTCGGCGAGAACGTGGCGCAGCCGACGGCGGCGCGGGCCATGGCAGCGGCAGAAAATGCCGCGGGATTGCTGGTGGTGGGTTCGTCGCTGATGGCCTATTCGGCGTTTCGTCTGTGCCGGGTGATCGCCGATCGGGGCAAGCCGTTGCTGGCGATCAATCTGGGCAAGACTCGCGCCGATGACCTGCTGGATCTGAAGATCGAAGCATCATGCGAACAGCTGCTGCCGTTGCTGGTGCAACGCCTGACCACCTGAACCGATGATTCCCCTGTGGGAGCGAGCCTGCTCGCGAAAGCGCCCTTTCAGCCAAGACTTTCCTCGACTGATACCCCGCCTTCGCGAGCAAGCCCGCTCCCACAGGATCAATGTTCGGCTTTGAGAATATCGAACAGTGCCTGCGCCGCTGCCGACAGCTCATTGCCCGGCTCCGTGAGCACACCAATCGCCCGTTCCACTGAATCATTCAAGGTCAGGCAATGCGCGCCCAGCTCCAGCATCTGCTCGGCGCACAACGCTGGCACCGCACTCACCCCCAGGCCACTGGCGACCATGCGCCCGACGGTTGCCAGTTGATGACTCTCGAATTCCACCGGCAGTTTCATGCCCCGGGCCTGCAAGTGCTCTTCGAGCATCACCCGCACCGTCGACGGCCGTTGCAGGGTGATGAACGGTTCCTGCAGCAGGGTCTGCCAGTCGATCTCTGTGCGCCCGGCCAGCGCGGAATCCTGCGGCACCACTGCGACGAAGCGATCGATGTACAGCGGGGTGAACGTCAGCGAGGTGTTCTGCATCGGCTCGAACGCCACGCCCAGCTCCACCTGCCGGTCGCGGACCATTTCCAGCACTTGCTCGTTGATCACGTCGTTGACTGTGACGTTGACGTTCGGATAGCGCGCGCGAAAGGTCTTGAGGATCGGCGGCAGCAGGTTGCCGGCAAACGATGGCATCGCCGCCAGCGTCACCCGCCCGCGTTGCAGGCTGAAGCGCTGGCGCATTTCGTCTTCGGCGTTGTCCCAGTCGGCGATCAGGCGCCGGGCCAGCGGCAGCAGCGATTCGCCCTCGGCAGTCAGCGCCACGTTGCGCGTGTTGCGGCTGAACAGCCGCCCACCCAGCCCCTCTTCCAGCGCCTTGATGGTCAGGCTCAGTGCCGATTGCGACAGGTGCAGGCGCTCACAGGCCACGGCGAAGCTCAGGCTCTGGGCCACGGCGAGGAAGGCGCGGATCTGTTTGATGGTCATACTGGATACCTTACCGTTTCAACGTCGTACCTACTGTAGGAGCTGCCGAAGGCTGCGATCTTTTGATCTTGATCTTTAAAAACAAAATCAAAAGATCGCAGCCTTCGGCAGCTCCTACAGGGATAGCGCCAACTATTGAGTTTTATCTATTAATCAACCTTAAAAATCAACTTAACAAATATATTCTGCAGCGAGACACTCCAGTCATTCGGCTAGCCAGCCGCCCGACAAACAATAAAAGAGGTGCATATGGCAGGTTTCGACAAGCGCGTGAGTTCCTACGAGGAAGCTCTGGCAGGTCTTGAAGACGGCATGACCGTGATCGCCGGCGGCTTCGGCCTGTGCGGCATCCCGGAAAACCTGATCGCCGAGATCAAGCGCAAGGGCACCCGCGACCTCACCGTGGTTTCCAACAACTGCGGCGTCGACGGTTTCGGCCTCGGTGTGCTGCTGACCGACCGCCAGATCAGCAAGGTGATCGCCTCCTACGTCGGCGAAAACAAACTGTTCGAAGAGCAACTGCTCAAGGGCGACATTGAAGTCATCCTGACCCCGCAAGGCACCCTCGCCGAGAAAATGCGCGCAGGCGGCGCCGGCATCCCGGCCTTCTTCACCGCCACCGGCGTCGGCACCCCGGTCGCCGAAGGCAAGGAAGTGCGTGAATTCAACGGGCGCAAGTACCTGATGGAAGAGTCCATCACCGGCGACTTCGCCATCGTCAAAGGCTGGAAAGCCGACCATTTCGGTAACGTCATCTACCGTCACACCGCGCAGAACTTCAACCCGCTGGCGGCCACCGCCGGCAAGATCACCGTGGTCGAAGTCGAAGAAATCGTCGAGCCCGGCGAGCTGGATCCGTCGCAGATCCACACCCCCGGCATCTACGTCGACCGGGTCATTTGCGGCACGTTCGAAAAGCGCATCGAACAGCGCACCATCCGCAAATAATCCAGGCTGACGGAGAATAAAAACATGGCACTTACCCGCGAACAAATGGCTCAGCGCGTCGCCCGCGAAATGCAGGACGGCTACTACGTGAACCTCGGCATCGGCATTCCGACCCTGGTCGCCAACTACATTCCCGACGGCATGGAAGTCATGCTGCAATCGGAAAACGGCCTGCTCGGCATGGGTCCGTTTCCGACGGAAGACACCATCGATGCCGACATGATCAACGCCGGCAAACAGACCGTCACCGCGCGCATCGGCGCATCGATTTTCAACTCCGCCGAATCCTTCGCGATGATTCGCGGCGGGCATGTCGACCTGACCGTGCTCGGCGCGTTCGAAGTCGACGTCGAAGGCAACATCGCCTCGTGGATGATTCCCGGCAAACTGGTCAAGGGCATGGGCGGCGCGATGGATCTGGTGGCTGGCGCCGACAACATCATCGTGATCATGACCCACGCCTCCAAGGACGGTGAGTCCAAACTGTTGGCCAGGTGCAGCCTGCCGCTGACCGGCGCCGGCTGCATCAAGCGCGTGCTGACCGACCTCGCCTATCTGGAAATCGAAAATGGCGCTTTTGTCCTCAAGGAACGCGCACCTGGCGTCAGCGTCGAGGAAATCGTCGCCAAAACCGCTGGTAAACTGATCGTCCCGGATCACGTACCGGAAATGCAGTTCGCTGCCCAGTGAGGAATTCGAAAATGCAAGACGTCGTAATTGTTGCCGCCACCCGCACCGCGATCGGCAGTTTCCAGGGTTCGCTGGCCAGCGTGTCCGCGGTGGATCTGGGCGCTGCGGTGATTCGCCAGTTGCTCGAACAGACCGGTCTGGACGGTGCGCAGGTCGATGAAGTGATCATGGGCCAGGTGCTGACCGCCGGCGCCGGCCAGAACCCGGCGCGTCAGGCCGCGATCAAAGCCGGCCTGCCCCACGCCGTGCCGGCCATGACCCTGAACAAGGTCTGCGGCTCGGGCCTGAAAGCCCTGCACCTGGGCGCACAAGCGATCCGTTGCGGCGATGCCGAGGTGATCATCGCCGGTGGTCAGGAGAACATGAGCCTGTCCAACTACGTGATGCCGGGCGCACGCACCGGTCTGCGCATGGGTCACGCGCAAATCGTCGACACCATGATCAGCGATGGCCTGTGGGATGCGTTCAACGATTACCACATGGGCATCACTGCCGAGAATCTGGTCGATAAATATGAGATCAGCCGCGAACAGCAGGACGCCTTCGCCGCCGCTTCGCAGCGCAAAGCCGCTGCGGCCATTGAGGCCGGACGCTTTGTCGATGAGATCACCCCGATTCTGATCCCGCAGCGCAAAGGTGATCCGGTGGCGTTCAAGGTCGACGAACAACCACGTGGCGACACCACCGCCGAATCCCTGGCGAAACTGCGTCCGGCGTTCAAGAAGGACGGCAGCGTCACCGCCGGTAATGCTTCGTCGCTGAACGATGGCGCCGCTGCAGTGATCCTGATGAGCGCCGAAAAGGCCAAGGCCCTGGGCCTGCCGGTGCTGGCAAAAATCGCCGCGTACGCCAACGCCGGTGTTGACCCGGCGATCATGGGCATCGGCCCGGTCTCGGCCACCCGTCGCTGCCTGGACAAGGCGGGCTGGAACATCGGCCAACTGGACCTGATCGAGGCCAACGAAGCTTTCGCCGCGCAATCGCTGGCAGTGGCCAAGGATCTGCAATGGGATCTGGACAAGGTCAACGTCAACGGCGGCGCCATCGCCCTCGGTCACCCGATCGGTGCATCGGGCTGCCGCGTGCTGGTGACGCTGCTGCACGAAATGATCAAGCGTGATGCGAAAAAAGGTCTGGCGACCCTGTGCATCGGCGGCGGTCAGGGTGTGGCGCTGGCACTGGAACGCGCTTAACCCCCGAGTTCACAGCGGGCAGTGGATCCACGACATCCGCTGCTCGCTGGCAACAAAAAACCCGGTGCGACTTGCGTTGCACCGGGTGTTTTTTTTGCTCATTCAAAATCTTCTTTGAATGGACCTCCCTCTTCGCGAGCAAGCCCGCTCCCACAGGGGAATGCATTCCAGGGTGGGAGCGGGCTTGCTCGCGAAGGGGCCAGCTCAGGCAACAGAAAAACCAGGGCTCACACCACCATCTGCAAAATCAACCAGGCATTCGCGCCACTGATCACCGCAAACAGCCCCCACGCCAGCACCCGGGTCGGCAGCCGGTTCACAAACGGCCCCATCAGTTGCTTGTCGCTGGTCATGCGAATCAGCGGGTACAGCGCAAACGGCAGCTGCAGGCTCAACACCACCTGACTCAGCACCAGCAATTTGCCCACCGCGTCATCGCCCATCAGCCATACGCCGATGAACGCCGGGATCAGCGCCAGCCCACGAGTGATCAACCGCCGCTGCCAGCAGGGAATCCGCAGGTTCAGATACCCCTCCATGATCACCTGTCCGGCGATGGTCCCGGTGAACGTCGAGCTCTGCCCCGACGCCAGCAACGCCACGCCGAACAGCACACTGGCCAGCGCGCCGCCGACCAGCGGGTCGAGCAGGTGGTAGGCGTCCTGAATGTCGACCACGTCGGTATGCCCGGACTGGTGAAACGCAGCCGCCGCCAGAATCAGGATCGCCGCGTTGACCAGCAGCGCCAGCGCCAGCGAGCCGATAGTGTCGATGCGCGCCAGGTTGACCGCGTCCTGCTTGCTGGCCAGGTCCTTGCCGATCATCCGCGTCTGCACGATCGAACTGTGCAGGTAGAGGTTATGCGGCATCACCGTCGCGCCGAGAATACCGATCGCCAGATACAGCGGTGCGGCATCGCTGATCGCCGAGAGCGACGGTTTGAAACCGGCGAACACATCCGGCCAGTAGGGTTTGATCAGCACCAGTTCAACGAAGAAACACACGCCGATGGTCGCCACCAGCACCAGCATGATCGCCTCCAGCCGACGGAAGCCACGGTTCTGCAAGGCCAGCACCAGCAGCGTGTCGAAGGCGGTCAGGGCAATGCCGAAGGTCAGCGAACAACCCAGCAATAAATGAAAGGCCAAGGCGCAGCCGAGCACTTCGGCCAGATCAGTAGCGATGATCGAGATTTCCGCCAGCACCCATTGCAGGCGTGCGGTCGGGGTGCTGTAGCGCTCGCGGGACAATTGCGCCAGATCGCGACCGGTGGCGATGCCCAGACGCGAGCACAGGCACTGCACGACCATTCCCGCCAGACTTGCGAGCAACACCACGAATAGCAGGCTGTAACCAAAACGCGAACCGGCCTCGATCGCGGTCGCCCAGTTGCCCGGGTCCATGTAGCCGATCGACACCAGCAAGCCAGGCCCGGCAAAACGCAGCACGCGTTTGAAGAACGAAGCGCTCGGATCCACCGCAACACTGCCGGCCACCTCCGGCGGGCAGAACGGCGCGGTGGCGATTTTGGGTAAGCTGAATTTCACGCACACATCCAGAAACAAGTTCGAAAGACACAGCTTAGAGGTTTCAGTCAGCGCCTTGAAGAACAAAAACTCTATCGGCTCATGCCCAACAGTTGCTCACGCAGTTCGGGATTGCGCGTACGCGGATCCAGCCAGATATCGAAAAACGCCCGGGCAAATTGCGGATCATCGATTTCATGCTGCAACTGCTGACCGACAAAAAACCGTGCGCCCTGCCCCGGCAGATAAACGCCCGTGATCCGCGTGCCGGCCTGCACATCGACGAACGATTGCTCCATTTGCCCTTGCCACCTGGCCAGTTGCGCGGGACTGACGCCCGAGCCTGCCAGGCGTTTGATTTCATCGACGCTGGCCTGCACCAGATCATCGCGGGAGATCTTGCGCCGATAGATCAACTCCAGAGCGAAGGGCTGTTCGGTGGACAACGGACGTGCCGCGCTCCACAACCGGGCGTTGTAGACGTCGAAACCGAACACACTGAAATCCCCGGTGCCGATGATTTGCGCGCCGGGCACGGCGTCCTGCCAATTGGCCCAGGTCGGGGTGAGTAACAACGCCCACAAGCCGATGCCACAGCACCCACGCAGCAACTTTGATGGTTTGCTCATCGCGGTATCGACTCCGGTAAACCCTGATCTTCAGAGCATAGCGGATATCACCCGTAGGCTTTGTATACAAAAACTGTCGATCAATACGGCAATCGGTTACCTTGGCCACTTCCTTCCCCGAGGCCTCCCGCGTGCTGATTCTCAAATTACTGCTGATCCCCGGATTTCTGCTGCTGATTTCCCTCGCCGGCAAGCGCTGGGGGCCGAGCGTGGCCGGTTGGCTGTCGGGGTTGCCGGTGGTGGTCGGGCCGATTCTGTTTTTCCTCGCCATCGAACAGGGGCCGCAGTTTGCCGCGCAATCGGCGGTGGCGGCGCTGTCGGCGATGTTCGCCATGATCGCCTTCTGCATCACCTACGCGCAGGTGGCACAGCGGGCGAACTGGCCGTTGGCGCTGACGGCGTCAATGTCGGTGTGGGCGGGACTGGCGCTGGTGTTGTCGCTGATTCCGTCGTCCCTGACGTTCTCGATAGCTGCGGCGGCGATTGCCCTGCTCGCCGCGCCGTACCTGTTTCCCGACGTGCAGCCGGTACTGAACGGCCCGGCGCCGAAGTCGGACAAACTGCTCTGGCGGATGATTGCCGGTGCGGCGCTGACGCTGCTGGTGACCATGCTCGCGAGTACTGTGGGCGAGCGCTGGAGCGGCTTGCTCGCGGTGTTCCCGGTGCTCGGCAGTGTGATGGCGGTATTCTCTCAGCAGACTCGTGGCCCGGCGTTTACCGCGGCATTGCTGCGGGCGACGGCGACCGGCATGTACTCGTTCTCGGCATTTTGCCTGGTGACGGCGCTGACCCTGCCGAGTCTCGGCCTCAGCGGATTCATCGCCGGTGTCGCGGTGTCGGTGGCGATGCTCGGGGTCACCCGCAAGTTGCTGGCCCGACCGACTCCCGCCAAAAGCCCACAACCTCAAGGCTGAGGCAGACTGACAAACCGCGCTGGAATGCCAGGCATGCTCCGTGGGATCATCGCCGCCCTGGCGCGACCATCCCTCGGAGATTCACATGTCATTGCTCAGCAAGAAAGCCGTCGTCCTGTTGCTGGCGGCGGTCGCCGGTCTCGGCGCCCTCAACGCCCAGGCAGCCAAGCCCAAGGAAAAGGCCTCGACCAACAACGTATCGATGCTCGACGGCAAGTTCACCTTCGTCCTGCCCAAGGGTTTTACCGCCGACCCGCTGCCGGCCGGGCCGACCGGTGCCAAGGGCACGATGTACACCAATCAGGCGACCAAGACTGTGGTCATCGCCGCGGAAAACCAGATCGCCGGCGGCGCCAGCGTCAAGGACAACGACAACGAATTTCTCGATGGCAGCCTGGCGAGTTTCATCGATGACCAGCGCAAGGCCCTGCCGGACTTCAACAAGCTCAGCGAAAAAAGCCTGACCCAGAAAAGCAGCGGCCTCGGCGTGCGTCAGGTCGACAGCACCGCCACTCAGGGCGGCGGCCAGACCCTCAATACCACCCTGCTCGCCGCCTCCGGCAAGCGCATGGCGCTGGTTCAGGTGATTTCCCGGGCCAGCGACAAGAGCGGTCACGATGCGCTGGTGAAAACCATCCTCAAGGACAAGTGATCCTTACGGATTGAGCTGCTGCAGCCAGGCGTTCAAGTCCCGCAGCTCGGCAGAACTGATGCTGTGGCCGACACCGGGATAAGCGTGAAACTCGGGTTTGTAGGCAAGTTTTTGCAGCAGCGCATTGGCCGCAGTGCCGTCGCGGTACGGCACCCGATCATCGGCGGTGCCATGGCCGATGAAGATCTTCAGCGGCAACGGTTGTTGCTGCGCCTGGAGCTCGGTTTTCAACACCGGCAACAGGCGTCCGCTCAACGCCGCGATGCCACCGACCGCCACGGGCGGACGCAAGCCCACTTCGTAGGTCATCATCGCGCCCTGGCTGAAGCCGATCAGGTACACCTTGTCCGGGCTGGCGTGATATTTCTTCGCCGCCTGGGCGACAAACTCCCGCAGTTTCTGACCGCTGGCCTTCAGATCATCGGTCTCACCGTTGTAGGCGCCTTCGCCTTTTTTGCGAAACCACTGGAAACGCCCTTCGCCCAACGCCAGCGGCGCCTGCACCGAGAGGTAGTTGTACTGTGCCGGCAGTTGAAACTTCATACCGATCAGATCGGCTTCGTTACTGCCGTAGCCGTGCAGAAAAATCACCAGCGGCCGAGTGTTCGCGTCCGGGTGAACCTGTTCGATGTATTTCAGTGGCAAGTCGCTTTGCAGCGTGGTTTGCGCGTGGACGGCGCTGGACGCCAGCAGGGTTAACAGGGCAAACGCCTTCAACATAGAGCCTTCCTTCACAGAGTGTCGGGTTCGTCGGTGAGCCTAACACTCTCTGAAGATTGTGGTGCTGGCGAGACCGCTATCGCGAGCAGGCTCACTCCTACAGGGACAACGCATGCCAAATGTAGGAGTGAGCCTGCTCGCGATGAGGCCGGAAAATCCAAGGAAATCTGTCAGTCGTTTATCAGCTTGCCCACCCGAATCGGCTCACGCCCCGCCACCTTGGCCTGCCAGATCCCCGGCTGGGTATAACGCCCGCGATCAATCGCAAACAGCACGCCGCTGGTGCCGGCGCGGACGGTGGTGAGGCGGTCATTCAACGGATCCACCACTTCGAACAGCGCATCGCCCTGCTCGACCCACTCCCCGGCATTGCGCAGGAAACTGACCACGCCATGGTGCGGCGCGAACAGGTATTCGGTGCCTTCGAACGGCATGCCTTCGCAGCATTCGCTCGGCGCCGCCGGCCATTCGCCGCTGATGAAACCCTGCTCGGCGAGAAAGCCGAGAATCGCTTCACAATTGGCCTGGGCCTGATCGACCCGGGTGTCGCCCATGCTGCCCAGTTCCAGGGTGGTGGCGAGGTTCGCCGGGGGAATCGCCGCACTCGGAAACGCTCGGGCCAGACGCAGCCACGGCGATGAGCACGATTCATCGAACGAACTGCCACCGGAGTCTTCGCACAACAAGGCCACGCCGGCCTTCAGTCGCGCCGCCAGCGATTGCCAGCGCGGCCAGTGTTGCGGCAGGGCGTAGAGGTGAATCGCCGCGTCGAAATCGCAATGCAGATCGAGGGTGATGTCGGCGTCGCAGGCATGGCGCAGCAGCAAGCGGTGCAGCGCTTCCAGTTGCGAAGCCGGGGCTGGCAACTCATCGAGCACCTCGCCCATGGTCTGGCGGATCAGCGCGATGTTGGCCTGGTCGTCGCTGCCCAGTTGCTCGCCGATTCGCGCCGCCACCGGCGCACTGAGTTCAACAAACGCGCGGTTGAAATTCTTCCCGCTGCCCAACTCGAAGCGCCCCATGTGGCTGCCTTGCAGATGCTGGTCGAGGCCAATCGGGTTGGCCACCGGCACGAGCTCGATCACGCCTTGCAGACGGCCCTGCTGTTCCAGCGCGTTGAGGCGTTGCTTGAGTTCCCACGCGGTGCGCATCCCCGGCAGTTCGTCGGCGTGCAGGCTGGCCTGGATGTACACCTTGCGGCTGCCCGCGCCGTAACGGAAGACGCTGAGGGAACGTTCGCTGCCCAGATGGCTCCAGGGCAGGACATGGTCGATGCGTTGCATGGGTAACTCCTGAAAATTGAATCGGCGAAAATCCCCTGTGGGAGCGGGCTTGCTCGCGAAGGCGGTGTATCAATCAATGATTATGTTGAATGTTATACCGCCTTCGCGAGCAAGCCCGCTCCCACAGGGGGTCTTTGTCTTCAGGGGGAGAGCACAAAAAAAGTGGCCACCGCGCAAACGGGACCACTTTTTTCTACAGCGTATTAATGACCGTACACGTCAAAGTCGAAGTACTTGTCCTGGACTTTCTTGTACTCGCCATTGGCGCGGATTTCGGTGATGGCCTTGTTGAATTTCTCGGCCAGCGCGGTATCGCCCTTGCGCACCGCGATGCCCGCGCCGCCGCCGAAGTACTTGGCGTCTTCGTAGGTCGGGCCGACGAATTCGAAGCCTTTACCGTCGTCGGTCTTCAGGAAACCGTCGCTGAGGTTCACCGAGTCGGCGAGCATCGCGTCGAGACGACCGGATTTCATGTCGAGGTTGGCTTCCTGTTGCGAGCCGTAGCGCACCACTTCAAACCCGGCGTCCTTGGCCATGTCGGTGGCATAGCGGTCGTGGGTACTGGCGCGCAGCACGCCGACTTTCTTGCCCTTGAGCTCGGTCAGCGGGTCTTTGACACCGGAGCCTTCCTTCATCACGAAGCGCGCCGGGGTGTGGTAGTACTTGATGGTGAAATCGACGTTTTTCTTGCGGTCGTCAGTGATGGTCATCGAGGACAGGATCGCGTCGATCTTCTTCACTTTGAGTGCCGGGATCAGACCGTCGAATTCCTGCTCGACCCACACGCATTTGACGTCCATCTGTTTGCACAGGGCATCGCCGATATCGACGTCGAACCCGGTGAGTTTGCCATCAGCGGTTTTCATCGAGAATGGCGGGTAAGCGGCTTCGATCCCCAGACGAATCGGTTTGGCATCTTCGGCCACTGCGGTCAGGGACAACATCGACAGTGCCAGGGCACCGAACATCACTAGCTTCTTCATTTATTACTCCTGTGTGCGGAGGCTTTTATTGGCAGCTTTCGATTGGCGTTCGGTCATGGCCGTTGAGCAGCAAAAACCGACGTGGCCGGCAGTCTATGGCGGCGCGCACAGGGCAAATTGTGTTTAGGCGACAAATACTTACAGAAAATCGGCGCACGCGTTGACCGGGATCAACAGTGCGCCGACATGGTGCAAAGGCTGTAGGACAAATCTTTGAAAACGACACAAATGGCCTTTGTAGGAGCTGCCGCAGGCTGCGATCTTTTGACTTTTAAAGAGCAAAAGATCGCAGCCTGCGGCAGCTCCTACAAAAGCATTCAGCATTCGCAGGCGATGGGGGTTTTGGCGGGCTGTTCGACACTCAGCGAAAAACCCTCATCCAGCCAGCCGGTCACGCCGCCGATCATCTCCTTGACCGGGTAACCCAACGCCGCCAGTTTCACCGCAGCCTTGTTGGCGCCGTTGCAGTGCGGGCCGGCGCAATAGACCACGAACAACGTGCTCGTCGAATACTCCGCCAGGCCTTCGGCGGTCAGCAAGCGGGTCGGAATGTTGATCGCGCCCGGCACGTGACCGCGCTCGAACGCCAAAGGCCCGCGCACGTCGACCAGGACAAAATCGACTTCACCGGCCTCCTGGCTGCTGTACACGTCAGAACAATCGGTTTCAAACGTCAGACGGTTGCTGAAATGCATCAGGGCAATGGCCGACGGTGCGGCAGGAATGTCGCGAACCAGGCTGGTCATGTTGTGTGGCTCCTTCATCTGTTGGGGTGTGAGCAGACTTTATCGGGCCGGCACTTGGCGCTACAGTGGCGCGCAAGACACTCACCGGGAATTTTCCGCCAAATGCCTGACTCACCTGGATTGGTCGCGATTCTGGCCTACGATGGCCTCTGTACCTTCGAGTTCGGCATTGCCGTGGAGATTTTCGGCCTGCCCCGGCCGGAATTCGATTTCCCGTGGTACGAGCACTGCATCGTCGCCGTTGATCAAGGGCCGATGCGCGCCATGGGCGGGATTCACGTATTGGCCGACGGCGGCCTGGAGCTGCTGGCGCAGGCGCGCACCATCATCATTCCCGGTTGGCACGACCGCGAGGCCCCGGTGCCGCCGGCGCTGATCGACGCCTTGCGACAGGCCCACGCCCAGGGTGCGCGGTTGCTGTCAATTTGCTCAGGGGTGTTTGTGCTGGCCGCCAGTGGCTTGCTCGACGGCCACGGTGCGACCACCCACTGGCGCTACACCGATGAACTGGCGCGACGCTACCCGGCGATCGCGGTCAATCCGGATGTGCTTTACGTCGACTCCGGACAGTTGATCACCTCGGCGGGCAGCGCCGCCGGGATCGATGCCTGCCTGCATCTGCTGGCACGGGACTTCGGCACCCAGGTCGCCAATTCAGTGGCCCGGCGTCTGGTGATGTCGCCGCAACGCACTGGCGGTCAGGCACAGTTCATCCCGACGCCGGTCAGCGCGACGCCGCGCAACGACTTATCGCGGGTGATGCAGTGGGCCCGCGAGCGCTTGCACCAACCGCTGGAAGTGCGCGATCTGGCCAGCGAAGCGGCGATGAGCGAGCGCACCTTTTTGCGCCGTTTCACCGAAGCCAGCGGACAATCGCCCAAAGCGTGGCTGCAACACGAGCGACTGGCCCGGGCGCGGGAATTACTGGAGAGCAGCGTGCACAACACCGAGCAAATTGCCCTGCGCTGCGGTTATCGCTCGGTGGAAAGTTTTCGCGTGGCGTTTCGCAGCGTGGTCGGGGTGCCGCCGTCGGTGTATCGGGAGCGGTTTGGGCGTGGGGTCAAAGCCATTTCTTGAGTTGACTGTGATGACCCCTTCGCGAGCAAGCTCGCTCCCACATTTGAAATGGGCCCCCCTGTGGGAGCGAGCTTGCTCGCGAAGAGGCCAGTCCAGCCACAATAAACCTACGGCTTGCGCAACAGATAGGTATCCATGATCCACCCATGCTTGGCCCGGGCAGCCTTGCGCACCCGCTCGATCTCGGCCGCCACATCCTTGAGCTTGCCACTGATCAGAATTTCATCCGGTGTGCCCAAGTAGGCTCCCCAGTAAATCTCGGTCTGCTGATCCGCCACATGGTGGTAGGAATCTTCCGCATCGAGCATCACCACCAGACTGTCGGTGTCGCTGACCTGCCCCGCCGCCAGCCGCCGGCCAGTGGTGATTTCAATTGACCGGCCAATGCTGTTCAACGGCACCTTATGCTGCGCGGCCAGCGCCTGAACACTGGTAATCCCGGGGATCACTTCAAACTCGAAAGCACAGCGGCCTGACGCGAGAATCGCCTGCAGGATACGAACGGTGCTGTCGTACAGCGCCGGGTCGCCCCACACGAGGAATCCGCCGCACTGCTCGTCAGCCAATTCTTCATTGATCAGTTGTTCGAAGGTTTCTTGCTTGGCGCGATTCAGATCATCGACCGCGCGGGTGTAGTCCACGTCGCCGCGCGCGCGCTCTGGGCTGTGGGATTCGACGAAGCGATACGCAGGATCGGTGATGTAACGCGCACAGATATCGCGACGCAGATCGATCAGTTTGTCCTTGCTCGGGCCTTTGTCCATCAGAAAGAACACGTCGACCTGATTCAGCGCCTTTACCGCCTGCATCGTGATGTAGTCGGGATTTCCGGCGCCGATGCCAATCACTAGCAGTCGTTTCATTACAGTGCTCCCGCAAGATCGATACCCGGCAAGCGTAGCCGCCAGATGCCGTTGAACCGCAGTTCAACCATAGACAACGGTTCAACATCAATGGCGTTGAACGCCGCGCCCTGTAACACCTGCATCAGTGCCGCACGCACCACAAACGGATGGGTGACGGCGACGATGTGCCCCGATACGCCTTGCAGACTGGTCAGCCATGCCGCCACGCGTTCGCTCAACTGCATTACCGACTCGCCACCATGGGGTGCCGCCTGCGGATAATCGATCCACGCCTGCAATGCATCGGCCTCGCGCACTTGCAGATCCTTGATCGCTTGCCCGTGCCAGCGCCCCAAATCGCAATCGCGCAACGCTTCGTCCACTTGCGGCGCCGCACCGAACCACTCGGCGGTCTGACGGGTACGCAATTCCGGCCCGCACAACAAACGACTGGCACCGGTGAACTTCGCGGCCAACGCGCCGATCGCGAATGGCGAATTTTCAACAGGCTCGTTCGTAGGAAAGCGCGACAATTTCTGTGCGACGGTTCGCGCGTGGCAAATCAAAGTCAAACGGGTGGACTGCACAGGATTTCACTCGATAAGCATCAGCTGAATCGGCGGAAAATCGCCGGTCTTGTGGCAATTGTGCCGTAACCCGGTCGCTTCAGGGGATCTCGTGAACCTCCAGTCCAGTACTCTGAAGTAGAAAAAGCGGCAATGTCTGACACGCCTGGAGGCAATGGACTACAAGAGGCACAGACTCAGGTGTAGCCCTTGTTACTCAGGGTTGTGAGCTTATTTAAACGTCGAATCGCCAGCGCTAAAAATTCACTAGACATGTAACCTGAGTTACATAAATACTGTTTTAACGGATTGTGAAACGAATTCAACACCCCCCCTTCATCCAGCAGGAGCCCGGATGCCCCCTCTCAGAGACTTGATCACCGACCCCGGCCTGGAACTGACGCCGTCGGAGCGCAAAGTGATTCGCGCCCTGCTCGACCAGTATCCACGCAACGGCCTGGGTCCGATGGCGCGTCTGGCCGAACACGCCGGCGTCAGCGATCCGACCATCGTGCGGCTGGTGAAGAAGCTCGGATTCGGCGGTTACGCCGAGTTTCAGGACGCGCTGCTCAGCGACATGGACCACCGCCTGCGTTCGCCGCGCACCCTGTTGCAGCCACGCTCGCACCTCAATAAAGACGATGCCTGGGGCCATTATCTGGCTGACAGCCAACGCCTGCTGGTGGAAACCCAGGTTCTGACGCAACCCGAAGACGTGCGCATTCTGCTCGACTGGCTGCTCGATACCCGGCACCAGATCTACTGCTTCGGCGGGCGCTTCAGCAGCCTGATGGCCAACTACCTGCTCAACCACCTGCGCTTGCTGCGGCCCGGCTGCTTTGCCCTGGAGGACAACGCGCAACTGCCCGACCGCCTGTTCGATCTGCAACGCCAGGACGTGGTGCTGCTGTTCGACTATCGGCGCTACCAGTCCCAGGCCCTGCGGGTGGCCTCGGCGGCGAAGAACAACAACGCGCGGGTGGTGCTGTTCACCGACATCTATGCCTCGCCGCTGCGTGAACTGGCTGACCTGATCATCAGTGCTCCGGTGGAATCGGCCTCGCCGTTCGACACCATGGTGCCGGCGCTGGCCCAGGTCGAGGCGCTGATTGCCTGCCTGACCCTGCGCAGCCCCGATCTGGCCGATCGCCTGGAAGGCATCGACGCCCTGCGCAACGACTTCAACACCCATCTGCTGGAGGATAAATAAGGATGTTCAGTCTTCCCCACCGCTCGCCGCGGGATTTGCCGTTCGTCACCGGTCACACCGCTCTGTTGCTGGTGGACATGCAGCGTGCCTGGCTCGAACCGCAGTTCGACCCGCACTTGAACGGCCCGGACGCCGAGTATTTCCTGACCCGCGCGCACATGCAGGTGGTGCCCAACCAGCGCCGCTTGCTCAGTGCCTTTCGCGAAGCGCGGCAGAATGTGCTGCATACGATTATCGAAAGCCTGACCGCCGACGGTCGCGACCGCTCGCTGGATCACAAACTGTCGGACATGCACCTGCCCAAGGGCAGCACCCAGGCGCGGATCATCGACGACCTGACCCCGGTGGAAAACGAAATCGTGTTGCCGAAAACCTCATCCGGGGTGTTCAACTCGACCAACATCGATTACGTGCTGCGCAACCTCGAAACCCGTCACCTGATCATCGCTGGCATCGTCACCGACCAGTGCGTCGACATGGCCGTGCGCGATGCCGCCGACCGTGGCTATCTGGTGACGCTGGTCGAAGACGCCTGCGCCACCTATACCCCGGCGCGGCATGACGCCTGCCTCAACGCGATCAAGGGCTACTGCTGGATCAGCGACACGCAAACCGTGCTCGGCCGCTTGCAGGAGATGCGTCCATGAGCGAGCGCCTGACGCCGTTGCCGATGACCACCATCGTCACCACCGACCTGATCGGCATCACCCGTGGCCGCTCGTTTCCCACCGATCAGCTGGAACATTATCAAGCGGCCGGGTGCGGCTGGGTGCCGGCCAACAGCGCACTGACGCCTCAGGACATCATCGCCTCGACCAACCCATGGGGCGCCTATGGTGATTTGCGGCTGATTCCCGATCTGGCCAGTCGCGTGACGGTCGGTAATGGCCCGGATGCCGCAGCACCGGCGCTGGACTTCATCCATGGCGACATCCGCGAGACCGATGGCCGGCCGTGGAGCGCTTGCCCGCGCACGCTGCTGCGCGATGAAATCGAGCGCTATCGCGACGACCTCGGTTTGCAGGTCAACGCGGCGTTCGAACACGAATTCAACCTGCATGCCGGTTTTGCCGAGCATCTGGCGTTTTCCCTCGAAGCCCAGCGTCAGGGGGCCGAGTTCGGCGGCTGGCTGCTCAGCGCGCTGCGCGCCGGCGGTGTCGAGCCGGAAATGTTCCTGCCCGAATACGGCAAGCACCAATACGAAATCACCTGCCGGCCGACCCTCGGCGTGGCGGCGGCGGATCGTGCGGTGAACGTGCGCGAAATCACCCGCGAAATAGCCCGGCAAATGGGCGTCGACGTCAGCTTCGCGCCGAAAACCAAGGCCGACGCGGTGTGCAACGGTGTGCACCTGCACGTCAGCCTGCTCGACCTGCAAGGTCTGCCGCTGCTCTACGACGCCGGCACCAGCAACGGTCTGTCGACGCTCGGCCAGCATTGGGCCGCCGGGATCCTGCATTATTTGCCGGCGCTGTGTGCGTTCACCGCGCCGACACCGGTGTCGTATGAGCGTTTGCAGCCGCATCACTGGAGCGCGTCCTATGCGTGTCTGGGGCAGCAGAACCGTGAAGCGGCGCTGCGCATTTGTCCGACCGTGAGCCTGGGCGGCAAATCCGTGGCGGCGCAGTACAACCTGGAATTCCGCGCGATGGACGCCACCGCCTCGCCGCATCTGGCGATGGCCGCACTGCTGATTGCCGGACGGCTGGGCATCGAACAGCGTCTGGCGCTGAACGCGATCACCGATGAAATTCCCGATTCACTCAACGACGAGCAACGCAAGGCCCGGGGCATCGTCGCCCTGCCCGCCTCGCTGGCCCAGGCGCTGGATTGCCTGCGTGACAGTGCAGCCTTCAATCAATGGCTGCCCAAGCCGTTGCTCGACACTTACCACGCCCTTAAAACCGAGGAACTGGCGCTGACGGAACAGCTCTCGCCCGCTGACCTGTGTGAGCACTATGCACGCCTGTACTGAATCCGCCGAGCTGGGGTTGTATACCCGCCCGGTCTACAACCTGAGCCGCGAAGATTCATCGCATCCGTTGATTCTGGTGTGCGAGCACGCCAGCCGCTACATCCCCGAGGCCCTGAACAATCTGGGCCTGGACGATGCCGCCGCGCGCGAACACATCGCCTGGGACATCGGCGCACTGCAACTGGCCGAAAAGCTCTCGGAGACACTCGGCGCGACACTGTTGAGCGCCAACTATTCACGGCTGCTGATCGACCTCAATCGGCCCCGGCATGCGCCCGACAGCATTCCGGCGCAGAGCGAGATTTATCAGGTGCCCGGTAACCGCGAGCTGGACGAAGCCACTCGCGAATACCGGCGCCAGAGCCTGTTCAAACCGTTTCACGCCCGGCTGCAGACCCTGATCGACCAGCGCGTTGCACAAGGCCAGGCGGTGCGAGTAGTGGGGATTCACAGTTTTACCCCGGTGTATTACGGCCAGCCGCGCCCGCTGGAAGTCGGCGTGCTGTTCGGTCAGGCCGGCGCCTATGCGCAACGGGTGATCGACGGCCTCGGCCAGCACCCGCTGAACGTCGCGGGCAACCAGCCGTACCGGGTTGATCCGCTGGGCGACATGACCGTCCCGGTGCACGGCGATGCCCGGGGGCTGGAATCGGTGTTGATCGAAGTGCGCAACGATCTGCTGCGCAGCCCCGAAGCGGTATCGTTGTGGGCCGAGCGTCTGGCGCCGCTGCTGTAAAGAATGCTGCAAGACTGCTGACGCTGTAACGATGGATCGACATAACAACTAAAACGCTGGATAGGCTGACAAGGAGTTGCGCTTCATGGAAATAGAAGAGTTCGGCTACAAACAGGAGTTGAAACGTAGCCTGACACTGACCGACCTGGTGGTGTACGGGATGATCTTCATGATCCCCATCGCCCCCTTCGGCGTGTATGGCTACGTGAATGCCGAGGCGCCCGGGATGGTGCCGCTGGCCTACATCATCGGCATGGTCGCGATGCTGTTCACCGCGCTGAGCTACGGCAGCATGGCCAAGGCGTTTCCGGTCGCCGGTTCGGTGTATTCCTACGCGCAACGCGGCCTCAATCAACACGTCGGCTTCATCGCCGGCTGGCTGATGCTGCTCGACTACCTGCTGATTCCACCGCTGCTGTACGTCTACGCGGCGATGGCCCTGAACCATCTGTACCCGGACATTCCGAAGGTCGGCTTCATTCTGGCGTTTCTGGTCAGCGCGACGTTCGTCAACCTGCGCGGCATCACCTTCACCGCACGGATGAACATCATTTTCCTGCTGGCACAGCTGGTGGTGCTGGGGATTTTCCTGTTCTACGCCTGGAACGCCCTGCACAACGGCGGCGGCAACGGCGAGCTGACCCTGGCGCCGCTGTATCACCCGGAAACGTTCAACTTCGCCCTGCTGATGCAAGCGGTGTCGATTGCCGTGCTGTCATTCCTCGGCTTCGATGCGATCTCGACCCTCGCCGAAGAAATCAAGGGCGATCCGGGCCGCAGCGTCGGTCGCGCAGCGCTGATCACTCTGGTGGTGATGGGCGTGATTTTCGTCGTACAGACCTGGATCGCCACCGATCTGGCTGCTGGCATGGGTTTCAAGTCCGCCGACACCGCATTCTATGAAATCGCCGAAATCGCCGCTGGCAGCTGGCTGGCCACCCTGACCGGTGTCGCCACGGCGCTGGCCTGGGGCGTCGCGGTGGCGATCACCTCGCAAGCGGCAGTGTCGCGCCTGCTGTTCGGCATGGCCCGCGACGGCAAGTTGCCGAAAGTGCTGGCCAAGGTGCACCCGAAGCACAACACCCCGTACCTGAGCATTTATCTGGTGGCGGTGCTGTCGCTGGTGATCTGCTACCTGTTCATCAATTCGGTCGACACCCTGACTTCGCTGGTCAACTTCGGTGCACTCAGCGGTTTCATGCTGCTGCACCTGACAGTGATCAACTACTACTGGCGTCGGCAGAAGTCCGGTCAGGTCGTACGCCATCTGATCTGCCCGGTGATCGGCTTCATCATCGTCGCCGCCATCATGTACAACATGGGCGTCGATGCGCAGAAACTCGGCCTGATCTGGATTGCGCTGGGTCTGGTGTACCTGTTCTTCCTGAACAAGCTCGGCGCCAGCACAGCGCTGCCTGACCCGAGCAATGGCTGACAAGAAAAAGAGCGGCGTCTGACATCAAATCAGGCGACCGCCGCTTTAAAGCGTGGCAACCGACAGTGATAGTCAGGTTCGGTGGGATCACCGGACCCTTTGATACAGGAGTGCATCCATGCTGGTCTTACGCCCAGTCGAGACAACCGACCTGCCGCAATTGCAGCAGCTGGCCCGCGACAGCCTGGTCGGCGTCACGTCGCTGCCTGACGACAGCGAACGCCTGCGCGAAAAAATCGCCGGCTCCTGTGCCTCGTTCGACAACGACACTCAGGCGCAAGGCCCGGAGAACTACTTCTTCGTGCTGGAAGACCTCGACACTCAACGGCTGGTCGGTTGCTCGGAGATCCTCGCCACGGCCGGTTTCAACGAACCGTTCTACAGCTTGCGCAATCGCCACTTCACCAGTGCTTCGCGGGAACTGAACATCGAACACGGGGTGCCGGCGTTGTCACTGTGTCACGACCTCAGCGGACACACGCTATTGCGCGGGTTTCACATCGACAACGCGCTGGTGCGCAGCGCCTTTTCCGAATTGCTGTCGCGGGCACGGCTGCTGTTCATCGCCGCTCACGCACAACGTTTCGCCGATGCGGTGATCACCGAGATCGTCGGCTATAGCGATGAGAACGGTCATTCGCCGTTCTGGGACGCACTGGGCAAACACTTCTTCGACCTGCCCTACGTCGAGGCCGAACGCCTGTGCGGTCTGCAAAGCCGCACGTTTCTCGCCGAACTGATGCCGCAATACCCGATTTACGTACCGATGCTGCCTCCGGCAGCGCAGGAATGCATCGGCCGGATTCACCCGGACGGCCAGGAAGCGTTCGACATCCTCGAACGCGAAGGCTTTGAAACCAACAGCTACATCGACCTGTTCGACGCCGGTCCGACCCTGTATGCGCGCACCGCGAACATCCGATCGATCGCCCGTAGCCAGACCGCCACCGTGCGCCAGCAAGCGCCGATCGAGACGCGTGGCCGTTATCTGTTGAGCAACGACGCGCTGCACGGTTTCCGGGCCATCGTCGCCGAACTGGATTACCAGCCCGATCAACCGCTGTCTCTGACGCCGGCCCTGTGCGCGGCGCTGAAGGTCACCGATGGCTGCACGATCAGGCTGACCGCCCTGTGAACCGCGCCCGGTTGCATACCCAACGACAGTGCCCGAACCGGCGCGTACAAGGAGTTACCGCATGATCGTCCGTCCGGTCAAAGTCAGCGACCTGCCAGCACTGATGACCCTGGTGCAACAGGCTGGCCCGGGGTTCACCACCCTCCCGGCCAATGAGGATCGCCTCGCCCACCGGGTGCGTTGGGCCCAGCGCGCGTTTTCCGGACAAGTGGAACGGGCCGACGCCGATTATCTGTTCGTGCTTGAAGATGACGACCTGCGGGTGGTCGGCGTCAGCGCCCTGACCGGCGCGGTAGGCCTGCGCGAGCCGTGGTACAACTACCGAGTCGGCCTGACCGTGAGTTCGGCACCGGATCTGGGCATTTCGCGGCAGATCCCCACACTGTTTCTCAATAACGAGCTGACCGGCCAGTCGGAACTGTGTTCGCTGTTCCTTCAGCATGAGCAACGCCATGGCAACAATGGCCGGCTGCTGTCTCTCGGGCGGCTGCTGTTCGTAGCCGAGTTTCCGCAACTGTTTGGCGAGAAGATGATCGCCGAACTGCGCGGCAGTGCCGATGAACTCGGTTGCTCGCCGTTCTGGGACAGTCTGGGCCGGCATTTCTTCCAGATGGACTTCAGCCATGCTGACCACTTGTCGGGGCTGGGCAACAAGTCGTTCATCGCCGAACTGATGCCGCGCCAGCCGTTGTACACCTGCATGCTCACCGAACAGGCACAGGCGGCCATCGGCCAGGCGCATCCCAATACCGAGCCCGCGCTGAAGATCCTGCGCGAAGAAGGATTTGTGCATAAGGGCTACATCGACATCTTCGACGGTGGCCCGGTGATCGAAGCACCGATCGGCAACATTCGTACCGTGCGCGACAGCCTGGCGCTGACCCTGAGTCTCGGCACGCCGGACGATCAGGCACCGTTGTGGCTGATCCACAACCGGCGCCTGGAGAACTGCCGCATCACTGTGGCCCCCGGTCGTCTGGTCGGCAATACCCTGGTGGTCGATCGCCTCACCGCCAAGCGCCTGCAACTGCAACCGGGCAATTCGGTGCGCGCCGTGCTGCTGCCCAGGCAACAGCAACAGGCGGTAGCGGCCTGATCTGCGGTTTAGCCAGTGAAAATCCGCTGACTGCCGATGAAACCTTTCAGCCGCTGGATCCTTCATCGACGCCTCACTCGCAAATTCGTCATGAACCTTGACCCATTCGCGTGATAGCCTTTTCATTCTTCGGCGTTGACACCTTTGCTCAAGCCGTTCCATTCCTTTGTATTGGTGGAACTCGTATGACCAGGCTTTCCCATCAAGATTTGCGCCGTAACTTCCGTCAATTGCTGGCTTCCGACACCTGCTACCACACCGCCTCGGTGTTCGACCCGATGTCCGCGCGCATTGCCGCAGACCTGGGTTTTGAAGTGGGGATCCTCGGCGGCTCCGTGGCCTCGTTGCAGGTGCTGGGCGCCCCCGACTTTGCCCTGATCACCCTCAGCGAATTCGCCGAACAGGCCACCCGCATCGGCCGCGTCGCCCAATTGCCAGTGATCGCCGATGCCGACCACGGTTACGGCAACGCCCTCAACGTGATGCGCACCATCGTTGAACTGGAACGCGCCGGCGTCGCCGCCCTGACCATCGAAGACACCCTGCTGCCGGCGCAATTCGGCCGTAAGTCCACCGACCTGATCTCGGTCGCCGAAGGCGTCGGCAAGATCCGCGCGGCGCTGGAAGCCCGGGTCGATTCGGAAATGGCAATCATCGCCCGCACCAATGCCGGGATTCTGCCGAATCAGGAAATCATCAGCCGCACCAAGCAGTATCAGGCCGCCGGTGCCGACGGCATCTGCATGGTCGGGGTGCAGGACTTCGATCAGCTCGAGCAAATCGCCGAACACCTGACGGTGCCGCTGATGCTGGTGACCTACGGCAACCCGGCGCTGCGCGACGACAAGCGCCTGACCGAACTCGGGGTGCGCGTGACCATCGACGGCCACGGCGCCTACTTCGCCGCGATCAAGGCGACCTACGACAGCCTGCGCGAACAACGCCAGATCTTCACCCAGGCCTCGGACCTGAGCGCCACCGAGCTGACGCACACCTATACCCAGCCTGAGGATTACATTCTGTGGGCGAAGGAATACATGAGCGTCAAGGAATAAGCTGCGGTCAGGACTGGCCT
>NZ_JALMEY010000016.1:0-162598 GCF_023100615.1 Pseudomonas sp. MWU12-3103b
GCTGCCCCCCGATGCCTGTTCAGTCACCAAGGTTGAACAGTGGCATACTCCACCGTCTTGCTGCGCGCGTCGTTGACAAGTTCGCGCCCTGGCTACGAGGTTGTATGCACCCGGAACATCACGATTTATCCACCGCCGTGTACTTGCCCGTGACGGATGAGACCTGCGCCAGCCTGTTGCAGCCCGATGGCGCAAAAAACCTCGGCGAGTTGACGGATGCGCAGCTGGCCGCCGTGCTGGTCATCCAGAATCTGGCTCAGGCCACCGAAAAGGATCTCACCGCCGCAGCGGCGGAGAAGGTGCTGGCGCGCCTGATCGCCTGGGCGGTCGATGGCGGGGCAGGGCTGCTGTCCGAGGCGCAACGGCTGTTCGATCCGCGCCAGTTGTACTTCGGCCTGAACGCCATCAGGGGATTGAACCTGCGTCTGCTGTTGGCCGAAGAGGTATCGGCGCAGGATTACCTGCTGCCCGATGGCAAGTGGGACGACGAGTTCAAGACGCGCCACCACGCGGTCAACAATCCGTTCAGCCAGCAGATGATCAGCCCGGCGCACCGCGAGCGCTGGCTCAGCGCTGCGCAAGACAAACTGGTCAGAACCTTCCGCGCCAACCTCGATGAAGACCTGCACGTGCAAGGCTATGCCGGGATCGGCAAGAGCCACTTGGTCGGTGCCTTGACCGAGTACCTGGACCCCGGGAAAACCTTGTTGCTGGCACGCACCCCGGAAAAACTTGCGACCCTGTGCCAGCGCATGGGCGTTGCCAGTGAACGCAAGCCCGGCATCACCTTTGAGGCGTTCGCGCGCGGGCTGATTTATGGGCGCAAGCCACAGCCTGCAAGCGCCGCCGGCCGAGTCGCGAGTAAACAGAGTCTGGCGCAGGAGCTGAACATCCTCGGCTTTCGCGAGCATGACGCGCAACGCACCCTGAACGTCTGCCTGGAAACCCTCGAGCGCTATTGCCACGCCCGGGACTACAGCCTGTCGGCGCATCATCTGCCGTATTTCAAACTGTCCTTGTCCGGTCTTGAGTCCAAAGTGCTGCTGGAGTATTCGAGCCGCGTCTGGACTTACCTTGAGGCCAATCCGGCGTGGGGCCGGCAGAGCGGCTTTGAAGCCTTGTTGCTGATCAAACGGGCGAGCCTTGCGGGCTGCGTGGTGCCGCCGCGTTATACCCACGTGCTGATCGACGAGAGTCAGGACATTCCCGCTTCGCTGCTGCAGATAATCGAGCGTGGCCGACAGGTGCTGATCACGCTGGGCGATGAGTACCAGCATGCCGAGCGCGATCTGGTGAAGAGAAAGCGTGAGGTGCGCCAGAGCGATATCACCTACTCGGTGCGTTCGGGACGAAACGTCGAGCGTCTGGTCAATCCGCTGATTTCCCGGCACTCGGAAAAGAGCAAGGTGCCGTTCGAAGGCGCGCGTGAAGCTGACGTCGGCATCGAGTTTTATCCGCAGGGCTTTGTCCCGCCGGAAGGTTGCGTGGTGCTGACGGCGTCCCCTTGGGACACCATGAAGTGGGCCATGCAGCTGCACGATGCCAATTGCCTGTTCAGCTTTGCCGACATGAAAGCCCAGCGCGACCTCGAGCACTTCATGATCACCGCCATCGAACTGTTCAGGGTCGACTTCTACAGTGCCGAACACAGCGAGAAGGGCCCGCATCGCTATTTCAGCGATCTGCCCAAGTGGCAGCAGGTGCGCGATGCCAACCAGTTCGACGAGGCGTTTCTGTGGGTCGAGGCCGAACTGGAGAAGGGCTTCAAGGTCGCTGACCTGACCCGGCTCAATCGGATGATCGGCGGCCCCGGCAAAAGCTGCCTGCTGATGCAGGCGCACGAGGCGGGCGGCATGGAGTTCGACCGGGTTCTGCTGACGCCCGAACTGCTGACCAATGTGCAGTTCAAGGACGCCTACGCGTTCGATCAGCGGATCTGCGCCGTGTACATCGCCATCTCCCGCGCCCGGCAGCAGCTTTATCTGCCGTACGATGTGGTCGAATGGATCGAATTTCACGACTACCAGAAATTCCGTGAGTCGCACGGCTACTGAATAATTCTCTGTCGGAAATGTCCCCCTGTGGGAGCGGGCTTGCTCGCGAAGGCGGTGTGCCAGTTAACGAATCAGATGACTGACACACCGCCTTCGCGAGCAAGCCCGCTCCCACAATGGGTTATGGGGTGGCTTCAGTGGACCCGGTATACAACCGGATGATGTCATCAATCTCCCCCGACATTTTCATCCGCAGCAACGTGCGCAGGATCCGCTGCACTGGCACCTGTGGGTCATTCCTCACGTAGCAGCCCACATGCTGCTCCTGCAGCACCGCGACGCCGTGCAGTTGCTGCCCGGGCAGCAGGCGCTGATTGAACCAGTCGAGTGTCCATTGATTGCTCACCGCATAGCGGTAGCGGCCGGCCAGGAGTTTTTCCAGCACTTGTTCCTGATTACGCGCGTCCTCGCGTTGCAGGCGATCGGCGTCGAACAGCGGTTGCAGGGTCGGGTAGGTGTAGCCGAGCACGGTGCCGATCGATTGGCGGGGCAGGTCGGCAGGGTCGACGCGGGGCGGCTGAGCGTCGCGGCTGATCAGCAAATCGCGCTGGAACAGCAGCGGAAGGCTCCAGATATAGTCCCCGGACTGATTCGGCAGCCACGATTGTGCGGCATAGCAGCGCACGTCGACTTCACCGTGTTCCATGGCGTTCTGCACCCGGGCGCGCGGCAGCACATGGAATTCGGCGGGTACGCCGACCTGCGTTGCCAGGCTGAGCATGATGTCGTGGAGAATGCCCTGGGTGGGGCGGCCATGGTCGATCTGCACCATGGGCATCGCCCAGCTGTCGGCCACGACGAAGCGCAGCGGCGGTTCGGCGGCGTTCACGCTCAGACTGATCCCCAACAAAGCTCCCAAGGCCCAACGCATACATGCTCCGATGAGTCCCGACCACGAGCGAAATTTCCCCGCCAACAGCAGCTTAGCCAGATTAGACGAGCACACCGGATGCAATTTTGCCCTTGCTCCGCTAGCATTAGCCGCTTCAGCTTCCTTCGTTGCGACGGTTTTCGATGAGTTATCAGGTTCTTGCACGTAAATGGCGTCCGCGCTCGTTCCGCGAAATGGTCGGCCAGACCCATGTGCTCAAGGCTCTGATCAATGCCTTGGACAGCCAGCGGCTGCACCACGCGTACCTGTTCACCGGTACCCGCGGGGTCGGTAAGACCACCATTGCGCGGATCATTGCCAAATGCCTGAACTGTGAAACAGGTATCACTTCCAGCCCCTGCGGCGAGTGTTCGGTGTGCCGCGAGATCGACGAAGGCCGCTTCGTCGACCTGATCGAGATCGACGCCGCGAGCCGGACCAAGGTCGAGGACACTCGCGAGCTGCTGGACAACGTGCAGTACGCGCCGAGCCGCGGGCGCTTCAAGGTCTACCTGATCGACGAAGTGCACATGCTCTCCAGCCATTCCTTCAATGCGCTGCTGAAAACCCTCGAAGAGCCGCCGCCGTACGTCAAGTTCATCCTGGCGACCACCGACCCGCAGAAACTTCCGGCAACGATTTTGTCGCGTTGCCTGCAGTTCTCGCTGAAGAACATGACGCCCGAGCGTGTGGTCGAGCATTTGACCCACGTCCTCGGCGCCGAAAACGTGCCGTTCGAGGACGACGCGCTGTGGTTGCTGGGCCGCGCCGCTGACGGCTCGATGCGTGACGCCATGAGCCTGACCGACCAGGCCATCGCCTTCGGTGAAGGCAAGGTATTGGCCGCCGATGTGCGAGCGATGCTCGGCACGCTGGATCACGGCCAGGTCTTCGACGTGCTGCATGCACTGATCGAAGGCGACGCCAAGGCGTTGCTCGAAGCCGTGCGCCACCTGGCCGAGCAAGGCCCGGACTGGAACGGCGTGCTCTCGGAAATTCTCAACGTGCTGCACCGTGTCGCCATCGCCCAGGCCTTGCCTGAAGGTGTCGACAACGGTCATGGCGACCGTGACCGCGTATTGGCATTGGCTCAGGCGCTGCCGGCCGAAGACGTGCAGTTCTATTACCAGATGGGCCTGATCGGTCGCCGCGACTTGCCGCTGGCGCCGGATCCCCGTGGTGGCTTCGAAATGGTCCTGCTGCGGATGCTGGCCTTCCGGCCCGCGGACACGGCGGACGCCCCGAGGCAACCGCTAAAGCCAGTGGGGATCAGCCAGGCCACAGTTGATTCCGCAAACTCAGTGGCTGCCGCGCCCAAGCCTGCGCCGGTAGTCGCTGCGGCTGTTGCGCCTGCACCGGTGGTTGCGCCAGCGCCGGCTCCAGCGCCTGTGGTGGTGGCTGCGCCGGCACCCGCGCCAGAAGCAGAACCTGAACCGGTCGCCGCCGAAGCGGTGGTCGACCTGCCGTGGAACGACCCGGTCGAACCCGAGCCAGAACCCGAGCCGGTGCAGCAACCAGCCGTCGAGCCGGTGCTGGAAACCGCCAGCGAGCAGCCCGAGTTGCCGCCGATGCCGCTGCCGACCCCGGACAGCGTGGTGCCGGATGCACCGGAGTGGGCCGCTGCGCCGATTCCCGAGCCGTCGGTCGCCGACGTCGATGCCGCCACTCCAGGCATGGACCTCGACGACGAGCCGCCGCTGGACGAAGACTACATCGAGCCGGACATGGATTCGGCCTACAGCTACCTCGACGACCTGGCCAGCGAACACACCGCCGAGCCGGCCCCGGAACCCGAGCCGGAGCCTGCCGCAGCGCCGGCCACCGGTCTGGCGTTGCAATGGCTGGAGCTGTTCCCGCAACTGCCGATCTCCGGCATGACCGGCAGCATCGCCGCCAACTGCACGCTGATCGCGGTCGATGGCGACCATTGGCTGATGCACCTGGACCCGGCGCACAGCGCGCTGTTCAACGCCACGCAACAGCGGCGCCTGAACGATGCGTTGAACCAGTTCCACGGTCGCACGCTGACCCTGACCATCGAGTTGATCAAGCCCGAGCAGGAAACCCCGGCGCAGGCCGCGTCCCGTCGCCGGGCCAACCGTCAGCGCGAGGCGGAGGAATCGATCCACGGGGATCCGTTCATCCAGCAGATGGTCCAGCAGTTCGGTGCAGTGGTGCGACACGATACTATTGAACCTGTCGACGCCTTGGTCGCCCAAGGCTAATAACTGAGGGCGTCCGGCCTCGCTGGCCGGGCGCTGTTTTGATCCAAGTACTTTTGAGGTGATTCCCATGATGAAAGGTGGCATGGCCGGCCTGATGAAGCAGGCGCAGCAGATGCAGGAAAAAATGGCCAAGATGCAGGAAGAACTGGCCAACGCCGAAGTCACCGGCAAGGCCGGTGGCGATATGGTCACCGTGGTGATGACCGGTCGTCACGACGTGAAAAGCGTCAGCATCGACCCAAGCCTGGTTGAAGGCCTGAGCGAAGACGACAAGGAAATGCTCGAAGCCGTTGTCGCCGCGGCCGTCAACGACGCCGTGCGCAAGATCGAAGCCAACAGCCAGGAAAAAATGGGCAGCATGACCGCCGGCATGAACCTGCCAGCAGGTATGAAACTGCCATTCTGATTCGCCATCGCGAGTTGGATGAGCTACACAAAATGCCAGGCATCGCGCCTGGCATTTTTGTTTCTGCCTGAGTGTCATGTGTTGGCAGAGCTGACGCTTTCGCGAGCAAGCCCGCTCCCACATTTGGAATGCGTTCTTCCTGTGGGAGCGGGCTTGCTCGCGAAGGCGTCGACTCGGACCAACTGAAGAAACATCGAACCCACCACCGCCGCCAAAGGTCTGCTCCCTATACCCCCGGATTCCCCATTCACAGGAGACGCTGACATGTCCGACCCTCTGACCCTCAATCAACGCTTCGTCCTCGCCTCGCGCCCGGTCGGTGCGCCGACTCCGGAAAACTTCCGTCTGGAGCGCGAAGCGTTGCCGGATCTCGAAGACGGCCAGGTGTTGCTGAAAACCCTGTACCTGTCGCTGGACCCGTACATGCGCGGGCGCATGAGCGAGGCACCGTCCTACGCCGCGCCGGTACAAATCGGCGAAGTGATGACCGGTGGCGCTGTCAGCCGTGTCGAGAATTCCCGTCATCCGAAATTCCACCAGGGCGATCTGGTGGTCGGCCTCACCGGCTGGCAAAGCCACAGCATCAGCGACGGGCGCAACATCATGCCGATTCCGTCCGGTCTGCCGAGCCCGTCGATGGCGCTCGGCGTGTTGGGCATGCCGGGGATGACCGCGTACATGGGGCTGATCGACATCGGTCAGCCGAAAGAAGGCGAAACCCTGGTGGTGGCTGCAGCTTCGGGTGCGGTCGGTTCGGTGGTCGGTCAGGTGGCGAAGATCAAGGGCCTGCGCGCCGTGGGTGTGGCCGGTGGAGCCGACAAATGCAAATACGTGGTCGAGGAACTGGGGTTTGATGCCTGCATCGATCACAAGGCGCCGGACTTTGCCGAACAACTGGCCAAGGCTTGCCCGAATGGCATCGACATCTATTACGAGAACGTCGGCGGGCATGTGTTCGATGCCGTGGTGCCGCTGCTCAACCCCAAGGCGCGGATCCCGCTGTGCGGGCTGATCGCCGGTTACAACGCCACTGAAGTGCCGCAAGGTCCGGATCGTCTGCCGATGCTGCAACGCACCCTGCTGACCAAGCGCGTGCGGATCCAGGGCTTTATCGTGTTTGACGACTACGGCGACCGTCAGCCGGAATTCATCAGCCACATGGTGCCGTGGGTGCGCGACGGCAAGGTCAAATTCCGCGAAGACGTGATGGAAGGTCTGGAGCAGGCACCCGAGGCGTTCATCGGTCTGCTGGAGGGGCGCAACTTCGGCAAACTGGTGGTGAAGGTTGCCCAGGACTGAGCATTTGACGCTGGCCAGAGGCGCGGGTATAAACCGCGTCTCGTTGTTTTGTCGGACTTTTTACCCATGAGCTTCAGCCCTTTGATTCGCCAACTGATCGACGCCCTGCGCACTTTGCCGGGCGTGGGTCAGAAAACCGCCCAGCGCATGGCGTTGCAGTTGCTCGAGCGTGATCGCAGCGGCGGCACGCGCCTGGCCCAGGCCTTGAGCCAGGCCATGGAAGGGGTGGGTCACTGCCGTCAGTGCCGCACGCTGACCGAAGACGATCTGTGCCCGCAATGCGCCGACACGCGCCGCGACGACACGCTGCTGTGCGTGGTGGAAGGGCCGATGGACGTGTATGCGGTGGAGCAAACGGGTTTCCGTGGGCGCTACTTCGTGCTCAAAGGCCACCTGTCGCCGCTCGACGGTCTGGGGCCGGAAGCCATCGGTATTCCGCAGTTGATGGCGCGTATTGAAGAGGCGGGCACGTTTACCGAAGTCATCCTCGCCACCAACCCGACGGTGGAAGGTGAAGCTACTGCGCATTACATCGCTCAACTTCTGGCCAACAAAGGCCTGATCGCCTCGCGGATTGCCCACGGTGTGCCACTGGGTGGGGAACTGGAGCTGGTGGATGGCGGGACGCTGGCGCATTCGTTTGCCGGGCGTAAACCCATCTCTCTCTGAATTACAGGGTGTCTGAGCAGACGCCTTCGCGAGCAAGCCCGCTCCCACAGTTGATCGAGTTCATTCAGATTGAATGCGGTCGAATGTGGGAGCGGGCTTGCTCGCGAATGGCGCACCTCGGTCTGACTGATTCACACAAACTGATTGAAAACCAAGCAAGCGCTCGGTTAAGTTCGGTAAACCCTTCGATGGAGTTCGCCGATGCCTGCCTTCCAGGAATACTTCGACCCCAGCCACCAAATGGTCCGCGACAGCGTCAGACGTTTCGTCGAACGCGAGATCCTGCCGGACATCGATGCGTGGGAAGAAGCCGAAAGCTTTCCCCGAGAGCTGTACCTGAAGGCCGGGGCGGCGGGGATTCTCGGCATCGGTTATCCCGAAGCGCTGGGTGGCAGCCACGAAGGTGATGTGTTCGCCAAGGTTGCCGCCAGCGAAGAGCTGATGCGCTGTGGCTCCGGTGGTCTGGTCGCGGGCCTCGGTTCGCTGGATATCGGCCTGCCACCGATCGTCAAATGGGCCCGGCCCGAGGTGCGCGAGCGCGTCGTGCCGCAAGTGCTCAGCGGCGAGAAGATCTGCGCGTTGGCAATTACCGAACCCGGCGGCGGTTCCGACGTCGCCAACCTTCAGACCCGCGCCGTGCGTGACGGCGAATTCTACCGGGTCAGCGGCAGCAAAACCTTTATCACCAGCGGCGTGCGTGCCGATTTCTACACCGTCGCGGTGCGCACCGGAGCGCCGGGTTTCGGCGGCATCAGCCTGCTGGTGATCGAGAAGGGCACCCCAGGCTTCACCGTAGGCCGCCAGCTAAAGAAAATGGGCTGGTGGGCCTCGGACACCGCTGAGCTGTTCTTCGACGATTGCAGGGTGCCCGTGGGCAATCTGATCGGCGCGGAGAACATGGGCTTCGCCTGCATCATGGGCAATTTCCAGAGTGAACGGCTGGCGCTGGCACTGATGGCCAACATGACCTCGCAGCTCGCGCTCGAAGAGGCGCTGAAGTGGGCGCGCGAGCGTGAGGCGTTCGGCAAACCGATCGGCAAGTTTCAGGTGATCAAGCATCGGCTGGCCGAGATGGCCACGGCGCTGGAAGTATCGCGCGAGTTCACCTACCGCCAGGCGGCGAAAATGGCGGCGGGGCAGAGCGTGATCAAGGAGATTTCCATGGCCAAGAACGTTGCCACGGATACTTCGGACCGGATTACCACCGAGGCAGTGCAGATTCTTGGCGGCCTGGGTTACATGCGCGAGAGTCTGGTGGAGCGGCTGTATCGGGATAACCGCATTCTGTCGATTGGCGGCGGGACGCGGGAGGTGATGAACGAGATCATCAGCAAGCAGATGGGGCTTTGAATCTTTGGTGAGGCTACTGGCCCCTTCGCGAGCAAGCTCGCTCCCACAGGAGAATGCATTCAACTGTGGGAGCGAGCTTGCTCGCGAAGGCGGCCTGAAGGGCGCTACTTACTTATCAGTCAAAGCAAACTGCGTCAGGCAGAACGTCGGAATCCCCATGTCTTCCAGACGCTGCGACCCACCCAGCTCCGGCAGATCAATGATCGCCGCCGCCTCATGCACCCGCGCGCCCATGCGGCGGATCAGGTTGGCGGCTGCGATCAGCGTGCCACCGGTGGCAATCAGGTCATCGAACATCACCACCGAATCGCCTTCGCACAGGCTGTCGGCGTGTACTTCGAGGAACGCTTCGCCGTACTCGGTCGCGTAACCTTCGGCCAGCACGTCCGCCGGCAGTTTGCCTTGCTTGCGGAACAGCACCAGCGGCTTGTTCAGCTGGTAGGCCAGCACCGAACCGATCAGGAAACCGCGCGCATCCATCGCGCCGATGTGGGTGAAGTCGGCTTCCACATAACGGTGGGCGAAGCTGTCCATCACTAGGCGCAGGGCCTTGGGCGACTGGAACAGCGGGGTGATGTCGCGAAAGATCACGCCCGGTTTCGGGAAGTCGATCACGGGGCGGATCAGGGATTTGATGTCGAAGGAGTCGAAGACCATCGTCGAGGTGTCCTGGCAGGGCTGCAAACGGCGCAGTATACCCGCGGCTGAAACGCTTCGCTCAACCGCGGATCGAGATCAGCCTTCGAGCGAGCCGCCGGCCAGGGCGCAGAGCTGGATCGGGTCGAGGATGTGGATCTCTTTGCCCTCGGCGGCGATCAGTTCGTTCTGCTGGAAGCGGGTGAATACCCGTGACACGGTTTCCACCGCCAGGCCCAGATAATTGCCGATTTCATTACGCGACATGCTCAGGCGGAACTGGTTGGCCGAGAACCCGCGAGCGCGGAAGCGGGCCGACAGATTGACCAGGAACGTGGCGATGCGCTCGTCGGCGGTTTTTTTCGACAGCAACAGCATCATTTGCTGGTCGTCACGGATCTCGCGGCTCATCACCCGCATCAACTGACGGCGCAGTTGCGGCAGTTGCAGGGCCAGTTCATCAAGGCGTTCGAACGGAATTTCGCAGACCGAGGTGGTCTCCAGTGCTTGGGCCGACACCGGGTGTTTCTCGGTGTCCATGCCGGACAGACCAACCAGTTCGCTCGGCAAGTGGAAACCGGTCAGCTGTTCTTCGCCGCTGTCGCTCAGGCTGAAGGTCTTCAGCGCGCCGGAGCGTACTGCATAGACGGAATCGAAGGTGTCGCCCTGACGGAACAGGAACTCACCCTTTTTCAACGGGCGGCCACGTTTAACGATTTCGTCCAGCGCATCCATGTCTTCCAGATTCAGAGAAAGTGGCAGGCAGAGAGGGGCCAGGCTGCAATCCTTGCAATGGGCCTGGTTGTGAGCGCGCAGTTTGACTGGCTCGGACATTTCTTAAATCCTTGTGGGAAAACACACATAAGACGTAAGGGTAACCCACGGGGGGACATTCAGGCCAGCCTGTGGCGAGTTTGTCCCGCGGGCGTAAAGCCGCAGGGCAAGTGGCCGATAAAGGGGTATCACCACGCATGCAAGGAATCGCTTCGATGGCCGCCATTGACACGCTGAACCCCGGTAGCAGCGGCGTTGCGTCTGTGCCGAGCACCGCCAGGACAGGCACCGACAGCGAGCAGAATGCCGCCTCTACGCCGTTGGCAACCCCGACCTTGGTCGAGGGCGTCAAAGTGTCGCTGTCCGGCGCCTCCATCGAAAAATCCTTCAGCGTCGGTGGTGAGAACAGCGACATCGAAGACAGCGGCTTGCCCGAGAACGTCCAGCAGTTGCTGAAGATGATCCGCAAACTGCAAAAAGAGATCGCCGAGAAGAAAGCCCGGATGGCGGCGGTCATGTCCGACAGAACACTGACCAACGAAGCCAAGGTCAATATGCTCGCCGCGCTGCGCGGTGCCATCGCCGCCCTGAATACCGGGCTGATCAGCGCCAATCTGGCCCTGTCCAAAGTCATGGATCAGTCCGGCCTCACCTCCGAGCAGAACCTCAAACTCGGCTCACTGCTGACGAAAAACTAGATCACCCGCGAGAAGCGCTGGCGGTTCTGCTGTTCCAGATACGCGTCGAACACCATGCACACCGAACGCACCAGCAGGCGCCCGGCCGGCAACACTTCGATGCGCTCGCGTTCCAGATTGATCAGCCCATCGTTGGCCATGCCTTGCAGTTGCGGCCACAGCGCGCCGAAGTAACCCTGAAAATCGATGTTGAACGCCTGCTCGATTTCGGCGAATTCCAGGCTGAAATTGCAGATCAGTTGCTGGATCACCGCGCGGCGCAGGCGATCGTCGGCATTGCACACCAGGCCACGGCTGGTTGCCAGTTGCGCGGCGGCGAGGGTGTTCTGGTACTGGTTCAGATCGCTGTTGTTCTGGCAGTAGAGGTCGCCGATCTGGCTGATCGCCGACACCCCAAGACCAATCAGGTCGCAATGACCGTGGGTGGTGTAGCCCTGAAAGTTGCGCTGCAGGGTCTGCTCTTCCTGGGCGATCGCCAGCTCATCGTCGGGCAGGGCGAAGTGATCCATGCCGATGTAACGGTAGCCGGCGGCAGTCAGTTGTTCGATGGTGCGCTGAAGCATTTCGAGTTTCTGCGCAGGGCTCGGCAGCTCGTGGCTGTTGATCCGCCGCTGCGGCATGAAGCGCTCCGGCAGGTGTGCATAGTTGAATACCGAAAGCCGGTCCGGTTGCAGGCTGATGACTTCCTCGACGGTGCGCGCAAAGTTCTCCGGGGTCTGCTTCGGGAGGCCGTAGATCAGGTCGATGTTGATCGAGCGAAATTGCAGGGTGCGCGCGGCGTCGATCACCGCGCGGGTTTCTTCCAGGCTTTGCAGGCGATTGACCGCCCGTTGCACCGCCGGGTCGAGGTCTTGCAGGCCGATGCTGACCCGGTTGAAGCCGAGTTCGCGCAACAGACCCATGGTCGACCAGTCGGCCTCGCGTGGGTCGATCTCGATGCCGTAGTCGCCGGAATCGTCATCCAGCAGATTGAAGTGTTTGCGCAGGTGCGCCATCAACTGGCGCAGTTCGTCGTGGCTGAGAAAGGTCGGAGTGCCGCCGCCAAAGTGCAGTTGCTCGACTTTCTGCGCCGGCTCCAGGTGACAGGCGATCAACTGGATTTCCTGCTCCAGCCGCTGCAGATACGGCTGTGCGCGACCGCGATCCTTGGTGATGACCTTGTTGCAGGCGCAGTAGTAGCAAATGTTCGCGCAGAACGGCACGTGCACATACAGCGACAAGGGGCGCAACGCCTTGCGGCTGTCGCGCAGGGCGTGGAACAGGTCGAAGGTGCCGACCTGGCTGTTGAATTGCACGGCCGTCGGGTACGAGGTGTAGCGCGGCCCCGCCAGGTCGTAGCGGCGGATCAGATCAGTGTCCCAACGAATGGCGTCGAGCATGCGGGCATTCCCCCGGATAGGCTGGCAGTGTGGCGAGTCTATCGGGGTGCGGCGACGGGGCTGTTGATTTGCATCAACGGCGGATTGGTAGTGACTGCTTTTGTGGTGAGGGAGCTTGCTCCCTCACCACTGTTTAGTGGCCCATCAACCAATGTTGGTGAGGGCCAGGAAGCGTCCAGATCCCGAACACAATCACCAGCAACCCCCCAGCCATGCGCACGCTGCGTTTACGCAGCAACGCCGTGACCCGCTCGGCCGCCAGCCCGGTCGCCAGCAGCACCGGCCATGTGCCCAGCCCGAACGCCAGCATCAACAGCGCACTGTCCAGCGCATTGCCCTGGCTCGCCGACCACAGCAGCGTGCTGTAAACAAGTCCGCACGGCAGCCAGCCCCATAGCGCTCCGAGCAATAACGCACGGGGCAGTGTCGACACCGGCAGCAATCGATTGGCCACCGGCTGAATGTAACGCCACAAACCACGACCAAGACTTTCGATGCGAGTCAGGCCGCTCCACCAGCCGGCCAGATACAGGCCCATGGCGATCAGCAGCAGTCCGGCGAGAATTCGCATGACCATCGCCGCCGGGCTGTTCGCCACCGCCCAACCTGCCAGGCCGATCAGCAAACCGGCGGTCGCGTAACTGAGGATCCGTCCGAGGTTGTACGCCAGCAGCAGACGAAAGCGTCGGCTGCGCTGCTCCTTGGGAATCGCCAGGGTCAGCGCGCCCATCAGGCCGCCGCACATGCCCAGGCAATGCCCGCCACCGAGCAGGCCGAGGATCAGCGCGGAAACCAGCAGCGGCGCCAGCTCAAGCATGGGGTGGCGCCTTGTCCTGCGGTTTGTCGGCTTTGGCTTCGTCCACCGCGGCGGTGTGGTTCGGGTCCTGATCGTCGAACAGGATGCTGTGGGCCGGGCCGTCGAGGTCGTCGTACTGTCCGCTGTCCACCGCCCAGAAAAAGATGTACACGGCGATGGCCACGATCAGCAGGGCGGCCGGGATCATCACGTAAAGAGCTGGCATCGGTACTCCTGGCCCGCGCGGCTCAGGCCGGCAACGGGCGGGTTTCTGAACGGGTGCCGGCGACCGGCGCGCTCGGCAGGCGAGTCAGGCGCAGGGCGTTGAGCACCACGGTCAACGAACTGATCGACATGCCGACCGCAGCCCACACCGGGGTGATCCAGCCGAGGGCGGCGAACGGCAACATGAGGCCATTGTACAGCGCCGCCCACAGCAGGTTCTCGATGATTACCCGACGGGTTCTGCGCGCTAAGGTAAAGGCTTGCACCAGCGCGTCGAGGCGGTTGGATAGCAGCACCGCGTCGGCGCTGGTTTTCGCCAGATCGGTGGCCGAACCCATGGCCACGCTGATGTCGGCAGCAGCCAGCACCGGCACGTCGTTCACACCATCGCCGAGCATCAACACCTTGCCTCCTTCTTGATGAAGCTGTTGCAGCACCTGCAATTTGTCGTCCGGACGCAGACCGCCACGGGCCTCGTCGATACCCAGTTCGGCGGCGACGCTGGCGACCATCGGCGAGCTGTCGCCGGACAACAGCAGCGTGCGCCAGCCACGGGCCTTGCAGGCGGCGAGCAGGGCGGGCGCATCGTCGCGCAGGCGGTCGTCGAGAACGAACCACGCCAGCGCTGCCGAGTCATCGCCGAGCAGCAGCCACTGACCCGGTTCATCCGGCATCGCCGGCAGCGGCGAACCGCTGAGGGCGCAGACAAATTCTGCCTGACCGATGCGCAAACGCTGTGTGCCGACCAGCCCTTCGAGGCCAAGTCCCGGCGTGCTGTGCACTTCTTCAGCCGCCAGTGGCGCACGACCGAAGGCGCGGGCAATCGGGTGTTCCGAACGATTTTCCAACGCGGCGGCAAGGCTCAGGCACTGGTCGCTGTTCAGCGTGCCCAGTGGACGGATCGAACGCAAAACCAGCCGCCCCTCGGTGAGGGTGCCGGTCTTGTCGAAGATCACCGTGTCGATCTGGTTCAGGCCTTCCAGCACATGGCCGCGCGTCAGCAACAGGCCGAGTTTGTGCAGGGTGCCAGTGGCGGCGGTCAACGCCGTCGGGGTTGCCAGCGACAGCGCGCAAGGGCAGGTCGCCACCAGCATCGCCAGGACGATCCAGAACGCCCGCGACGAGTCCAGGTGCCACCACAACAGGCCGATCGCTGCGGCCGCAATCAGCGACAACAGCAGGAACCATTGCGCGGCGCGGTCGGCGATTTCTGCCAGTCGCGGCTTCTCGGCCTGGGCGCGATCGAGCAGGCGGACGATGGCCGACAGGCGCGTGTCCTGACCCAGTGCCAGTACCTCGACGGTGAGTGCGCCTTCGACGTTCAGCGTACCGGCGGTGACCGCATCACCCAGCATGCGCGGTTGCGGCAGGTATTCGCCGGTCAGCAGCGATTCGTCGATGCTCGACTGGCCATCGAGGATCTTGCCATCCGCCGGCAGGATCGAACCCGGTTGCACCAGCACCCGGTCACCCAGGCACAATTCGCTGAGCAGGATGCGTTCGCTCTGGCCATTGGCGTCGAGGCGCAGGCACGAGGCCGGTAGCAGGTTCACAAGCTGCGCGGTGGCCGCGGCGGTGCGTTCGCGGGCGCGTCGCTCCAGATAGCGCCCGGCGAGGAGAAAAAGCGCGAACATCCCGACCGCATCGAAATACAGCTCACCGACGCCGGTGATCGAGGTCCAGATCCCGGCGATGTAGGCACTGCCGATCGCCAGCGACACCGAGACATCCATGGTCAGATGTCGGGTGCGCAAATCGCGCATGGCGCCCTTGAAGAACGGCGCGCAGCTGTAGAACACGATCGGCGTAGTGAGAAACAGCGCGACCCAGCGCAGGATCGTGTGCAGTTCGGGGCTGAGGTCGATGTTGAATTCCGGCCAGGTGGCCATGGTCGCCATCATTGCCTGAAACCACAGCAGCCCGGCGACACCGAGCTGACGCAACGCGAGACGGTTTTCGCTGGCCAGTTGCTCGCTGGCGCGGTCGGCCTGATAGGGGTGGGCGGCGTAACCGATGTGGCGCAGCTCGGCGAGGATCTGGCTCAGCGGCAATTGCCCGTCGGCCCATTGCACATGCAGGCGATGGTTGGACAGATTGAGCCGCGCCTCGGCCACTGCCGGCAGGCTGCGCAGGTGTTTCTCGATCAGCCAGCCGCAGGCGGCGCAACTGATGCCTTCCATCAACAGGGTGGTTTCGGCGAGTTCGCCCGCGTGACGGACGAAAGGTTGTTGCACGTCGGCGCGGTCATACAGCGCCAGTTCATCGGTCAATTGCACCGGCAAGGCTTCGGGGTTGGCCGAGGCTTCGCTGCGATGCTGGTAATAGCTTTCCAGGCCACCGGCGACGATGGCTTCGGCCACGGCCTGGCAGCCGGGGCAGCAGAACTCGCGGGACTCCCCGAGCACGACGGCGGTGAAGCGGCTGCCTGACGGGACGGGCAGAGCGCAGTGGTAACAGGGGAGTGGGGTGGTCATGGCATCGTTGAGGGGGTAAGCCCTTGCATTGGGGTTGTCCGCTTGCCCTCACCCCAGCCCTCTCCCGGAGGGAGAGGGAGCCGATTGATGGAGGCCGGAAAAGAGGTGCATCCACGGATTTCGTCACTGCCATACAAAAGGCATGCGAGCGGCCGAAATCAGTCCCGTCTCCCTCCGGGAGAGGGTTAGGGTGAGGGGCTTCTGCAGTTTATTTATTTATCCAGGTCTTCGGCGCCCTGCAGCGGTTCGTCACCGAGCAGCAGATCCTTGTCGTGGCTGACCTGTTCCTCTTCGAACATGCGCCACACGTGGTCGTCCTGCGTGCCCAGCAATTCGACAAAACGTCGGCCTTCGACCTTGTCGCCCAACTGACCGATGTAACGGCCGGCTTCGGTTTCGCTGCGGGTCAGGACGATCTTGCGATCCTTCTCCGGCTGGGTCGGCGAGATCAGGTTCAGTTCCAGGGTTTTCGGCTGGCTGTCACCGCTCAGGCGCAGGTCGACTTCGCCGGTCAGGTCATCCAGATGCACGCTGGCGCGCATCTTCAGCTCCTGCGCCAGCAGCTCGCGATCCAGCGAGCGGTTGATGCCTTTGCCGGCCTCGTAATAGTTGTCGTTGACCAGGTTGTCCGGGTTGTTCACCGCGATGGTCACCATCGACAGGGTCAAGGTCACCGAACAGGCCAGAATTCCGATGATGATCCACGGCCAAAGGTGCTTGTACCAAGGACTGGCGGCGTTTGCTGCGGGCATGTTCAGTTCTCTCAACGGGTTTGTGGGCCGATGAATCGGCTCTTGGCTTCAACGTGAACGCTGTCGTCGTCGGCATCCTTGAGGATGAATTTCACCTCGTTGGTGCTCGACGGCAATTGTTCCGGTGCACTCGACAACTCCACCGGCATGCTGAAAATTTCGCCGGCCGGTACCTTGATCTCGCGTTTGCCTTGCAGGCGCAGATCCGGCAGACCGGCGGCTTCCAGCACGTAGGTGTGGTCGCGCTGATCCTTGTTCATGATCTTCAGGCTGTAGACGTTTTCGATCCGGCCTTCGGCGTTTTCGCGGTACAGCACGCGGTCCTTGCTGACGTCGAAACCGACCAGCGAGCGCATGAAGAACGCGGTCACCAGCAGGCTGATCATCGCCAGCAGCACCACCGCGTAGCCAATCAGGCGTGGCCGCAGTTTATGGGTTTTCTGGCCGGAGAGGTTGTGTTCGGTGGTGTAGCTGATGAGGCCGCGCGGGTAGTCCATCTTGTCCATGATCGCGTCGCAGGCGTCGATACACGCGGCGCAGCCGATGCACTCGATCTGCAGGCCGTCACGGATGTCGATACCGGTCGGGCACACCTGAACGCACATGGTGCAATCGATGCAGTCGCCCAGACCCATGGCCTTGTAGTCGACACCTTTCTTGCGCGGGCCACGGCTTTCGCCGCGACGCGGGTCGTAGGAAACAATCAGGGTGTCCTTGTCGAACATCACGCTCTGGAAACGTGCGTAGGGGCACATGTAGATGCATACCTGCTCGCGCAGCCAGCCGGCGTTGCCGTAGGTGGCGAGGGTGAAGAAACCGACCCAGAAATACGACCAGCCATCGGCCTGGCCGGTGAAGAATTCAAACACCAGTTCGCGGATTGGCGAGAAGTAGCCGACGAAGGTGATGCCGGTGACGAAGCCGATCAGCAGCCACAATGAATGCTTGGCGAGCTTGCGCAGAAATTTGTTGCCGGTCATCGGCGCTTTATCGAGCTTGATCCGCTGGTTGCGGTCGCCTTCGGTGACCTTCTCGCACCACATGAAAATCCACGTCCACACGCTTTGCGGACAGGTGTAGCCGCACCAGACGCGGCCGGCGTAAACGGTGATGAAGAACAGGCCGAACGCCGCAATGATCAGCAGCCCCGACAGCAGGATGAAGTCCTGCGGCCAGAAGGTCGCACCAAAGATGAAGAACTTGCGTTCCGGCAGGTTCCACCACACCGCCTGATGCCCGCCCCAGTTCAGCCACACCGTACCGAAATACAACAGGAACAGCGCGGCGCCGCCGATCATCCGTAGATTGCGGAACAGGCCGGTGAAAGCACGGGTGTAGATTTTTTCTCGAGAGGCGTAAAGATCGACGCTGTTGTTCGCGTTTTTGCTCGGTGGTGTGACGTCGTGTACCGGAATCTGGTTGCTCATCATTGCATCCCACGGCAGTGGACAAATGCCTCGGTCGATACGTGCCGACCGCGGTCAGAAAGGGGTGTCGCAGTGGCGCAATGATACGCCTGTCGCTCTAACTCAAGGGTGCGACCTTTGGTCGCGTTGGGGAAAAAGCATTATTGGTGTAGCGAATGCAGCAAAGCCTGATGCAGATCAATTGACTTGTTGAGTATGGACGGTTTTGGGGTGGCGGCTAATTCATTGTTCCCATGGGTTGATCAGGGCGACGCCGCTCGAGCGGAAATCACCGACATTGCGGGTGACCACTGTGAGTCCATGCACCAGGGCCGTGGCAGCTATCAATGCATCGCTTTCATTGGCCTGGTCGGGTACATGCAGGCTGGCACAACGCAGTGCCACCGCGGCATCAACCGGCAGAATTCGTGCTTCGAATGCCGGAATGACGTGACGCGTCAGCCAACTGCGCAACAGCTTTCCTTGAGCAGGATCACGCCGTTCCATTCGCAGTACTCCGGTTTCCAGTTCTTTCAAAGTAATGGCGGAAATGTACAGGCGCGGGGCGATGACGCCTTTGGCCCAACTGACCACATTGGCATCGGCCTGCGGCTTGCGAAGTTCGGAAATCACATTGGTGTCGAGTAAATACATCAGGACAGATCCACGGGACGATGAATGATGACTGCGCGCTCGGTTTCGAAATCGATGTCGGCAGCCTCCGGCATGACCAACAAATCGACAATGCTCGTGTTTGCGCCGCTCAGTTTCTGATATTCCTCAATGCTCAACAGGACATGAGAGGCCTTGCCACGGTCGGTGATGATCACTGGACCCAGACGCGCAGCCTTTTTGGCGCTGCTGGTGTCCTGATTGAATTCACGGCTGGAGATGGTGGTGATTGCCATCATGGTTGACCTCTCGCAATACAGATGTAGCAACGTTACTACTTCGCCTTGGGGGCGGCAATCGAGGAAGACAGGACTCAGCCGTCCGTTGGTCGGTCCGTGGCAGACATCAGTCGAGCCAGCCTCGCACAAGGCGCAGACCGGCTCGGATTGATTCAGACGTGGCGTCAAGACTCAGGGAAATCTGCCGCCGCCCAGGCTCTCGAGACTGCCGGTATTTCTGTGGGACTTTGTGGTGCTTCTGGAGTCGGGTTGCAACGGATTACCCAGTGTCACGGCAATCGATTCCACGGGGTGGTTCGATGGATCGATTGCCTGATCGTTGTCTGTGAGTTTCTGATCAACCGGGAGAGGGTTTTTGCTGTCATTCAACATAGCGGCTTCATCCTTGAAGTGGCTCCGATGAGGGTCAACGGGCTGTGGACGACCCTACAGAGCATAGCGAATCGAGTCCATCAGGCATGTGTCTCAAAGTATTAATTTCGAAGGCGATTTTAATATTCCAGAAATATCATTAGTTAATTAATGGGTTTTATTTTCTTGTTTTTTTCGAATAGCTTATTGGCTGTTCTGCAGCGTGCTAGTTGCATGTTCATGTTTTGAAATTTAACGGAATAATGGAGTGTTATGAAAATCAAGGAAGTTAAAAAGCTTTTCGCTTGTCTGTGTCTGGTGTCCCTGACTTCTCTCGCCAGTGCCAATGAAGGTATGCCGCAGCACATGGTATTTGCATCAGACCCGCAGTACCCGTGGACAGAAAAGTCGGACAGTGGCGAGGATGAATCGAGCGCGGATTTCGAAAAACGCGCGAAATGGTTGGTGGAAACCCAGTTCGCGAGCATTGCCCAGTTCCGCACCGAGATGGGCGGGCAGGCTGCCGTGCCATTGATGATCAACGGTGACATGACCGCGTTTGGCCACGGCTGGCAGCGCTCTTTCATCGGTTCGATGCTGAAGAAGCACTTTGGCGATCACGTGCTCTACGGATTGGGTAATCACGACTACCAGAACAACGTGAATGACTGTTTCAGTGAAAGTTGCGCAGCGGGCAGTATTGTTGATTACCGTGATCATCATGTCGGTAAAGTCGATGAGTTTGATCTGGAAGTCACCGGCAGCTTTGTGAATAAACACTATCTGGGTAGTCTGGCTTATTCAAAGAATATGGGTGAAGTGCATCTGGTGCAGTTGAACAATGAACCCACTTATGCGGTGAAGATTTCTCACGCGTTGAATCCGACCACATTCGATATCACGGCGTCGCTGGACTGGCTGGAAAATGATTTGCGAATAGCGCGAGCGCAGGGCTACGCGATCATTATCAACATGCACAAGCCCTATGAGTGGAAAGGCAGTTGGGATCAAGAGAAGCGCTTTCGCGAAATGATTGAAAAGTATCAGGTGACGGCGATGTTCGCCGGCCACTTCCACGACGAGGGTGGTAGCCAGACCTATATGGGGAGCGTGCCGATGTTTCTCAGCGGTTCAGCTTCTCAGCAGACGTACCTGACCGCCACTTTCTCCAAGGATCGCAAGCAATTGGAGGTGAGTCTGGTCGAGGACAATCAGTGGCGCAAACGTACGCCGGTGGCCACCGTGCCGGTGAAGTCGATCTGGGCCAGTAACCCATAAAAAAATCCCCCGCCAGAGCACTGGCGGGGGATTCTTCATTGCATCAAGCCCTGGCTTTACTGCGCCTCGGCCTCCGGCGCTTTTTCACCGTGGGACAGGCTGTACACGTACGCTGCCAGCAGGTGGACCTTGTCGTTGCCTTGCAGTTGTTCCTGCGCAGGCATCTGGCCCTGACGGCCGTAACGGATGGTCTGCTGCAGTTGCGCGAAGCTCGAACCGTAGATGAACGCGGCCGGGTGGGTCAGGTTAGGCGCGCCCATCGCCGGGGTGCCTTTGCCTTCCGGACCGTGGCAGGCCACGCAGTTGGCGGCGAACAGTTTCTGGCCGTTGGCCGGGTCAGCCTTGGTGCCTTCCGGCAGTTTGCGGCCATCGAGCTGGGTCACCACGAAGGCTGCGACATCGGCTACGCCTTGTTCGCCAATGACTTCGGCCCAGGCCGGCATCACCGCGTGTCGACCGCCCATGATGGTGGTCTTGATGGTTTCCGGCTCGCCGCCCCAGCGCCAGTCGGCGTCGGTCAGGTTCGGAAAGCCATAGGCGCCCTTGGCGTCGGAACCGTGGCATACCGAACAGTTGGAGGCGAACAGACGGCCACCCATCTTCAGCGCTTGCGGATCCTTGGCCACTTCCTCGATCGGCATCGCCGCGAACTTGGCGAAGATCGGACCGAACTTGGCGTCCGAGCGGGCCATTTCCTTTTCCCACTCATGCACGCCGGTCCAGCCGGTCTGGCCGTTGGCGAACGCGGTCTGCTTGTCGTTATCGAGGTAGTTGTAGCCCGGCAGCAGGCCTTTCCAGTTGCCCAGGCCCGGGTACAGCACCAGATAACCCAGGGCGAATACGATGGTGCCCACGAACAGCATGAACCACCATTTCGGCAGTGGGTTGTCGTACTCCTCGATCCCGTCGAAGGAGTGGCCGACCGTTTCGTCCGTCTGTTCGCTGCGCTGGCCCTTGCGGGTCGACAGCAGCAGCCAGGTCAGGGCGAAGATCGTACCGAGACTGAGGACTGTGACGTACAGACTCCAGAATGTAGTCATTCTTTGTTACTCCTAGAAGCTTGCTCGACGTGCTTGATGGCTTCGGGATCATCCGCAAAAGGCAGCAAGGTTGCGTCTTCAAACTCCGACTTGCGCTTGGGGCTGAATACCCACAACGCCAAACCGATGAAGGCCACCATCACGACAACGGTGCCCAGGCCGCGAATCATCCCGATATCCATTAAGAATCACCGTTTGCTTTTGATGATGGTGCCCAGGCCCTGAAGGTAGGCCACCAGCGCGTCCATTTCGGTTTTGCCCTTCACGGCATCTTTTGCACCGGCGATGTCTTCGTCGGTGTAAGGGACGCCGAGCGTGCGCAACACTTCCATTTTCTTGGCCGTGTCTTTGCCGTCGAGCTTGTTTTCCACGAGGAACGGGTAAGCCGGCATTTTCGACTCAGGCACCACGTTGCGCGGGTTGTACAGGTGCGCACGCTGCCAGTCATCGGAGTAACGACCGCCCACGCGAGCCAGATCCGGGCCGGTACGTTTGGAACCCCACAGGAACGGGTGGTCCCAGACGCTTTCACCGGCGACCGAGTAGTGGCCGTAGCGTTCGGTTTCAGCGCGGAACGGGCGGATCATCTGCGAGTGGCAGCCGACACAACCGTTGGCGATGTAGACGTCGCGGCCTTCCAGTTCCAATGCCGAACGCGGCTTCATGCCCTCGACCGGCTTGTTAGTGACGTCCTGGAAGAACAGCGGAACGATCTGGGTCAGGCCGCCAATGCTGACGGCAATGACCATGAAGAAGGCCAGCAGGCCAATGTTCTTCTCGACAGCTTCATGCTTCATCAGTGAGCTCCAACAACAGCGATCTGGGCGGCGGCTTCGGCTTCAGCCGCGTTCGAGGCGCGCACGGTGCGCCAGACGTTGTAAGCCATCAGGAACATGCCGCTGGCGAAGAAAGCACCGCCCAGGGCACGAACGATGTAGCCCGGGTGGCTGGCCTGCAGCGCTTCGACGAACGAGTAGGTGAGGGTGCCGTCATCGTTGATTGCACGCCACATCAGGCCCTGAGTGATGCCGTTGACCCACATCGAGGCGATGTACAGCACGGTACCGATGGTCGCGAGCCAGAAGTGCGCGTTGATCAGGCCGACGCTGTGCATCTGCGCACGACCGAACAGTTTCGGGATCATGTGGTAGATCGCGCCGATCGAAATCATTGCCACCCAACCCAAAGCGCCGGCGTGGACGTGGCCGATGGTCCAGTCGGTGTAGTGCGAGAGCGAGTTGACGGTCTTGATCGCCATCATCGGACCTTCGAAGGTCGACATGCCGTAGAACGCCAGCGACACCACGAGGAAGCGCAGGATCGGGTCGGTGCGCAGCTTATGCCAGGCGCCCGAGAGGGTCATCATGCCGTTGATCATGCCGCCCCAGCTTGGCGCCAGCAGGATGATCGACATCGCCATGCCCAGCGACTGTGCCCAGTCCGGCAATGCGGTGTAGTGCAGGTGGTGCGGGCCGGCCCAGATGTACAGGGTGATCAGCGCCCAGAAGTGCACGATCGACAGGCGATACGAGTAGATCGGACGTTCGGCCTGCTTCGGCACGAAGTAGTACATCATCCCGAGGAAGCCGGTGGTCAGGAAGAAGCCCACGGCGTTGTGGCCGTACCACCACTGGATCATCGCGTCGGTCGCACCCGAGTAGGCGGAGTAGGACTTGAAGAAACTCACCGGCAGGGAGGCGTGGTTGACGATGTGCAGCATCGCGGTCACGACGATGAACGCGCCGTAGAACCAGTTACCGACATAGATGTGTTTGGTCTTGCGCTTGGTGATGGTGCCGAAGAACACCAGCCCGTAGGAGACCCAGACAATGGCCAGCAGAATGGCGAGCGGCCATTCCAGTTCGGCGTATTCCTTGGTGGTGGTGTAACCCAGCGGCAAGGTAATGATGGCGCCGACGATGACCGCCTGCCAGCCCCAGAAGGTGAAGGCGGCAAGGCTGTCGGAGATCAGTCGCGTCTGGCAGGTTCGCTGCACGACATAGTAGGAAGTGGCAAACAGTGCACAACCACCGAAGGCGAAAATCACCAGGTTTGTGTGCAACGGGCGCAGGCGTCCAAAGCTCGTCCACGGCAGACCGAAGTTCAACTCCGGCCAGACCAGTTGCGAGGCGATGAAGACACCGAGCCCCATGCCAAGGATCCCCCAGACCACCGTCATGATGGCGAACTGGCGGACTACCTTATAGTTATAAGCAGTCGGACTGATTGCTGTGCTCATTCTAAGGTTCCACGGTTTGGGTGTTTTATTAGGATTAAAATCGGCCGCAAGTATGCAGAGAGCAGGGGGTCATTGCAACGCGCCATGACCTGGGTCAATGCTTTCCAACGCTGATTCTGCGGCCTTTCCATACGCCGCGTAAGGTCAAAATTGGCCTCGGACAAAATGTCGCAGCGGACGAAAAAAGCGAGGGGATCAGGTCGCTTGTAACGGGGTGTGTTCAAACGCTCAGTTCGGGTGACGGACGGTAAATGGCACGACAGCCGGTATCTACCGGCGTTTGCGGCCACATCAGTCAGCCGGTTCGCAGAACACAGCAGTCAGCGTTGACCTGGAACCAGCACAAGCCAGTCCGCATCGAGCAAGCGTAGACCCGAATCGGAGGATTCGAAAGGAGAGGGTGTGACGGGGTGCGACAATGCGTCGCAAAGGGGCGGGATGCTGCCGCACCGAGAACGGTGCGGCAGATATGTACGCAATGCTTATTGCTTGTTGTCTTCAGTAATCAGTTTTTCTGTATTCAATCCATGGCTCAGGCTGTACACATAAGCTGCGAGCAGTTGCACTTTATCGTTGCCCAACAGTTCGTTCTGTGCCGGCATGTGGCCCTGGCGACCGTGGCGGATGGTCTGCTCAAGCTGCGTCAGACTCGTGCCATAAATAAATCCGGCCGGGTGCGTCAGATTCGGCGCACCCATGGCTTCAGTGCCGTGGCCGGTTGCCCCATGACAGGCTACGCAGGTGGTGCTGAACGCTTGCTGTCCGGCTTGCAGGTCAGCCTTGCTGTCGGCGGGCAGTGGCAGGCCGGCCAGTTCGTGACGCACATACGCCGCGACGTTCTTCACCCCGGCTTCACCCAGCACGTCGCCCCAGGCTGGCATTGCCGCCATCCGGCCACCCATGATGGTGGTCTTGATGGTCTCGGCATCGCCGCCCCAGCGCCAATCGCTGTCGGCCAGGTTAGGGAAGCCGAAAGCGCCCTTGGCGTCGGAACCGTGGCACACCGAGCAGTTGGAAGCGAACAGCCGGCCACCCATTTTCAGCGCCTGCGGATCCTTCGCCACTTCTTCCACCGGCATGGCGGCGAATTTGGCGAAGATCGGCCCGAATTTGGCGTCGGCCTTGTTCATTTCCTTTTCCCACTCGTGCACGCCGGTCCAGCCGTCCTCGTAGCCGGGCAGAATGCCTTTCCAGTTGCCCAGGCCCGGATACAGGATCAGATAGCCCACGGAGAACACCAGCGTGCCGGCGAACAGCATGAACCACCACTGCGGCAGCGGGTTGTCGTACTCCTCGATGCCGTCGAAGCTGTGGCCCATGGTCTGGTCGACGCTGCCCTTGGTCTCGCCCCGGCGGGTGCCGATCAGCAGCCAGGTCAGGCCGATCAGGCTGCCGATGGTCAGTACGCAGATCCACGTACTCCAGAAGGTGGTCATGGCCGGGTACTCCTTGGTTCAGGTGCTTGGGTAATGTCGGGTTGCGGCTCGTCGGCAAACGGCAGCAGGCGCGCTTCGGCGAACTCCGGCGTGCGCTTGCGGTTGAACACCCAGATCGTCAGGCCGACGAAGGCGACGAACACCACGACGGTGCCGAGGCCGCGAATCAGCCCTGCACTCATTTCAATGATCATCGTGCTCACCTCTTGCTCTTGATCGCAGTGCCGAGCACTTGCAGGTAGGAGACGAGGGCGTCCATTTCGGTCTTGCCCTTGAGGCTGGCGACCGCGCCGCTGATGTCGTCGTCGGTGTACGGCACGCCGAGGGTGCGCATGGTCTTGAGCTTGGTTTCGGTGTGGCTGCTGTCGACCGCTTGCGTCACCAGCCACGGGTAGGCCGGCATTTTCGACTCCGGTACCACGTTGCGCGGGTTGTACAGGTGCGCGCGGTGCCAGTCGTCCGAGTAACGCGCGCCGACCCGGGCCAGGTCTGGCCCAGTACGTTTCGAACCCCAGAGGAACGGGTGATCCCATACGCTCTCACCGGCCACCGAGTAGTGCCCGTAGCGTTCGGTTTCGGCGCGGAACGGGCGGATCATCTGCGAGTGGCAGCCGACGCAGCCTTCGCGGATATAGATGTCGCGGCCTTCCAGTTGCAGCGCGGTGTAAGGCTTCATGCCTTCCACCGGTTTGTTGGTGACGTCCTGGAAGAACAGCGGGACGATCTGGGTCAGGCCGCCGATGCTCACGGCGAACACCATCAGCAGCATCAGCAGGCCGACGTTCTTTTCAATCGTTTCGTGTTTCATGGCGAACTCCTCAGGCCATCTGCGCGGCAGCAACGACGTCAGCAGGCTGCGAGGCCCGCACGGTGCGCCAGGTGTTGTAAGCCATCAGCAACATGCCGCTGAGGAAGATCGCCCCACCCACCAGACGCACGATGAAGCCAGGGTGGCTGGCCACCAGGGTTTCGACGAAGGAGTAAGTCAGCGTGCCGTCCTCGTTCACCGCGCGCCACATCAGGCCCTGGGCGATGCCGTTGACCCACATCGAGGCGATGTAGAGCACGGTGCCGATGGTGGCGAGCCAGAAGTGCGCGTTGATCAGGCCGATGCTGTGCATTTGCTCTTTGCCGAAGACTTTCGGGATCATGTGGTACAGCGCGCCGATGGAAATCATCGCCACCCAGCCGAGGGCGCCGGCGTGGACGTGGCCGATGGTCCAGTCGGTGTAGTGGGAGAGGGCGTTTACAGTCTTGATCGCCATCATCGGACCTTCGAAGGTCGACATGCCGTAGAACGCCAGTGAGACCACGAGGAAGCGCAGGATCGGGTCGCTGCGCAACTTATGCCACGCGCCCGAGAGGGTCATCATGCCGTTGATCATGCCGCCCCAGCTCGGTGCCAGCAGAATCAGCGACATCACCATGCCCAGCGACTGTGCCCAGTCCGGTAGCGCGGTGTAGTGCAAGTGGTGCGGGCCGGCCCAGATGTACAGGGTGATCAGCGCCCAGAAGTGCACGATCGACAGGCGATACGAATACACCGGACGTTCGGCCTGTTTCGGCACGAAGTAGTACATCATCCCGAGGAAACCGGCGGTGAGGAAAAAGCCCACGGCGTTGTGGCCGTACCACCATTGCACCATCGCGTCGGTCGCACCGGCGTACACCGAGTAGGACTTGGTCAGGCTCACCGGCAACTCAAGGTTGTTGACGATGTGCAGGATCGCCACGGTGATGATGAACGCGCCGAAGAACCAGTTGCCGACGTAGATGTGCTTGGTCTTGCGCTGCATGATCGTGCCGAAGAACACGATGGCGTAGGCGACCCAGACGATGGTGATCAGAATGTCGATCGGCCATTCCAGCTCGGCGTATTCCTTGGAACTGGTGTAACCCAGTGGCAGGCTGATCGCCGCCAGCAGGATCACCAGTTGCCAGCCCCAGAAGCAGAACGCGGCGATTTTCGGCGCGAACAATTGCGTCTGGCAGGTACGCTGCACCGAGTAGAACGAACTGGCGAACAGCGCGCAGCCACCGAAGGCGAAGATCACCGCGTTGGTGTGCAGCGGGCGCAGACGGCCGAAACTGGTCCAGGGCAAATTGAAGTTGAGTTCCGGCCAGACCAATTGGGCCGCGAGAAAAACCCCGAGCCCCATGCCGACGATGCCCCACACCACCGTCATAATGGCGAATTGGCGGACCACCTTGTAGTTGTAGGCGGTACTGATAGAAGTGTTCATGGTTCCCCATCCACGGTTCAGCCGAAGTGAGCGCGCGCAGAAAACGCCGCGAATCCTTCGCCTGGAGTTATAGGCAGACTAAAAGCGAGGCAAGCATGGACAAACAGCACAAGGCCAGTATTGACGGGGATCAATGGGCGCAGTGCGTGCGGGATCGTGGGTGGTTGTGGGACGCCGTTGTCGGCGAGGCTTCGGCGACGCTCATCCTCGCCCATGGTGCCGGGGCGCCGATGGACAGTGAGTGGATGACGGATATGGCTGGGCGCCTTGCTGCACTTGGGGTGAATGTGTTGCGGTTTGAGTTTCCATATATGGCGCAGCGGCGTATCGACGGTGGCAAGCGTCCGCCGAATCCGGCGCCGAAACTGCTTCAGTGCTGGCGCGAAGTGTTCGCTGAAGTGCGACGTCATGTCGCTGGGACTTTGGCCATCGGTGGTAAGTCCATGGGCGGGCGGATGGCCAGTCTTTTGGCTGACGAGTTGGGCGCCGATGCGCTTGTCTGTCTTGGATATCCGTTTTATGCGGTTGGGAAACCTGAGAAGCCGCGGGTTGAGCATTTGGCTTCTTTGCGGACTCGGACTTTGATTGTGCAGGGGGAGCGGGATGCGCTTGGCAATCGGGACGCTGTCGAGGCTTATGATCTATCGCCGAGTATTGAGGTGTTTTGGTTGGCCTCTGGGGATCATGATTTGAAGCCGCTCAAGGTTTCCGGGTTTACGCATGAGCGGCATTTGGCTGCCGCCGGGCAGAAGGTGGCTGCGTTTCTTCAGTGTTGACCGAGCCGAGCTGAAATTTTGAAACTCATGAAGATCGGCTCCCTTTCCCCCCTCGCCCCCTTGGGGGAGAGGGCTGGGGTGAGGGGGTAGATCTTGAACGTTGCACACTTTTCGAACTGTGTGCATATCCGTTGCTGCGGTAACGGCTACTTAGGGTTCCGCCCTTACGGCGGGTCACTTTTTACAAACGCCTAAAAAGTAACCAAAAACGCTTGCTCCTACGTCCGGCCCGCTCGCTAAAGCTCGGGGTCCCTTCGCTCCGGGATCCATCCGGGCGCAGCGCCTACGGTTTGCTTCGCTGCACCTCCTCTCGCTGTGTTTGGCTGCGCCAAACGGTCGCTGCGCTCCCACCCCCGGATCAATCCCTCCGCTCAGCCTTCCGATGTCGCCTGTGGATCAAGATCAAGAGCGACAGCCGAGCTTGCGCTCATCCTGGAGTGGGGCGGCTGCGCCGCGGGTTTTGTGTAGGAGCTGCCGAAGGCTGCGATCTTTTGATCTTGATTTTGTGGGAGCTGGCCTGCCTGGCGGCCTACGACCCGACCATTCACTTACTGATGCACCCCATCCAACTGTAGGAGTGAGCCTGCTCGCGATGGCGCCCTGATACCTGACCAACATCCTGCAGACTGCATGCAATCTCTGTGGGAGCTGGCTTGCCAGCGATGACGGTCTGACAGCCGATCATTCCCTTACTGACGCACCCAGTCCAAATGTGGGAGCGAGCTTGCTCGCGAAAGCTGTCTTCCGCGCGCCATCCATTTCAAACAGGCAATAAAACCCCGGAGGCTTTCGCTAACCAGTTTTTCACGATCAAAGATCGCAGCCTGCGGCAGCTCCAAGGAGTCATTCTTTCAAATTACATTGAAGGGGTACTCCTCCGGAGTTGCAGCGAGCACCCCTGCCAGAGTTAGCCAGCATCCGATGGTCTCAGTCTCGTCATGGTGAAAGTCCCCTTGGGATTCAGGCGATAGCGATGACTTTTGAACACGGCCTCGAATGATCCCGTAGCGATATCCGTTTCAGCATCATATTTAACGCTGAGGATTGCCGAGTCGGCGTCCACCGAAGCCATTCCGATAAATCCCGGCGGCGCAGGGATCCAATGGCTGTGGACAAATGTCAGCCCGTTGTCGAAGTTATAGACGCCTGTGAGTGACTCATCGGATTGGTAGGGCAGAGTCATGGAGAACGAAAAATAGCTTTCATCGTCGAAATTTCCTGTTCCACCACTGATGGACCAATACCGCTCGCCCAAGAACTCGTCCTGATAGAAAGATCTGAATTTCGCTGTTTTCCGTTTACCGCCCAATCTCCATTGAAACCTGTCATCACTGACGAGTGGTTTTTTCGGGAGAAACATAACGTGAGTGGTCATTGTTAAACCTGCCTTTTCAATTAAGAGGAGGTGTTACAACCGACTGCAATTACGGTTTCTCTTGATATCCGCTCGAACAGGTGTGCGTCTACTGTCAGATCTGACAGCTAGGCAGCCAGCCTTATATGTGCTGGTCAGCTAATAACGTTGCCGAGACTGCGTGAATATCCGTTGCCGCGGTAACGGTCACTTAAGGTTTCGCCCTTACGACGACTCACTTTTTTGACAAACACCTCAAAAGCAAGCAAAACAACGCTTGCTCCGGCGTTCGGCCCGCTCGCTGGAGCTCGGGGTTCCTTCGCTCCGGGATCGATCCGGGGGGCAGCGCCTACGGTTTGCTTCGCTGCACCTCCTCTCGATCGCCGAGGCTTGCGAATCGTTGTCGTCGGCCAAAGTCATGGCTGGCAATATCGCCAACTCAATCGGTGGCCCGGAGGGCAATCCGCTGCTGGCGCTGCAACAGCTGATCATGTTGAACGAGCTGTTGGTTAATCGATTGCTGGACAAACTGCGGTTGCCTCAATAATTCCGCTGGCCGTTATGGCCTCTTCGCGAGCAAGCTCGCTCCCACATTGGTTCTGCGTACACAGGACTAAATGTGGGAGCGAGCTTGCTCGCGAATGCGGTCTGCCAGACACCACCAGTTTCAGACTGGCAACAAAAAGCCCGGACGCTTTAGCTGTCCGGGCTTACAGGTCAAAAGATCGCAGCTTTCGGCAACTCCTACAGGTGATCGGTGTAGGAGCTGCCGAAAGCTGCGATCTTTTGATTTACTTTGTGGTGGATAGCCTGCCAGTGATCACATATTTATCGAACACTTTCTGCCCATCACGCGCGGCGTGCCGAACATCCAGGAATGTCAGTTCATCACGAACTTACTGTTTGTGGGGTTTTCGCGTGGGGTATGGATTCATGCTGGCCGATCTGCGTGATTGAGTAGCGACCGGCAAACGATAGAACTTGGCTGCACCAAGCACCACTCGGCGCATTCTGGCGCAGTTGTAGGCAGTGTCTGCGTTGCTTGAGTGAGATCGTCGTTGGTAGAGAAGGCCTCTTCGCGAGCAGGCTCGCTCCCACAGGTGATTGTCGTCGTGCGCAGAACTGTGACTCAACGCAGTGCCAATGTGGGAGCGAGCTTGCTCGCGAATGCGGTCTGCCAAGCACCATCAATTTCAGACTGGCAATAAAAAGCCCGGACGCTTTCGCTGTCTGGGCTTTTAAGATTAAAAGATCGCAGCCTGCGGCAGCTCCTACAGGTGATCGGTGTAGGAGATGCCGCAGGCTGCGATCTTTTACTTTTAGCGGTTAAACCGCTCCACCAACGAATACTGAGTATTCGCAGTCTTGGTCAGCTCTTCACTCAGCAACGCCGAGTTATGCGCCTGTTCCGAGGTCTGGTCTGCCAGTTCCGAAATGTTGCTGATGTTGCGGCTGATTTCTTCAGCCACGGCACTTTGCTCTTCGGTCGCAGCGGCGATCTGGGTGGTCATGTCGGTGATGTTGGCCACCGCTTCGCTGATGCCGACCAGTGCCTGATCCGCTTCCAGTACCCGCGCCACACCTTCTTCGGCCTGGCGATGGCCGGCTTCCATGGTTTGCACGGCGCTGGACGCGGTCTGCTGCAGCTTGGCGATCAGGGCATGGATCTGGCCGGTGGATTCGCTGGTGCGTTGCGCCAGTTGGCGGACTTCGTCAGCGACTACGGCAAAGCCACGGCCCATTTCGCCGGCACGTGCGGCTTCGATGGCGGCGTTGAGGGCGAGCAGGTTGGTCTGGTCGGCGATGCCTTTGATCACGTCGACCACGCCGCCGATTTCGTCGCTGTCCTTGGCCAGTTGGGTGACGGTCAGGCCGGTTTCGCCGACCACCACCGACAAGCGCTGGATGGCTTCGCGGGTTTCCCCGGCGATGTCACGGCCACGACCGGTCAGGCGATTGGCTTCCTGGGTGGCGTCAGCGGTGCGCTGTACGTGGCTGGCCACTTCCTGAGTGGTGGCGGCCATCTGGTTAACGGCGGTGGCGACCTGTTCGGTTTCAACGCGTTGGCGTTCCAGACCGCTGGAGCTGTTGTGCGCCAGAGCGTCGGACTGTTTCGCTTGATCGGTCAGGTGCTCGGCGGTGTCCTGCAGACGGGTCAGGCAGGTTTTCAGGCGCGCTTCCTGGCTGAGGATCGACATTTCCAGACGCGCCTGCGCGCCACGGCTGTCGGTGTACATCTGCGCGATCAACGGGTCGGAAGTGGTCTGCTCGGCCAGGCGCAGCAGGCGCTTGAGCCCGCGTTGCTGCCATTGCAGGCCCATCAGGCCCAGCGGCACCGACAGGCCGGCAGCGAGGGCGAAGCCCCAGTGCGAGTTCAGGGTTGCGCCGATCACGAAGCTCAGTTGGCTCACCAGAATGAACGGCAGCCAGTCCTGCAGCACCGGCAGCCATTTGTCGCTGGAAGGGATCGCCGACTTGCCTTGGTTGATGCGTTGGTAGAGCGCTTCGGCACGGCGGATCTGTTCGGCGGTGGGTTTGATCCGCACCGACTCGTAACCGACCACCTGATTGCCGTCGAACACCGGTGTCACGTAGGCGTTCACCCAGTAGTGGTCACCGGATTTGCAGCGATTCTTGACAATGCCCATCCATGGCAAGCCTTGTTTCAGTGTGCCCCACATGTGCGAAAACACCGCAGCCGGGACGTCGGGGTGACGAACCAGGTTGTGCGGCGCACGGATCAGCTCTTCACGCGAAAACCCGCTGATTTCGACGAAAGCGTCGTTGCAGTAGGTGATCACGCCTTTAGCGTCGGTTGTGGAAATCAACCGCTGCTGAGCCGGGAAAGTCCGTTCGCGTTGTGTAATGGGCTGGTTATTACGCATGGTTTTTCAATCCGCAAGGCTTTGAAAGGTTGTCGGCGCTGTCAGGAAATTATTGAAGTTTTTTTTCAGATATAAGTACGGCGTCGCAAAACCGCTCTTGCTTCAACCGGCCAGCATCGGATAGGTGAACAGCGCAAAATGCAGCAGGTTCAGCCCGAAATGCGTGGCGATCGCCGCCGCCAGCCCGCCGAAACGGTAGGCCAGACCATAGCCGACACCCGCCAGACCCGCCAGCAACACCCAGTGCCATCCTGCGCCCAGATGCGCCAGGGCAAAGATCAGCGACGCCAGCAGCAGAGCGAGGTTGTCGCCGTGCGGCAGGTGTTTGAACAGTCGGCTCAAACCGCCCTGTATATAGCCGCGAAACAGCGCTTCCTCGACCAGCGTCACCAACAGCAAATTGTTCAGCAGCCACAGCCATGCCTGATCAGGCCACTTCGGCGCCCAGGCAATCATGCCGAACAACAGCGCACCGCCCAGCGCCAGGACGGCGCTCAAGGTCAGGGCGAGGACGCTGGCGTACACCGTCGGACGCAGCGAGCGTGCCGCGACAATCCACGGGCAGGCGAGCAACAGCCAGAAGCCGATCAAGGGTTTATCCAGATTCAGGTACATCGCAAACGGCACGGCGTCGTCGGTGAAACGCAGCGGGGCGATGGCCCGGCCGTTGGCGAATCCCGGCAACCAGTGCAGCGCCAGCGACAGGGCGAGGAAGATGAACACGGCATGCCCCAACAGGCGCGCCACCGGCACCTGCTGTTGGCGCACGGCGAAACCGGTCACCAGCAATAGTCCCACGGAGATCAGCGCGAGCCAGCCGAGTTGGCCAAAGCTTAACGCCAATCCATAACCGAGGCTGAGAAGTGCCAGATGGAGCCATGGCAACGCCTTCATCGAAAGTCCTTGTGCAGAATTTTGTGGAAGGGCTTTCTACACGGGTGAGGGCGTCGGGACAAGTAAAGCTGTGGCGGGATGCGGGGACAGGCTCCCAACCTTAGGCTATCCACAAAACCCATTGTGGGAGCGGGCTTGCTCGCGAATGCGGTGTGTCAGGCGATAAAAATCTCGACGGATACACCGCATTCGCGAGCAAGCCCGCTCCCACAGTAGATCTGTGTGTGGCTGAGGAATCAGCGCAGATCGAGTTTCGCCGCCGCGCGCTCGGTGATTTCCGTGCGCAGTTTCAACGAAGGCGCTGCACGGTGCCGAGCCTCATCGACGACAGCACTCGGCGCCGTCTGCGGGCTGCCCGATTCAAACGGCGGTGCCGGCGCATATTCCAGTTGCAGCTGAATCAACTGCGCCGCCTCAACCCCCACCAGTTCGGCGGCCAGCACCAGCGCAAAGTCGATGCCTGCGGTAATGCCGCCACCGGTAAACAGATTGCCGTCGCGTACCACCCGGTCCTGCACCGCAATCGCGCCGAGTTTCGGCAGCAGTTCGTGATAGGCCCAGTGGGTGGTCGCACGTTTGCCTTTCAGCAGTCCCGCCGCGCCCAGCACCAGCGAACCGGTGCACACCGACGTCACATATCGGGCCTGTGCCGCCTGACGCTTGATGAAGCCCAGCGTCTGCTCATCTTCCATCAAAGGCCCGACCCCGGCGCCGCCGGGAATGCAGATCACATCCAGATTCGGGCAGTCGTCGAAGGTGGTTGTCGGTTTCAGCAGCAGGCCGGTGCTGGCGGTGACCGGCACCAGATCTTTCCAGATCAGATGCACCTGCACGTCCGGCAGCGAGGCCAGTACGTCATAGGGACCGGTCAGGTCGAGTTGCTGCACCTGCGGAAACAACAGAAAACCGATCTGCAACGTCATGGGGTGTTTCTCCATTTGAGGGGTGGACGGCTTCACTGTAGGCGCGTAGGTTCTGGCGTATACGCCAATAACCCCACGAATTACGCCAAATGCCCAAAGCCATTCACGTACTTGCGTTCGCCAACATGCAGATCCTCGACGTCACCGGCCCGCTGCAAGTGTTCGCCTCGGCCAACGACATCGCTCGCCAGCGCGGCTTGCCGGTGCCGTATGCACCGTCGGTGATTGCCAGTGAGGGCGGGGCGGTGATGTCGTCGGCGGGGCTGGCAGTGCTCGCCGAACCGTTGCCGCAGCAGGCCAGTGATACCTTGATCATCGCCGGTGGCTGGGGCATTTACCCGGCGGCGGAGGATTTGGCACTGGTGGACTGGGTGCGGGAGCATGCGGCGAAATGCCGACGCGTCGCCTCGGTGTGTACGGGGGCATTTCTACTGGCGGCGAGCGGCTGGCTCGACGGACGTCGCGTGGTCACCCACTGGACCCGCTGCGAACAACTGGCGCAGCAGCACCCGAAGCTGCAGGTCGAAGCCAATCCGATCTTCATCAACGACGGCCCGGTCTGGACCTCGGCCGGCGTCACCGCCGGCATCGATCTGGCGTTGGCGATGGTCGAGGAAGATCTGGGCAGTGATATTGCTCTCGACGTTGCCCGGCATCTGGTGGTGTTCCTCAAACGACCGGGCGGGCAGTCGCAGTTCAGCGTAACCCTGGCCCTGCAGAATCAGGGCAATCGCTTTGATGAACTGCACGCCTGGATCGCCGAAAACCTCACCTGCGACCTCGGCGTGCCGACCCTGGCCGAACAGGCCGGCATGAGCGAACGCAGCTTCGTCCGCCACTACCGCGCCGACACCGGCCAGACCCCGGCCCGCGCCATCGAGCTGATCCGCGTCGAAACCGCCCGGCGTCTGCTCAGCGACACCGGGCTGCCAGTGAAGCGAATCGCGGCCAATTGCGGCTTTGGCAGTGAAGAAACGTTGCGCCGCAGTTTTCTGCGGGCGATTGGCGTGACGCCGCAGGCGTATCGGGAGCGGTTTTCGGTCAGAGCTGGCGAAGCAGAGTCAGCGATGCCCTTAGGGGCAATTACCCGAACAGAACCTTCTGCCAATGATCTTCGCTGATGATCGCAATCGGCACGCCGCTGTCTCTCAGCTCAACGGCTTTCTTGATCTTGGTGCCGTAAGAGCTGTGAAGCCACTGATCATTGCCAATGCTGCCCACTACCAAATAGTGAATCTTTTTGCTGACGGAACCACCAATAAGGCCGCCGCGTTCGAGGATCTGCGACTCACATTCTTTACGTGGCCCATAGGCCATGACGCCTGTAAACAGGAAGACCCGATCAATCAGGCATAACTGCGGGGCAGGGTGGTCGAGAGGAAGGCTGGCCGGAGTGGTAAACGTTGGTGTTTGTGTTGGTGCGACTGGCAGCCCGGTGAACTGATGCAGCATTTCCAACAGCTCCGCAGACTCGTCGGCGTCTAGAACTCCATCACTGAGCATGTCGGCAAGACGTCTGTAAAGGATGTTCACAACCGGATCATCCAGGTGCGCCAAATGGGTTTCAATCCAGGTTCTGAGAAACTCGGCTTCTTGCTGGTTGATCGTGCCGTCTGCGGCAAGCCCGGCGGCGATGCCGATGAGAGCATCGACCGAGCGCCGCTCGATTCTTGCCTGGTGAAAGAACACGCTGCTCTTAAATTCCTGATGCAAATCGACCATCGTTGCTTCTCCTTAAGCCTCGGCTTCCGCCACCTGATTGAAATACTTCGTCCGATCCGGGGTAAACGTTACCCGCATCTTCGTCCGCGAGCAGGTCAGCGAACGTTCTTCAGCCAGATCAATATCCAGATCCTCGCCCCGCAAGCCCTGCCACTGGGCGAGGTATTTCAGCGAGCCGTATTTCTCGTTTTTCTTCAGGCTGCGGCTCACGCCACCTTTCCAGCCGAGCACCGGCAGTTCGCCGGCGAGGCATTGGTGGGCAAGGTCGGGGAAGCGGGTGGCGCGCTGGCGGCCGATTTCCCAGCACTTGATCAGGCCTTTGTCGGCGGCCTCCCACAGTTGGGTGCGGGTCAGGCCGCTGCGCAGGGGCGTGGCGATGGGGCGGTGGACGTGCTGGGTCATTCTGGTTCCTTGAATTCGGGTTTTATTGGACAGCTCCGCTGTGCCCGTTGCGGTGGATGGTAGGGGGGGATGTAACAGCTGGCAACAGGGTATTTCAGGGTGTAAGTGCAGGTTGCGGGGGAGGGATTTGCCAGGGTGTTGTTTAGAAGAAGCAGGAACAAACTACCCAAACTGTGGCGAGGGGATTCATCCCCGATCGGCTGCGCAGCAGTCGCAAACTCAGGCAACGCGGCGTCGTTGACGAAATGCACAGGCAAAATCAGGGGCTGCTGCGCAGCCCGTCGGGGATAAATCCCCTCACCACAGGAGATCTGATTCTGTTTACTTCTGTGTAGGGGTTAGCCCACCGAAGCGCGTTGATGCGGCATATTTCCTACAGACACTGACGAAATTACGGCTGCCAAACACTCTTCTCCCCACTCAGACGCCGATCAAGAAAACTCGCCGCACTGATCAGCGCCAGATGCGTCAGCGCTTGCGGGGTGTTGCCCAGATGGCGGCCCTTGCTGTCGAACTCTTCGGCGTACAGGCCCAGCGGGTTCGCATAACGCAGCAATTGCTCGAACTCCAGATGGGCCTTTTCCACCTGACCGGCCCGGGCCAGGCATTCGACGTACCAGAACGAGCAGGCGGCAAACGCGCCTTCGGTGCCGGTCAGACCGTCGATGTTGGCGTCGTCGTTGCGATAGCGATAAACCATGCCGTCGCGCACCAGATGCTTTTCGATCGCTTCAAGGGTCGACAGCCAGCGCGGGTCCTTGGCGCTGACGAAGCGCACCAGCGGCATCAGCAGCATCGAACCGTCGAGCGCGGTACCGCCCTTGTACTGGACGAAATGCCCGCGCTCCTCATCCCAGAAGTTGTCCCAGATGTCGGCGTAGATCGCCTGCCGGGTCTGATCCCACTGGACGAACGGCGCCGGCAGCGAGCGTTTCGAGGCCAGGCGGATGGCCCGGTCAAGCGCCACCCAACACATCAGTCGCGAGTGCAGGAAGTGATGTTGCTCACCGCGCATTTCCCAAATGCCTACATCCGTGGTCTGCCAGGTCTCACACACCTGATCGACCACTTCGCGCACGTGTTTCCAGCCTTGGTGGGAAATCGCGTCGCCGTACTTGTTGACCAGGTACACCGCGTCCATCAGTTCGCCAAAGATATCGAGCTGAATCTGATCGTACGCGCCATTGCCGATGCGCACCGGTTGTGCGCCGCCATGACCGGAGAGGTGAGAGAGTTCGGTTTCCGGCAGTTCCTGACGACCGTCGATCGCATAGAGGATGTTGAGTTTGGTCGAATGACCCTGACAATCGCTGACCCGCCCACGCAGCCAGCCCATGTAGGCGTTGGCCTCGTCGACAAAGCCCAGGCGCATGAACGCGTAGACGGTGAACGAAGCGTCGCGGATCCAGGTGTAGCGATAATCCCAGTTGCGCTCGCCGCCGGGAGTTTCCGGCAGGCCGAAGGTGGCGGCGGCGAGGATTGCGCCGTGCTTGCGCGAGGTCAGCAGCTTCAGCGCCAGTGCCGAGCGATTGACCATCTCCCGCCAGCGCCCGCGGTAGTTGGACTGGCCGATCCAGTCGCGCCAGAACTTCAACGTGCGCTCCAGGCACATTTTCGCGCCGTCATCCTTGAAACGCGGATCGTCGGCGCCACCGAGAACAAATTCGGCGTGCTGATCCTGTTTCAAACTGAAGGAAGCAACGGCCGCTTCGCCATCGATGTGCAACGCCTGATCCGCCACCAGCCGCAACGATGGCTGACCCTCGGCGCTAAATATCACCGATTGTTGATCCATCTGCGCCCGGGTGTTGGCACGCGCGTAGTCATGCCGCACCGCGCAGCGCATGTGAAACGTCGCTTCACCGCTGACCACCCGCACCCGGCGCATCAGCAGCGGCAGGTCATCGACACTGTCGCCGATCGGCAGCAAGTCAGTGATTTCCACCACGGCCTGTTCGCTGAGCCAGCGCGTTTGCAAAACGTTGGTGTCCGGCAGGTAGATCTGTTCGCGTCGGGCATCGGGTAAGTCCGGGGCGAGCTGGAAAATCCCTGCCTCGGGCGTGTCGAGCAGCGCACAGAAGATCGACGGGCTGTCGAATTCCGGCCAGCAGAAAAAATCCACGCTGCCCTTGTCGTTGACCAGTGCCGCACTGCGCAGATCACCGATGATGCCGTGGGCGTCGATCGGGCTTTGTCGTTCAGGATGATGCTCAGCCATTGCCACGAAACTCCGGATAAAGACTCATGCCGCCGTCGATGAACAGGGTGGTGCCGACGATGTAGTCGGCGGCGTCGGAAGCGAGAAACACCACCGCGTTGGCGATGTCCTCGACATCGCCGATGCGTCCGTAGGGGATAAGCTCCAGCAGCTTCTCACCGGCAGCGCCTTCGGTGGCTTCCTGATTGATTGCCGTGCGAATCGCCCCCGGCGCGATGCCGTTGATACGGATGCGCTGCTGGCTGACTTCCTGGGCGAGGGTCTGCATCAACTGATCGACGCCGCCCTTGGACGCCGCATAGTTGACATGCCCGGCCCACGGAATGCGCTGGTGTACGGAGCTCATGTGAATGATCTTGCCGGCCGCGCGGGACACGCCTTCACGCACCCCTTGGCGGTTGAAAATCCGCAGCGCGGCGCGGGCGCAGAGGAACTGGCCGGTGAGGTTGACGCCGATCACCGTGTTCCAGTCTTCCAGGGTCATGTCGACCGCCGCGGCATCCTTTTGCAGGCCGGAATTGGCCACCAGAATGTCCAGCGCACCAAAGGCCTCGAGGGTCTCGGCGAACAGCCGTTCGACCTCGTCTTCCTTCGACACATCGGCGCCGATGGCCAGTGCCTGACCGCCATCGGCGATGATCTGCCGGGCCAGCGCTTCGGCGGGTTCGGCCTGACGGTTGTAATTGATCACGACAGCTGCGCCGGCAGCGGCCAGCGCTTTGGCGGCGGCGTGGCCGATGCCGGAGCTGGCACCGGTGACCAGTGCTACTTGGCGGGCGAGGGATATTTGCATGCAGGGTCGCGCCTTGAGTGAGGGCCTATTTAGCTGACTGGTCGCAGGCCATGAGAGTTCATTCGACGGTGCGGTGTTGTGGTGAATATGCCGGCCTCTTCGCGAGCAGGCTCGCTCCCACGGTTAGAATGCGTTGCCCCTGTGGGAGCGGGCTTGCTCGCGAAGGGGCCTTCACATTCCACCAACAATTGTGCGCTTCCACGCTCATCAACCTTTATGGCAACTTGGCCGCCCCTGATGAGGCTGTCCCCATGGCAAACCCCTACCGCGAATTATTCACCGCCCCCGGCGCCCGGGCTTTTGTACTGGCCGGGATGATCGCGCGCATGCCGATTTCCATGACCGGCATAGGCGTGATCACCATGCTCTCGCAGCTCAAGGGCGGGTACGCGCTGGCCGGTGCGGTGGCGGCGACGTTTGCCCTGGCCACGGCGTTTTGTGCGCCGCAGGTCTCGCGGCTGGTGGATCGTTTCGGCCAAGGCAAAGTGCTGCCGCTGTCGGCATTGATCGGTGGCGGGGCGCTGCTGATGTTGCTGCTGTGCACGCGTTTGCAGGCGCCGACCTGGACACTGTTCATCTTCGCCGCGCTGGCCGGTTGCATGCCGAGCATGTCGGCGATGGTGCGCGCGCGCTGGACCGAGATCTATCGCGGCCAGCCGCAATTGCAGACTGCCTACGCGCTGGAATCGGTGCTCGATGAAGTCTGTTTCATCGTCGGCCCGCCTCTGTCGGTGGGTTTGTGCGTGGTGGCGTTTCCCGAGGCCGGGCCGTTGGCCGCGCTGTTGGCGCTGGCGATCGGGGTGACGGCGTTTGTCGCCCAGCGCAGCACCGAGCCGGCGGTGCACCCGCAGGAATCACAGCATCAGGGTTCGATCATTCGCTCGACCGACGTGCAATGGCTGCTGGCGTTGATGCTCGCCATGGGCATTATCGTTGGCGTCGTCGATGTGGTCAGCGTCGCGTTCGCCCAGCAGCAGGGCCAACCGGCGGCGGCGAGCATCGTCTTGTCGGTGTATGCGATCGGCTCGTGTCTGGCCGGGATTGCGTTTGGCGCGATGTGCTCGAAACTGCCGTTGCCGCGGCTGTTTCTCTACGGTGGGGTGGCGACGGCGGTGACCACGCTGCCGCTGTTGCTGGCGAGCAATATTTTCGGTTTGTCGCTGGCGGTGTTTGTCGCGGGATTGTTCTTCTCGCCGACGCTGATTGTGGCGATGGCGTTGATCGAACGCATCGTGCCGCCGGCGAAACTGACTGAAGGCCTGACATGGCTGGTGACGGGGTTGAGCATCGGCGTGGCGATCGGCGCCGCCGGCTCGGGCGCTCTGGTGGATGCGTTTGGCGCCCGCAGCGGGTTCTGGCTGGCGATTGTGGCGGGGGCGGTGGTGTTGGCGTCGGCGTTTCAGAGTTATCGGCACCTGAAATAACCCGGCATTGATGAGCGGTTGTGGTGAGGGGATTTATCCCCGATGGGCCGCGAAGCAGCCCCAAATCCAGCCAGCGCTTTCCTTCAGAAGTACCTTGCCGGGAGTTTGCGACTGCTGCGCAGTCGATCGGGGATAAATCCCCTCGCCACAGAGTTATCCATACAGGCAGCGAATGGGTTACCAACCCCGACCCGAATTCACCCAGAAATTCACCGACAGTGACGTCGACACCGATTCCACCTGATGGAACCAGCCCTCCGGCAGAAACAGCAGATCCCCGGCCTCCAGCGTCACGCGCAGGAACGTCACATCGCGTGCCGCAGGAAAGCGCTCGTAGTCCGGCGCGTCGGGGTTGAAGTCGCAGCCGTCCAGGCCACCCTTTGGCGCTGTCGACCAGGTGCCCAGCGCCTCGCGGTGATGCGGGGCGGCGAGGGTGAACTGCTTCTGGCCCCAGACCTGCGCGAACAGGTTGTCGGTGTCGTCGCGGTGCAGCGGCGTCAGCGTGCCTTTGGGGCCGATCCAGATGCGTGGCGGGATGAACAGCGAGGCATCGAAGTAGGGCGGGTACTTGATCTGCTGCAGCAATTGCGCCGGCAGGATGTTGTTGCCCATGTAGGCTGGTGGTTCGCCGTCAGCCCGTTTGACTGCCGGTTGGTCCAGCGAGGCAATGAACTCGGCCATCGACGTCGAGCGGAAATCACGTTCGGTGGAAAAGGTTTTCTTCACGTAATCGCCGTGGCGGGTGATGCCCTGCAGTTCGGCGAAATGCACCAGTGATTCCTCGCGACTGAGCTTGAACAGCGGCCAGTCCTGCAAGGCATTGCTGATCACCACCGGGATGCCGTTGGGCAAGTATCTGCTTTTGAATTCGCTGACCGACAATTCATCGCGCGCATGGCGCTCGATGCGGGTCTGCACCGGCAGCCCGGCGGTGAGTTGTTCGCTGAAGCGTGGCGGGGTCGGGTAGCGCTTGTTCATGTCGACCTTTTGCGCCACTGCGCCACCGTGCATCGCATGCTCGATGATCTGCGGCAGCAGCGTCGCCAGGCCCATGTTGCCGCCGATTTTCAGGCGTCCGCTGGCGAACAGTTCTTCGACATTGACTCGGCCGCCCATGATCCCGAGAAAATCACTCTCGGCGACTTCAATGGTCACGTCGGGGCTGGGATGGCGTCCGGGCGCGGTGCGGCTGCTGGCCTTGACCTCGGACCAGTAGGCCTGCTGCGGGCCAAACACGAATTGGAAAACGCCTTCGATGCCGACGGCACCGGCGTTGGCGAACAACTTGCCCAGGATGCTCTGCAGGTCCACGGTGAATCCTCGTTATTGGTTTTGGCCTGAACAGTTAACGAGCGCCTGTTGGCGCAATTTACCGGCGCGCGACTAATTTGCCGGGGGCGTAATCCGTTTATCTCTACAGACAAATTTTTCGAGGAAAGCCGGGTGAACAAGCTGACCCTGCTGTGCCTGCCGTACTCCGGCGCCAGCGCCATGGTCTATAGCCGCTGGCGGCCAAAACTGCCGCAATGGCTGCAACTGCAACCGGTGGAACTGCCGGGGCGCGGTGCACGTTTCGACGAGCCGCTGCACACGGACATGCGGGCGCTGGCGATGCAACTGGCCAAGGAATTGCGGCCGAATCTCAAAGCGCCGTATGCGTTGTTCGGCCATAGCCTGGGCGCGCTGCTGGCCTGCGAAATCGCTCACGCGCTGCGCGCATTGGGCTGTCCAGAACCGGTGGCGCTGTTTGCCTCGGGCACGGCGGCGCCGACGATGCGCGCCGATTACGATCGCGGTTTTGCCGAGCCGAAAACCGACGCCGAGCTGATCGATCAATTGCGCACACTCAACGGCACCAGCGAAGAAGTGCTGGCCAATGCCGAACTGATGAGCCTGACCCTGCCGATCCTGCGCGCCGACTTTCTGCTCTGCGGCAAATTCGAGCCGTTGTCGCGGCCGTTGCTCAACTGCCCGGTGCACGTGCTGGGCGGCAAGGCGGATCGCGCGACCACCGAACAACTGATCGGCTGGAGCAAGGAAACCCGTGGCAGCTTTTCAGTGGACATGCTCGCCGGCGGGCACTTCTTCATTCATGAGCATGAAGCCAAAGTGCTCAAGGTGATCAAGGATCAGCTGGAAGGGCATCATCGTCGGCATGTCATGGCCGCAATCGCCTGAACAGCGCATCACTCAATGTGGGAGCGGGCTTGCTCGCGAAAGCGGTATTTCAGTTATTGCATCGTTGACTGACACACCGCTTTCGCGAGCAAGCCCGCTCCCACATTTGATTTGTGTTTATGAAAAAAGCCGCTCAACCGCCCGCCTGACAGTTGTTCTCATTCGCTAATTTTTCCGGTCTGCATTCGTTTTATAGGGACGACGTGCCTTTGTGCTTCCTGCCTACTGATCCGGATGCTGAGAAATGAATGCTGAAGACTCCTTGAAACTTGCTCGCCGGTTTATCGGGTTGCCCCTGGAAAAGCGCCAGATGTTCCTCGCGGCCCTGCACAAGGAGGGCGTGGATTTCGCGCGGTTCCCGATACCCGCCGGTATCGCAGCCGAGGATCGTCAGGCGCTGTCTTACGCGCAGCGACGCATGTGGTTCCTGTGGCAACTCGATCCGCAGAGCGGCGCCTACAACCTGCCCGGTGCGGTGCGACTCAATGGTCGACTGAACCAGTCGGCGCTGGAGCAAGCTTTCGCCAGCCTCGTGGAGCGCCACGAAACCCTGCGTACGGTGTTCCAGCGCCAGGCCGATGACAGCCTCCTGCAAGTGCCGGCCACCGCGCCGCTGCTGATTAACCGGGAAGACTTCAGCGCACTGCCGGCCAGCGAGCGCGAGCAGGCGGTGATCCGTGCCGCCGAACAGCAGTCGGTGTTGCCATTTGATCTGGCGGTCGGCCCCTTGCTGCGGGTGACCTTGCTCAAGCTTGCCGAGCAGGAACACGTGCTGCTGCTGACCCTGCACCACATCGTCTCCGATGGCTGGTCGATGAACGTGTTGATCGACGAATTCATCCGTTGCTACGACGCGTTCGACGCCGGTCAGACGCCGCAATTGCCGCCATTGCCGATTCAGTACAGCGACTATGCGCTGTGGCAACGCCGCTGGCTGGAGGCCGGTGAGCAGGCGCGCCAACTCGATTATTGGCAGGCACAACTGGGCGACGAACACCCGGTGCTGGAATTGCCGCTGGATCATTCGCGCCCGGCGATGCCGAGTTATCGCGGTACCCGTTACGAATTCGCGGTCGACGGCCAATTGGCCGAGCAACTGCGCAGCACTGCGCAACAGCATCAAGTCACTTTATTCATGTTCCTGCTCGGCGCCTTCAATGCGCTGCTGCACCGTTACACCGGGCAGACCGACCTGCGGGTCGGCGTGCCGATCGCCAACCGCAATCGCGGCGAGATCGAAGGCCTGATCGGCTTCTTCGTCAATACCCAGGTGCTGCGCACGCAACTGCACGGTCAGACCCGGGTCGACGAACTGTTGCGGGCGGTCAAGGAAACCGCGCTGGGTGCCCAGGCGCATCAGGATCTGCCGTTCGAGCAACTGGTCGAAGCGCTGAAGCTGGAACGCAGCCTCAGCCACACGCCACTGTTCCAGGTGATGTACAACCATCAGCCGCACGTCGCCGATATCGCCACCATCAGCACCGCATCCGGCCTGCAACTCGACAGCCTCGACTGGCAGAGCCGCACCACCCAGTTCGACCTGACGCTGGACACCTGGGAGAAGGGCGGCAAGCTGCACGCCGCGCTGACCTACGCCAGCGACCTGTTCGATGCACCGACCATCGAAAGCATGGCGCGGCACTGGCTGCGCCTGCTGACGGCGATGGTCGCCGATCCGTCGCAGCGTATCGGTGAATTGCCGCTGCTGGAGGCTGACGAGCAGCGCACGCTGGTGCACGACTGGAACAACTTCCACGCGCAGTACCCGAGCGACACGCCGATTCACCAGTTGATCGAAGCACAGGTCGCGCGCACGCCGCAGGCACCGGCGCTGGTGTTCGGCGAACAGACGCTGAGTTACGCCGAACTGGATGGCCGGGCCAATCGCCTGGCGCATCTGCTGCGCGAACAGGGCGTGCAGGCGGACAGTCTGGTTGGCGTTTGCGCTCTGCGTTCGGTGGAAATGGTCGTCGCGCTGCTGGCGATTCTCAAGGCCGGCGGCGCCTACGTGCCGCTGGATCCGGAGTACCCGCAGGAGCGTCTGGCCTACATGATCGAGGACAGCGGCATCACTTTGCTGCTGACGCAACAGGCGCTGCTGGCAGCGCTGCCGACTGACGGCGTAAACGTCATCACCCTGGATCAGCCGGGGCTGCTCGACCGTTACAGCGATAGCCGTCCGGAGGTCAGCGTCGATCCGCTGAACCTGGCCTACGTGATTTACACCTCGGGTTCCACCGGCAAGCCGAAGGGCGCCGGCAACAGCCACGCGGCGCTGGTCAACCGTTTGTGCTGGATGCAGGAGGCCTATGCGCTGGACGCCAGTGATTCGGTGCTGCAGAAAACCCCGTTCAGTTTCGACGTATCGGTGTGGGAGTTCTTCTGGCCGCTGCTGACCGGCGCGCGGCTGGTGGTGGCCGCGCCGGGTGCGCACCGTGATCCGCTGCAATTGATCGATAGCATCAACCGTCACGGCATCAGCACGCTGCACTTTGTGCCGTCGATGTTGCAGGCGTTCATCCACGAGGCCGGCGTGGAAAGCTGCAGCGGTCTCAAGCGGATTGTCTGCAGCGGTGAAGCGTTGCCACTGGATGCGCAACTGCAAGTCTTCGCCAAGCTGCCGAACGCCAGCCTCTACAACTTGTATGGCCCGACCGAAGCGGCCATCGACGTCACTCACTGGACCTGTGTCGATGAAGGCGCGGACAGCGTGCCGATCGGCCGGCCGATCGCCAACCTGCGCACCCATGTCCTCGATGCCGAATTGTTGCCGGTGCCGAGCGGTGTCGCCGGTGAGCTTTATCTGGGCGGCGCCGGGCTGGCGCGCAGTTATCACCAGCGCCCGGCGCTGACGGCCGAACGTTTTGTGCCGTGCCCGTTCCATGACGGCGCGCGCCTGTACCGCACCGGTGACCGTGTGCGGCAGCGTGCCGACGGGGTGATCGAATACCTCGGGCGTCTCGACCATCAGGTTAAGTTGCGCGGTTTGCGCATTGAGTTGGGCGAAATCGAGACCCGCCTGATGCAGCACTCGCTGGTGCGTGAGGCGGTGGTGCTGGTGCAGGGCGGCAAGCATCTGGTGGCTTATCTGGTGCTGGAAAACCCGCAGGCAGACGAGCAGTGGCAGCAAGAGGTCAAGGCGTGGCTGCTCGGCAGTCTGCCGGAGTTCATGGTGCCGACCTACCTGATCACCCTCGACAAATTGCCGGTCACCGCCAACGGCAAGCTCGACCGCAAGGCCTTGCCACAACCGGATGCCGCGCCGCAACAGGCATTCGTGGCGCCACAGGATGCCATGCAAAAAGCCCTCGCGGCGATCTGGGAAGCTGTGCTCGGCCTCGACCGCGTCGGCCTCGAAGACAACTTCTTCGAGCTGGGCGGCGATTCGATCATCTCGATTCAAGTGGTCAGCCGTGCGCGGCAGGCCGGGATCCGTATCAGCCCGCGTGACCTGTTCCAGTACCAGACGGTGCGCAGTCTGGCGCTGGTCGCGAGCCACGATCATCTGTCCACTGTGGATCAGGGCCCGGTGACCGGCGACGCCGTGCTCGGGCCGATCCAGCAGGATTTCTTCAGCCGCGCGATGCCGGTGCGCGAGCACTGGAACCAATCGTTGCTGCTGACCCCGCGTGAGGCATTGAACGCACAATGGCTCGATGCGGCGCTGACCCACCTGATCAATCACCACGACTCCTTGCGCCTGCGTTTTGTCGAAGGCAGCGAAGGCTGGCAGCAAAGCCACGGCCCGCTGCTGACGGGCGCTGAGCTGTGGCAACGCGATGCCGAATCTGCCGAACAATTGCAGGCGCTATGCAACGAAGCGCAGCGCAGCCTCGACCTGCAAAACGGCCCGTTGCTGCGCGCGTTGCTGGTGACCATGGCCGACGGCTCGCAACGACTGGCGCTGATCATTCATCACCTGGCGGTCGATGGCGTTTCCTGGCGGGTGCTGCTGGAAGATTTGCAGCAGGCTTACGAGCAACTGGCGGCGGGTGGCGGCATTCAGTTGCCGGCCAAGACCAGCGCGTTCCAGAGCTGGACGGCGCGTCTGGCGCAGGAAGCGTCGCGTTTCGATGAGCAATTGAGTTACTGGAAAGCCCAGCATCAGGGCGCCGAAGATCTGCCGTGCGACCGCCCGGATGGCAGCCTGCACAACCTGCATGGCGAAAAAATCGAATGGCGCCTCGACGCCGAGCGCACCCGCCAGTTGCTGCAACAGGCGCCGGCCGCCTATCGCACCCAAGTCAACGATCTGTTGCTCACCGCACTGGCGCGCACCATCAGCCGCTGGAGCCAGCAGCCGGGCACGTTGATCGAAATGGAAGGGCATGGCCGCGAAGATCTGTTCGATGACATTGACCTGACCCGCACCGTGGGCTGGTTCAGCAGTCTGTTCGCGGTCAACCTGACCGCCAGTGCTGATCTCGACGGTTCGATCAAGGCGATCAAGGAGCAACTGCGCGCGGTGCCGGACAAAGGTCTGGGTTACGGCGTGCTACGGCATCTGGCCGCGCCGTCGGTGCGCGCCGAACTGGCCGCGCTGCCGCAACCGCGCATCACCTTCAACTACCTCGGCCAGTTCGACCGCCAGTTCGACGAAGCGGCGCTGTTCGTGCCGGCTGTTGAAACCAGCGGCGTGGCGCAGGATCCGTCGGCGCCTCTGGGCAACTGGCTGACCCTGGAAGGTCAGGTGTATGGCGGCGAACTGTCGATGAGCTGGGGCTTCAGCCGCGAGATGTTCGACAGCGCCACGGTGCAGCAACTGGTCGATCAATACGCCAGCGAATTGCAGGCGCTGATCGAACACTGCTGCAGCCTGCAAACCGCGCAAGCGACGCCGTCGGACTTCCCGCTGGCTCGGGTGACCCAGGCGCAACTGGATGCGCTGCCGGTGCCGGCCGGTCAGCTCGATGATGTCTATCCGCTGTCGCCGATGCAGCAGGGTTTGCTGTTCCACACCCTTTACGAGCAAGCAGCGGGGGAATACATCAATCAGTTGCGCGTGGATGTGCAAGGTCTTGAGCCTGAGCGCTTCCGCGCTGCATGGCAGGCCACCGTCGATGCGCAGGACATTCTGCGCAGCGGTTTCGTCTGGCAGGGCGAACTGGCGCAACCGCTGCAGATCGTCCACAAACAGGTGCAGTTGCCGTTCAGCATTCTCGACTGGCGCGAGCGCGACGATCAGCCGGCAGCCCTCGTGGCGCTGGCCGATGCCGAGCGTCAGCAAGGATTCGATTTGAGCCATGCACCGTTGCTGCGTCTGGTGCTGGTGCAGACCGCTGCCGAGCAATGGCACCTGATCTACACCCATCACCACATCCTGATGGACGGCTGGAGCAACTCGCAGTTGCTCGGCGAAGTGTTGCAGCGCTACAGCGGTCGCACCCCGGCCCATGGTGGCGGACGGTATCGCGATTACATCGCCTGGCTGCAGCGTCAGGACGCGCAACTCAGTCAGGACTTCTGGAGCGTTCAGTTGGCCGCGCTGCAAGAGCCGACCCGACTGGCCCGCGCCGCTACCGGCGGCGAGCGCGCCAGCGGCCATGGCGACCATTATCTGACGCTGGACGTGACGCGCACCCAGGCGCTGGAAGCGTTTGCCCGGCAGCAGAAAGTCACCGTCAACACCCTCGTGCAAGCTGCGTGGCTGCTGTTGCTGCAGCGCTACACCGGTCACGAAGCGGTGGCGTTCGGTGCGACCGTGGCCGGGCGTCCGGCGGATTTGCCGGGCATCGAGCAACAGGTCGGCCTGTTCATCAACACCCTGCCGGTGATCGGCGCGCCGCGTCCAGACCAAAGCGTTGGCCAATGGCTGCAAGCGGTGCAGGCGCAAAACCTCAGCCTGCGCGACTTCGAACACACGCCGCTGGCGGACATCCAGCGCTGGGCCGGGCAGGGCGGGGAAGCGCTGTTCGACAATATTCTGGTGTTCGAAAACTACCCGGTCGCCCAGGCGCTGAGCCAGGCCGGGCAAGGCCTGACATTCGGGGATGTCGGCAACCTGGAGCAGACCCACTACGCCCTGAGCGTGGCGGTCACCCTCGGTCAGCAACTGGCGCTGCACTACAGCTTCGACCGCAGCCAGTTTGCCGTTGAGGTGATCGAAGGCATCAGTGCCCATCTGCTGCAATTGCTTGAACAGTTTGCGCTGTCGGCCGAGCGCAACCTTGGCGAAATCGCTCTGGCCAGCGCTGACGAGCATGCCCGCCAGCAAGCCGAAAACCAGCCGCAGCCGTACCCGCTGGACATCGCTGTGCATCAGCGCATTGCTGCGCTGGCGACCGAGCGTCCGCAGCGCACTGCCGTGATCTTCAACGGTCAGCATTTCAGTTATGGCGAGATCGAGCAGCGTGCCAATCAACTGGCCCACGCGCTGATCGCCCGTGGTGTCGGCGCCGAGACCCGGGTCGGCGTGGCCCTGCCACGCAGCGAGGCGGTGATCGTCGCGTTGCTGGCGGTGCTCAAGGCCGGCGGTGTGTATGTGCCGCTGGACACCAGTTATCCGCGTGAACGCTTGGCCTATCTGATCGAAGATTCGGGGCTGGCGCTGCTGATCAGCGATTCGTCGGTGTCGGCGCAATTGCCGGTCGGCGAGTCGGTGCCGTTGCTGGAGCTGGATCGTCTCGACCTGCGCCAGTTGCCGAGCACGGCGCCACAGGTGGCAGTCGATCCGCATAACCTCGCGTACGTGATCTACACCTCCGGTTCCACCGGCAATCCGAAAGGCGTCAGCGTTGCCCACGGCCCACTGGCGATGCATTGCCAGGCCATCGGTCAGCGCTACGAAATGCGCGACAGCGACTGCGAATTCCACTTCATGTCGTTCGCCTTCGACGGCGCCCACGAGCGCTGGCTGACCAGCCTGACCCACGGTGCTTCGCTGCTGATTCGCGACGACACGCTGTGGACGCCGGAGCAGACCTACAACGCGATGATCGAACACGGCGTGAGCGTGGTTGCGTTCCCGCCGGTGTACCTGCAACAACTGGCCGAACACGCCGAGCGTGTCGGCAACCCGCCGAAAGTGCGGATCTATTGCTTCGGCGGCGATGCGGTGCCGAACGCCAGTTTCGAGCGGGTCAAACGCGCGCTCGATCCGGACTACATCATCAACGGCTACGGCCCGACCGAAACCGTGGTCACGCCGTTGATCTGGAAGGCTGGCCGTGAAGAGCCATGCGGTGCCGCTTATGCGCCGATCGGCAGCCGGATCGGCGACCGCAGCGCCTATGTGCTCGACGCCGATCTGAACCTGTTGCCGCAAGGCATGGCCGGTGAGTTGTACCTCGGTGGTACCGGGTTGGCGCGGGGTTATCTGAACCGTCCGGGGCTGACCGCCGAGCGTTTTGTCGCCGACCCGTTCAGCGCCCATGGCGGCTTGCTGTATCGCACCGGTGACCTGGTGCGCCAGCGTGTCGACGGCACGTTCGACTATCTGGACCGCATCGACAATCAGGTGAAGATTCGCGGTTTCCGTATTGAACTGGGCGAAGTCGAAGCGGCGTTGCAAGCCCTCGACGGCGTGCGTGAAGCGGTGGTCGTGGCGCAGGAAGGCAGCGCCGGCAGTGGCAAGCGGCTGGTGGCCTACGTAGTCAGTGATTCAGCGAGTGCCGAGTTCACCGATCACCTGCGCGCGCAGCTCAAGGCCAGCCTGCCGGCGCACATGGTGCCGGCGTATGTCCTGCGTCTTGAGCGCATGCCGCTGACGCCGAACGGCAAGCTCGATCGCAAGAACCTGCCAAAACCGGACGTCAGCCAACTGCAACAGGCCTACCTCGCGCCACAGACGGCGCTGGAGCAGCAACTGGCGGCGATCTGGCAAGACGTGCTCAAGCTTGAGCAAGTCGGTGTCAGCGACAACTTCTTCGAACTGGGCGGCGACTCGATCATCTCGATTCAGGTGGTCAGCCGGGCGCGGCAGGCCGGGATTCGCTTCAGCCCCAAAGACCTGTTCCAGCACCAGACCATTCAGGCCCTGGCCGCCGTCGCGCAGACCGGCGAAGCCGTGCAGCCCATCGATCAGCGCGCGCAAACCGGCGAAACCGCGCTGCTGCCGATTCATCAGACATTCTTTGCCGAAGCGATTCCCGACCGTCACCACTGGAACCAGTCAGTGATGCTCAAGCCGACGCAGGCACTGGACGCTCAGGTACTGGAGCAAGCGCTGGATGCGTTGGTCGTTCAGCACGACAGTTTGCGTCTGGACTTTGTCGAGCAGGCTGCGGGTTGGTCGGCGCACTACCGCGACGTCGCCACGCAAGCGGGGGAAACCATTCTCTGGCAAGTCGAGGTCGCTGATCTCGCCGCCCTTGAGGCACTGGGCAACAAGGCCCAGCGCAGCCTGCAACTGAGCGGCGGTTCGCTGATCCGCGCGGTGCTGGCGAACCTGGCTGATGGCAGTCAGCGCCTGCTGCTGATCGTCCATCACCTGGTGGTCGATGGCGTGTCGTGGCGGATTCTGTTTGAAGACCTGCAAAACGCTTATCGCCAGCTCCTCGCAGGTAAGCCTGTGCAATTGCCGGCGAAAACCAGCGCAGTCAAAGCTTGGGCGGCAGCGTTGCAGGACTACGCCCAAACCCCGGCGTTGCAGGCCGAGCTGGGCTTCTGGCAGCAGCAGTTGCAGGGCGCTTCGGCGGCCTTGCCTTACGACCGGCCGCAGGGTGGTCAGCAACACGATCAGGCACTGACCCTGCGCAGCAAACTCGATCAGACCCTGACCCGTCAGCTGTTGCAGGAAGCTCCGGCGGCCTATCGCACCCAGGTCAACGACCTGTTGCTGACCGCGCTGGCGCGGGTGCTGGTGCGCTGGACCGGTGACGACAATGCGTTGGTATTGCTTGAGGGCCATGGTCGCGAAGACCTGTTCGAACACATCGATCTGACCCGCACCGTGGGTTGGTTCACCAGCGTATTCCCGGCACGCCTGGCACCGGCCGCCGAACTCGGCGCGTCGCTCAAGCAGATCAAGGAACAGCTGCGGGCGATCCCCCACAAAGGCATCGGCTTCGGCGCACTCGCGCACCTTGGTGATGAGCCGGCGCGTGCCACCCTGCAAGCCTTGCCGGCGCCGCGCCTGACCTTCAACTACCTCGGCCAGTTCGACGGCAGCTTCGACGCTGCCAGCGATGCTCTGTTCGTGCCGACCAGCGAGTCCGGCGGCGCAGAGGTCAATCTGCAAGGGCCGCTGGGCAATCCGCTGGCGCTCAACAGCAAGGTGTTCGGCGGCGAGTTGGACCTGAGCTGGACATACAGCGGTGCGATGTTCGACACCGCCACCATCCAGCGTCTGGCCGACGACTATGTGCAGGAACTGACTGCACTGATCGGCCACTGCTGCGACACTGGCAACCGTGGCGTGACGCCGTCGGACTTCCCGCTGGCGCAACTGTCGCAAGCGCAACTGGATGCGCTGGTGCTGGAGCCGCAAGGCATCGACGACATCTATCCGCTGTCGCCGATGCAGCAGGGCATGCTGTTCCACACCTTGCTCGAACACGGCAATGGCGACTACATCAACCAGATGCGCCTGGACGTCGACGGTGTCGATCCGCAACGCTTCCGCGCGGCGTGGCAGGCGGCCGTGGATGCCCACGACATCCTGCGCAGCGGCTTCTTCTGGCAAGGCGATCTGCCGCAACCGGTACAAGTGGTGCAGCGTCAGGTCGAGGTGCCGTTCAGCGTGCTCGACTGGCACGGCAGAACTGATCTGGAGGCAGTGCTGCAAACCCTCGCTGATGAAGAGCGCGCCCTGGGTCTGGACCTGAGCTGTGCACCGCTGATGCGCCTGGTGCTGGTGCGCACTGCAGCCGAGCGTTATCGCCTGATCTACACCAACCATCACATCCTGATGGACGGCTGGAGCAGCGCGCAGTTGCTCGGCGAAGTGTTGCAGCACTACAGCGGCGAAGCGATCGCCCGTGGCGCGGGTCGTTATCGCGATTACATCGCCTGGCTGCAACGTCAGGATGGCGCGGCGGCGCAAGCCTACTGGCGGGCGACGCTGGGCAATCTGCAGGAACCGACGCGCCTGGCCGATGCCATCGCGCGGCCGCAGGCCGGTTTGCCGAGCGTGGGTTACGGCGATCATTACCAGGTGCTGGACGCTGAGCTTAGCCAGCGTCTGGGCGAGTTTGCCCGGGCCGCGAAAGTTACCGTCAACACCGTGGTGCAAGCGGCGTGGCTGCTGCTGTTGCAGCGCTACACCGGCAAGGATTGCGTGGCGTTCGGCGCCACCGTCGCCGGGCGCCCGGCGGATCTGCCGGGGGCCGAAGCGCAGATCGGCCTGTTCATCAACACGCTGCCGGTGATCGCCGCGCCGTCCGCGCAGCAGAGCGTGATCGCCTGGCTGCAAGCGGTGCAGGCGCAGAACCTCGCCTCACGCGAGTTCGAACACACGCCGCTGGCGGATATTCAGCGCTGGGCCGGGCAGGGTGGTGACGCGCTGTTCGACAGCCTGATGGTGTTCGAGAACTACCCGATCGGCGAAGCACTGGAGCGTGGTGCGCCGCAAGGTCTGCGCTTCGGCGCGGTGGCCAATCAGGAGCAGACCAACTATCCGCTGACCCTGCTGGTGAACATGGGCGCGCAACTGTCGGTGCATTTCAGTTATCAGCGCGACAGCTTCGCGGCGGCCAGCGTGGCGCAGTTAGGCGCGCATCTGCAGCGTCTGCTGAGCCAGATGGCGGATGCCGGTGAGCGCACGCTCAGCGAGCTGAACCTGATCGAACATCGCCCGCCGGTGAACAGCGATTTCGCCACCGAGCAATGCATCCATCAAACCATCGCCCATCAAGTGGCGGCGACCCCGAATGCCTTGGCGGTGACCTTCGCCCATACGCAACTGACCTACGCCGAGCTGGACGCGCAGGCCAATCGTCTGGCGCACAAACTGATCGAGCTGGGTGTTGGTCCGGAAGTGCGCGTGGGCGTGGCGATGTCGCGCTCCGAGCAGTTGCTGATTGCCTTGCTGGCGGTGCTCAAGGCTGGCGGTGCGTATGTGCCGCTGGACCCGGACTACCCGGCGGATCGCGTTGCCTTCATGCTCGAAGACAGTCGGGCGCGGGTGTTGCTCACCGAGCAGGCGGTTGCGAAAACCCTGAGCGTGCCGGGCGATACCCAAGTGCTGCTGTTGGATCAGCTGTCGCTGAGCGGCTATCCGAGCAGCGCGCCGCAAACATCGGTCGCTCCGGACAACCTCGCCTACGTGATCTACACCTCCGGCTCCACCGGCAAACCGAAAGGCGTAGCCATTGCCCATCGCAACGTCATGGCGCTGATCGACTGGTCGGCCAAGGTCTATAGCCGCGACGACATCCAAGGCGTGCTGGCCTCGACGTCGGTGTGCTTCGACCTGTCGGTCTGGGAGCTGTTCGTCACGTTGGCCAACGGCGGCTCGCTGATCATCGCGCGTAATGCCTTGGAGCTGGCGCAACTGCCGGCCCGCGATCAGGTGCGCCTGATCAACACCGTGCCATCGGCGATCGCCGCGCTGCAACGTGCCGGGCAGATTCCGCCAAGCGTGCGCATCATCAACCTGGCGGGTGAGCCGCTGAAACAAGCGCTGGTGGAGGCGTTGTATCAGCAGTCGACGGTCGAGCACGTCTACGACCTGTACGGCCCGTCGGAAGACACCACTTACTCGACCTGGACCCGCCGCAGTGCTGGCGGTCAGGCACGGATTGGGCGTGCGCTCGAGCACAGCGCCAGTCATCTGCTGGATGTCGATCTGCACGCGGTTCCGCAAGGCGTTTCGGCCGAGCTGTACCTGTCTGGCGCCGGCATCACGCGCGGTTATCTGGGGCGTGCAGCGATGACCGCCGAGCGCTTCGTACCGAATCCGTTCGTCGGCAGCGGCGAGCGCATGTACCGCACCGGCGACCTGATTCGTCAGCGCGAGGAGGGCGAGTTGGAGTACATGGGCCGGATCGACCATCAGGTGAAAATTCGTGGATTCCGCATCGAACTGGGGGAGATCGAGGCGCGATTGCTTACGCAACCGGCAGTCACTGAGGCGGCGGTGCTGGCCGTCGAAAGCGACACCGGCGCGCAACTGGTGGCGTATGTGGTCGCCCCGCAATTGAACATGCACGACGGCGACGCGCAGCGGCAACTGCGCGAGGGACTAAAGACTGGCCTCAAGTCTTCGTTACCTGACTACATGATTCCCGCGCACCTGCTGTTCCTTGAGCAGTTGCCACTGACCCCCAACGGCAAACTCGACCGCAAGGCCCTGCCGGCGGTCGATGCCAGCCAGATGCAGGCCGCGTATGTCGCGCCGCACAGTGAGCTTGAGCAGCAGGTCGCGGCGATCTGGCAGCAAGTGCTCGAAGTGCAGCGCATCGGTCTGAACGATCACTTCTTCGAACTCGGCGGGCACTCGCTGCTGGCGGTCAACGTGGTGTCGCGCATGGCCCTTGAACTAGGCCTGACGCTGACCCCGCAACTGTTATTCCAGCACCCCGTCCTGAGCGATTTTGTCGCTCGACTCGATACAGGAGGCGGGGCAATCAACGAACAGAAACTGAGCAAGCTGGAAGCCCTGCTTGACGATATGGAGGAAGTCTGATGGACAAGAGTGTTGCTTTGAGGGTAGCCAAGCGCTTTATCACTCTGCCGCTGGACAAACGTAAGCTGTACCTGGAAAAGATGCTCGAAGAGGGCGTCTCTCCGGCCAACCTGCCGATCCCGGAAACACGTTCCGGGTTTGCGGCGATTCCTCTGTCGTACGCTCAGGAACGTCAACTGTTCCTCTGGCAAATGGACCCGCACAGCACCGCGTATCACATCCCCAGCGCCCTGCGCCTCAAGGGGCGGCTGGATGTGGCGGCGCTGGAGCGCAGCTTCAACGCCGTGGCGGCGCGTCACGAAAGCTTGCGTACCACTTTCGCCGAACAGGGTGAAAGCTTTTGCCAGGTGATTCACCCGCAGCTGCCGCTGAGCATCAGCCTGACGCCATTGCCGGAGGGCCTCGATGCCGCCGGGGAAGACGCCGCGATCAAGGCCTTCGTCGAGAACGAAACCGCACGCCCGTTCAATTTGCAGCAGGGCCCGCTGCTGCGGGTGGCGCTGCTGAAAGTGGCGGAAGACGACCATGTGCTGGTGCTGATCCAGCACCACATCATCGCCGATGGCTGGTCGATCAAAGTCCTGGTCAACGAGCTGATCGAGCATTACGCCGCCGACACCGCCGGGCAGCCGCTGAGCCTGCCGGAACTGGAAGTGCAATACGCCGACTACGCGATCTGGCAGCGCCACTGGCTGGAAGCGGGCGAGCGCGAGCGCCAGTTGGCCTACTGGGTCAAGACCCTGGGCGGCGAGCAGCCGGTGCTGGAGTTGCCGATCGACTTCCCGCGCCCGGCCGTGCAAAGCCTGCGCGGTGCGCGGCTGGAACTGAACCTGCCGGCAGACCTCGGTGACGCCCTCAAACAGCTGGCGCAGCGCGAAGGCGCAAGCCTGTTCATGCTGTTGCTGGCGTCGTTCCAAGCGTTGCTGCATCGCTACAGCGGTCAGGCGCAGATTCGCGTCGGGGTGCCGACCGCCAACCGCAACCGTGTCGAGACCGAAGGCCTGATCGGCTTCTTCGTCAACACGCAGGTGCTGAATGCCGAGGTCAGCGGGCAACTGCCGTTCAACCAGTTGCTGGCTCAGGTCAAACAGGCGGCGATGGATGCACAGGCGCATCAGGACCTGCCGTTCGAGCAACTGATCGAAGCCCTGCAACCGGAGCGCAGCCTGAGCCACAGCCCGGTGTTCCAGGTGATGTTCAACCACCAGACCAGTCGTGATCAGGGCCGCAACGCGGCGCAGTTGCCGCAGCTGAGTGTCGAGGATGTGCAGTGGGAAGGGCGCACCGCGCAGTTCGATCTGACGCTGAATACCTACGAGTCCAGCGACGGCTTTGCCGCCGAGCTGACCTACGCCACTGACCTGTTCAAAGCTGAAACCGTCGAACGTCTGGCGCGTCACTGGCAGAACCTGCTGCGCGGCATCGTCGCCGCACCGAGCCAGCGCGTCGGCGAATTGCCGTTGCTGGAAAGCGCCGAGCGCGGCGTGCTGTTGCAGGACTGGTTGCGCCGCGCCGACCGCAGCGCGCAAGCCGAATGCGTGCAGCAGGATTTCTCCCGGCGTGCCCAGCAAACGCCGCAGGCCACGGCCCTGATCATCGGCGAAGACGTGCTGAGCTACGGCGAGCTGGATGCCCGCTCGAGTCAACTGGCGCACAAGCTGATCGAGGCCGGCGTCGGCCCGGATCAACTGGTTGGCATCGCCGTCGAGCGCAGCGCGGAAATGATCGTCGGCCTGCTGGCGATCCTCAAGGCTGGCGGTGCTTATGTGCCGCTGGACCCGGCGTATCCGCAGGATCGTCTGGCCTACATGATCGAGGACAGCGGCCTGCAATTGCTGCTGACCCAAAGCCATTTGCAGACGCAGCTGCCGATCCCGCCGGGCGTGCAAACGCTGCTGCTGGATCAACCTCGCGAGTGGCTGGCGGCTTATCCACAGACCGCGCCGGAAGTGGCAGTCAATGGCGAGCATCTGGCCTACACGATCTACACCTCCGGTTCCACTGGCAAACCGAAAGGCGTGATGGTGCGCCACGCGGCGCTGAGCAATTTTGTCGCGAGCATGATCAAGCAGCCGGGCATCTGTGCCGCCGATCGCATGCTGTCGCTGACCACGTTCTCGTTCGATATTTTCGGCCTGGAAATCTACGGCCCATTGCTGGCCGGCGCCTGTGTGGTGCTGACCGGCAAGGACGTGCATCAAGACCCGCAAGCGGTGCTCGAACTGATCGAGCGTCACGGCGTGACGGCGCTGCAAGCCACGCCCTCGACCTGGCGCATGCTGCTGGACAATGAACAGGCGCCAATCCTGGCGGGCCGCACGTTCCTCTGCGGCGGTGAAGCGCTGTCGCAGGAGCTGGCGCAACGCATGCTCGCACTGACGCCGAGCGTGTGGAACCTCTACGGCCCGACCGAAACCACTATCTGGTCGGCGCAGCACGCCTTGAGTGCGGACAACAGCCGTCCATTCCTCGGCACGCCGATCGACAACACCGCGTTGTACATCCTCGGCAGCGACCTTGAGCTCAATCCGCTCGGCGCCCCGGGGGAATTGCTGATCGGCGGCGACGGCCTCGCGCGTGGTTACTTCCAGCGCCCAGGCCTGACCGCCGAACGTTTTGTCCCGGATCCCTTTTCGAAAACCGGCGCGCGTCTGTACCGCACCGGCGACCTGACCCGTTACCGCGCCGAAGGCGTGATCGAGTACATCGGGCGGATCGACCATCAGGTGAAAATCCGTGGTTTCCGGATTGAACTCGGCGAGATCGAAGCGCGTTTGCTCGCCCTCGATAGCGTGCGCGAAACCGTGGTAGTCGCTCAGGACGGCCCGACCGGCCCGCAACTGGTCGGCTATGTGGTGCCGACCGCCGACGATATTGCTGAAGTCGAACTGCGCGCCGCATTGAAAGCCAGCCTCAAGGCCGAGCTGCCGGAATACATGGTGCCGGCGCACCTGTTGTTCCTCGCGCAACTGCCGCTGACGCCGAACGGCAAAGTCGACCGCAAAGCCTTGCCGGCACCTGACGCCAGCCAGCTGCAATCGACTTACATCGCCCCGCAGACCGCCACTCAGCACAGCGTTGCCGAAATCTGGCAGGCGGTGCTCAAGCTTGATCGCGTAGGCCTGAGTGACAACTTCTTCGAACTGGGCGGCCACTCGTTGCTGGTCACGCAAGTGGTCTCGCGCGTACGTCAGGCGCTGAACGTTCAAGTGCCGCTGCGCACATTGTTCGAACACAGCACGCTGGAAGACTTTGTCGCCGCGCTGGGTGTCGATCAGGCGCATCGGGAGCCGCCAATTGTTGCCTTGCCACGCCAGCAACCGCTGGCGCTGTCCTATGCTCAGGAACGTCAATGGTTCCTCTGGCAACTGGAACCGACCAGCACCGCTTATCACGTGCCGGCGGCGTTGCGTTTGCGCGGTGAGCTGGATCTGCCGGCGTTGCAGCGCAGCTTCGACGCGCTGATCGAGCGCCACGAATCGCTGCGCACCTGCTTCGTCGAACAGCAGGGTCAGACCCTGCAAGTGATCCAGGCTCGCGGCACGCTCGATCTGCAGGTGCAGGAGGTGGCGGCGGAGGTCGACGAGGCGGCGCTGCAAGCGCTGGTCGCCGCCGAAACCCTGCACCTGTTCAATCTTCAGCAAGGCCCGTTGCTGCGGGTCAAACTGCTGCGTCTGGCCGCCGATGACCACGCACTGGTCATCACTCTGCATCACATCGTCTCCGATGGCTGGTCGATGAATGTCATGGTCGATGAGCTGGTGGCGTTGTATGCCGCGTACAGCCAGGGCCAGAGCGTGCAATTGCCGGCGCTGCCGGTGCAATACGCCGACTACGCCGTATGGCAGAAACAGTGGATGGACGCCGGTGAACGCGAGCGTCAATTGAGCTACTGGACCGCACAACTCGGCGATGGTGATCAACCGCTGCTGGAGTTGCCGACCGACCGTCCGCGTCCAGCCGAGCAGAGCTATCGTGGCGCCCGTCGCGATATCCCGCTGAGCCTCGAACTGGCCACCGCGCTCAAGCAACTGGCGCAGCGCGAGAACGTCACGCTGTTTGCGCTGTTGCTGGCGTCGTTCCAGACCTTGCTGCATCGCTACAGCGGTCAGGCCGATATCCGCGTCGGAGTGCCGGTGGCCAACCGCAACCGGGTCGAGACCGAAGGCCTGATCGGTTTCTTCGTCAACACCCAGGTACTCAAGGCCGAGTTCGACAGTCAGCAGACGTTCCGCAGCCTGCTGCAGCAAGTGAAAAATACGGTGCTCGGCGCCCAGGCGCATCAGGATCTGCCGTTCGAGCAACTGGTCGACGCGTTGCAACCGGAGCGCAGCCTCAGCCACAGCCCGCTGTTCCAGGTGATGCACAACCACCAGAGCCAGGTGCGTCAGGCGCAGGGCGCCACGCGGCTGCCAAAACTGGCGATTGAAGGCTTGCCGTGGGCGTCCAGTACTGCGCAGTTCGACCTGACCCTGAACACCTTTGAATCGAGCGACAACGTCTGGGCCGAGCTGACGTACGCCACCGATCTGTTCGACGTCGAAACCATCGAACGCCTGGCGCAACACTGGACCCGTCTGCTGCAAGGCATCGTTGCCGACAGCGCTCAGCGCATTGCCGAACTGCCGCTGCATGACGCCACCGAACGCGCGGCGACCTTGCAGCAGTGGAACCCGGCCATCCGCGATTTCCCGAGCGAGCAGTGCCTGCATCAACGGATCGAACAACAAGCCGCCCGCGCCCCGCAAGCGATTGCCGTGAGCTGTGCCGGGCAGTCCCTGAGTTACGGCGAACTCAACAGCCGCGCCAACCAGTTGGCCCACAAGCTGATTGCCAGCGGTGTCGGTCCGGACGTGCGCGTCGGTCTGGCGGTGGAGCGCAGCCTCGACATGCTGGTCGGTCTGCTGGCGATCCTCAAGGCCGGCGGCGCCTATGTGCCGCTGGACCCGACGTATCCGGAAGAACGCCTGAGCTACATGATCGGCGACAGCGGCATCGCCTTGCTGCTGACCCAGAGTCATCTGCTGGGACGTCTGCCGGTGCCGGATTCGCTGCGCAGCCTGATGCTCGATCAGGAACGTGACGGTCTGGAAGGCTACAGCGACAGCAATCCGCAGGTGCGCATGAGTCCGGACAACCTGGCTTACGTAATCTACACCTCCGGCTCCACCGGGCAGCCGAAGGGCACGTTGCTGGCCCATCGCAACGTGCTGCGCCTGTTCGAAGCCACTGATGCGTGGTTCGATTTCGGCGCCACTGATGTCTGGAGCCTGTTCCATTCCTACGCCTTCGATTTCTCGGTGTGGGAGATTTTCGGGGCGCTGCTGTACGGCGGCAAACTGCTGGTGGTGCCTTACGAGGTCAGCCGCTCGCCGGAAGATTTCTTCGCCTTGCTTTGCCGCGAAGGCGTCACCGTGCTCAACCAGACGCCATCGGCGTTCAAGCAATTGATGCAAGTGGCCTGCGCCCCCGAACACGCGGCGCAAGCACTGGCGCTGCGTTACGTGGTGTTCGGCGGCGAGGCGCTGGAGGTCAAGAGCCTGCGTCCATGGTTCGAGCGTTTCGGCGATCAGGCACCGCAACTGATCAACATGTACGGCATCACCGAAACCACCGTGCACGTGACCTACCGACCGATTTCGCTGGCCGACTTGCAGCGTGACGCCAGCAGCCCGATCGGCGAACCGATTCCCGACCTGTCCTGGTACTTGCTCGACGGAGATCTGAACCCGGTCGCCAAAGGCTGCATCGGTGAGCTGTACGTCGGTCGCGCCGGCCTGGCTCGCGGTTACCTGAACCGCGCGGATCTGACCAGCCTGCGCTTCATTCCCGACCCGTTCGCCGCCGATGGCGGGCGTCTGTACCGTACCGGTGACCTGGCGCGCTATCGCGCCGACGGCATGATCGAATACATCGGCCGGATCGACCATCAGGTGAAGATTCGCGGTTTCCGTATCGAACTCGGCGAGATCGAAGCGCAACTGCTGGAACAGGCTGCCGTGCGCCAGGCCGTGGTGCTGGCGCTGCCGGGCCCCAGTGGTCAGCAACTGGTGGCGTATCTGGTGCCAGGCGACGCCGCGCTGCTCGACGCAAGCCCGGCCGAACAGGCGCTGTGGCGCGACAGCGTACGCGCCGAACTCAAGGCCAATCTGCCGGATCACATGGTCCCGGCGCACCTGTTGCTGCTGGCGCAATTGCCGTTGACCGCCAACGGCAAACTCAACCGCAATGCCTTGCCGTCACCGGACGCCAGCCAGGCGCAGCAGACCTATCAGGCGCCGCAAAGCGCGATGGAGCAGGGACTGGCCGCGATCTGGCAGGACGTGCTGAAGCTGCCGCAAGTCGGCATCCACGATAACTTCTTCGAATTGGGCGGCGACTCGATCATCTCGATTCAGGTGGTCAGCCGTGCCCGTCAGGCCGGCATTCGCCTCAATCCCAAAGACCTGTTCCAGCACCAGACCGTGCAGCGTCTGGCACTGGTCGCGCAGTGGGGTGGCGACGAATCGACGATTGATCAGCAAGCCGCGAGCGGTGCAGCGTTGCTGCTGCCGATCCAGCAGCAGTTCTTCGCCGACGAGATTCCGCAGCGTCACCACTGGAACCAGTCGGTGCTGCTGCAACCGCGGCAGACGCTGGACGCGGAAAAAGTCGAGCAAGTGTTGCGCGCACTGGTGGCTCATCACGATGCCTTGCGCCTGAGCTTCACCCAGCGCGATGGCGTGTGGCAGGCCGAGCACTGCGCGGTCGAAGCGCTGCCGCAGAGCCTGCTCTGGCAGGAGGACGTGGCCGATGCCGCCGCCCTTGAAGCCTTGGGCAATCGCGCCCAGCGCAGTCTCGATCTGCAACACGGGCCGTTGCTGCGTGCGGTGCTGGCGAATCTGGCCGATGGCACGCAGCGTCTGCAGTTGGTGATTCATCACTTGGCGGTGGACGGCGTGTCGTGGCGGATTCTGCTGGAAGACCTGCAAAACGCTTATCAGCAATTGCTGAATGATCAGCCGTTGAGCCTGCCGTCCCGGACCAGCGCCTTCAAGGACTGGGGCGAGCATTTGCAGCGTTACGCCAACAGCCCGGCGTTGCAGGCCGAACTGGATTATTGGCAGGCCTGCCTGAGCGATGTAAGTACCGATCTGCCGTGCAAACGCGTTGACGCCAGTCAGGACAATCGTCTGGCCCAGACCGTACAAACCCGGCTCGGCACCGAGCTGACCCGCCAACTGCTGCAAGAGGCCCCGGCGGCGTACCGCACTCAGGTCAACGATCTGTTGCTGACGGCGCTGGCGCGGGTCATTGGACGCTGGAGCGGGCAGGCGTCGACGCTGATCCAGCTCGAAGGCCATGGCCGCGAAGAACTGTTCAACGGCGTCGATCTGACCCGCACGGTGGGCTGGTTCACCAGCCTGTTCCCGGTGCGCCTGACACCGGCAGACACGCTTGGCGAGTCGATCAAGCAGATCAAGGAACAACTGCGCTCGATCCCCAACAAGGGCATCGGTTTCGGCGCCTTGCGTTACCTCGGTGATGCCCGCGCGCAGCAGAGCTTGCAGGCCTTGCCGAGCCCGCGCATCACCTTCAACTACCTTGGGCAGTTCGACGGCAGTTTCGCTGGCGACGAGGCTGCGCTGTTCGTGCCGTCGCCGGACAACGCCGGCCTCGATCAGAGCCCGGAGGCGCCGCTGGGCAACTGGTTGACCCTCAACGGTCAGGTGTATGGCGGCGAGCTGCGGGTGGGCTGGACGTTCAGTAGTGAGCGCTTCGACAGCGCGGTGATCGAAGCCCTGGCCGCAGATTACGCCGCAGAACTCGCAGCGTTGATCGGCCATTGCCTGACCCCGGGGGTCGAAGGCCTGACCCCGTCGGACTTCCCGCTGGCCGGCCTGACGCAGGCGCAGCTCGATCAGTTCCCGCTGGCGCCACGGCTGGTCGCCGATGTGTATCCGCTGTCGGCGATGCAGCAGGGCATGTTGTTCCACAGCCTTTACGAGCAGGCCACCGGCGATTACATCAACCAGGTCCGGCTCGATGTCGAAGGCCTCGATCCGCAACGCTTCCAGCAGGCCTGGCAAGCGGCGGTGGACAACCACGACATCCTGCGCAGCAGTTTTGTCTGGCAGGGTGAACTGGCGCGTCCGGTGCAGGTGGTGCACAAGCAACTGGACATGCCGTTTCGCGTGCTCGACTGGCGTGATCGCGACGATTGCCAGAGCGATCTGAATGCACTGGCCGCAGCCGAACAGGCGCAAGGTTTCGACCTGAGCCAAGGGCCGCTGTTGCGCATGGTCGTGGTGCGGCTGGACGAGCAGCGCTGCCACTTGATCTACACCAACCACCACATCCTGATGGACGGCTGGAGCAACTCGCAGTTGCTCGGCGAAGTCCTGCAGCGTTACAGCGGGGTTGCCCAGCCGCCACTGGCCGGGCGTTACCGCGATTACATCGAATGGCTGCAGCGCCAGGACGTGCAGGCCAGCGAGCGTTACTGGACCGCGCAACTGGCTGACCTGCAAGCGCCGACCATGCTCGCGCAAGCGTTGCAGGCGCAGCGCGGCGATGCACCGCGCGACGGCCACGGTGAACATTTCTGCGTGCTCGACGCTGAGCAGACGCGGCGTCTGGGCGAGTTCGCGCGCCAGCAGAAAGTCACCCTCAACACGCTGATTCAGGCGGCTTGGCTGCTGCTGTTGCAGCGCCTGACCGGCCAGCCGTGTGTGGCGTTCGGCGCCACGATGGCGGGTCGTCCGGCCGAGCTCAAAGGGGTCGAGCAGCAGATTGGTCTGTTCATCAACACCTTGCCGGTCATCGCCAGTCCGCATTCGCCATCGAGCGTTGGCGAATGGTTGCAGAGCGTGCAGGCGCAGAACCTGGCCTTGCGTGAGCATGAGCACACCCCGCTGTTCGATATTCAGCGTTGGGCCGAGCGCAACGGTGAGGCGCTGTTCGACAACATTCTGGTGTTCGAGAACTACCCGGTGTCCGAGGCGCTGGCGCAGGGTGCACCGCAAGAACTGCGCTTCGGTGAAATCCACAATCATGAGCAGACCAACTACCCGCTGACGCTGCTGGTGCACTTGAGCGACGAGTTGTCGATGCACTTCAGCTACCAGTGCGAAAGCTTTGCCGCGCACAGCGTGGTGCAACTGGCCGGGTATCTGCAGCGCTTGCTCGGGCAGATGAGCGAGTCGGGGGAGCGTTCGCTCAGTGAACTGAACCTGATCGAGCACAGCCCGCAGGTGAGTACCGACTTCTCCACCGATCTGTGCATCCATCAAGCCATCGCCTATCAAGTGGCGGCGACCCCGGATGCCTTGGCGGTGACCTTTGCCCATACGCAACTGACCTACGCCGAACTGGACGCGCGGGCCAATCGTCTGGCGCACAAGCTGCTTGAGCTGGGTGTCGGTCCGGAAGTGCGCGTGGGCGTGGCCATGCCGCGTTCCGAGCAGTTGCTGATTGCCTTGCTCGCGGTGCTCAAGGCCGGTGGCGCCTATGTGCCGCTGGACCCGGACTACCCGGCGGATCGCGTGGCCTACATGCTCGAAGACAGCCGGGCGCGGGTGTTGCTCACCGAGCAGGCGGTTGCGGAGATCCTGAGCGTGCCGAGCGAAACCCAAGTGCTACTGATGGATCAGCTGTCGCTGAGCGGCTATTCGACTGTTGCGCCACAGACTGCGGTGCAGCCGGGCAACCTGGCCTACGTGATCTACACCTCCGGCTCCACCGGCAAACCGAAAGGCGTAGCCATTGCCCATCGCAACGTCATGGCGCTGATCGACTGGTCGGCCAAGGTCTATAGCCGCGACGACATCCAAGGCGTGCTGGCCTCGACGTCGGTGTGCTTCGACCTGTCGGTCTGGGAGCTGTTCGTCACGTTGGCCAACGGCGGCTCGCTGATCATCGCGCGTAATGCCTTGGAGCTGGCGCAACTGCCGGCCCGCGATCAGGTGCGCCTGATCAACACCGTGCCATCGGCGATCGCCGCGCTGCAACGTGCCGGGCAGATTCCGCCAAGCGTGCGCATCATCAACCTGGCGGGTGAGCCGCTGAAACAAGCGCTGGTGGAGGCGTTGTATCAGCAGTCGACGGTCGAGCACGTCTACGACCTGTACGGCCCGTCGGAAGACACCACTTACTCGACCTGGACCCGCCGCAGTGCTGGCGGTCAGGCACGGATTGGGCGTGCGCTCGAGCACAGCGCCAGTCATCTGCTGGATGTCGATCTGCACGCGGTTCCGCAAGGCGTTTCGGCCGAGCTGTACCTGTCTGGCGCCGGCATCACGCGCGGTTATCTGGGGCGTGCAGCGATGACCGCCGAGCGCTTCGTACCGAATCCGTTCGTCGGCAACGGCGAGCGCATGTACCGCACCGGCGACCTGATTCGTCAGCGCGAGGAGGGCGAGCTGGAGTACATGGGCCGGATCGACCATCAGGTGAAAATTCGCGGCTTGCGTATCGAACTGGGCGAAATCGAAGCGCGTCTGCTGGCGCATGCCGCCGTGCGTGAAGCGGTGGTCGTGGCCAGCGAAGTGTCGGGCAGTCAGCAACTGATTGCCTATCTGGTGCCGAGCGATCCGGCGATCATCGAGGCCAGCGCCGAGCAACAGGCCGCACTGCAGCAAACCCTCGGCAACTGGCTGGGCGCGACCTTGCCGGATTACATGGTGCCGAGCCACCGCCTGTGGCTGGCGCAGCTGCCGCTGACCCCCAACGGCAAGATCGATCGCAAGCGCCTGCCAGCACTGGAGCTGAGTGCCGCGCAGTTGCACGTCGAACCGGCGAATGCCACCGAGCAAATGTTGGTGGAGATTTGGAAAGAGGTGCTGGGCCTTGAGCAGGTCAGCACCCACGACAGTTTCTTTGCCTTGGGCGGCGATTCGATCATCTCGATTCAGGTGGTCAGTCGCGCCCGTCAGCAAGGGCTGGAGCTGAGCCCGAAAGACCTGTTCCAGCAACCGACCATTCAGCAACTGGCCCTGTGCGTGCAGGCTGCCGAAGGGCGTGTGGCGCCGGACCCGGCGCTGATCGACCTGCCGCTGCACGGCTTGAGCGAGGCGCAAGTGGCGCAACTGCCACTGCCGGCGGGGCAACTCGACGGGCTCTATCGCTTGTCGCCGATGCAGCAGGGCATGCTGTTCCTCGGCCTGAATTCGCCGGAAGCGGACCTGTACGTCAACCAGTTGAGCGTTCCGGTGCAGGGCCTTGAGCCGCTGCGTCTGCAAGCCGCGTGGGAAACCGTCAGCCGTCGCCACGACATTCTGCGCACCGGTTTCCTCTGGCAGGACATGGCCGAGCCGCTGCAATTCGTGCTCGCCGATCCGCAGTTGCCGTTCAGTCTGCTCGACTGGCGTGAGCAGGATCATTCGGCCGAAGCCTTGCAAGGCCTGGCGGATGCCGAGCGGGCCAAGGGCTTCGACCTTGACCAGCCACCGCTGCAACGGCTGACGCTGGTGCAAGTCAGCGAGCACAGCTATCAACTGATCTGGACTTACCATCACATCCTGATCGACGGCTGGAGCAGTTCGCAGTTGATCGGTGAAGTGCTGAGCCAGTATTCCGGACGACCACTGGCCGACGCGGTGCCGTACCGCGGTTACATCAACTGGCTGCAGCAGCAGGACGCGAATGCCAGCGAAGGTTTCTGGCGTCAGCACCTGAGCCGGCTCGACGAGCCGACCTATCTGGCGGACGCGGTGACGCGCACCGGCAGCGGTCGCGGTCACCAGGCGCTGTACAGCCGTCTGGGCGAGGCCCGCACCGAACAGTTGAAAGCCTTTGCCCAGGCGCAGCAGATCACCCTCAACACCTTGGTGCAGGGCGCATGGCTGGTGCTGCTCAGCCGTTACAGCGGCCAGCGTTGCGTAGCGTTCGGCGCGACGGTGGCGGGGCGTCCGGCGAGTTTGCCGGCCTCGGAATCGATCCTCGGTCTGTTCATCAACACCTTGCCGGTGATCAAGGACGTGCCGGCCGAGCAGGCCGTGGGCGCCTGGTTGCGCGAGTTGCAGGATTTCAACCTGGAGATGCGCGAGCGCGAATACACCCCGCTGACCGACGTCCAGCGTTGGGGCGGGCGTGCCGGGCAGTCGCTGTTCGACAGCATCATCGTGTTCGAGAACCACCCGATCGATCAGGCGCTGCGCGAGTGGCGCGATGATTCGCTGAAGTTTGGCGAGATCAATAACTCGGGCCTGACCAACTTCCCGATGGACCTGATGGTCACCCTCGAAGACGGGCTGGTGATCGAGTACATGTTCCTGCGCGAACACTTCGATCTGGCGACCGTGGAAGGCATCCGCAGCAACATGGAAGGCCTGCTCACCGCACTGGTTCAGGACGCCGGGCAGGCGCTGGGACGCATCGGTCTGCCGACCGGGCAAGTCGCGCACGCGCCGGACGTTGTCGCGCAAGCGCAGACCACGCTGGTGCACCAGCGCGTTGCCGGGTGGGCCGCGCAGCGTGCCGAACAAACCGCAGTGATCTTCAATGAGCAAGCCTTCAGTTATGGCCAGATCGAAGCGCGGGCCAATCGTCTGGCGCATGCGCTGATCGCCGAAGGTGTCGGTCCGGAAGTGCGGGTCGGTGTGGCCCTGCCACGCAGCGAAAACATGATTGTCGCGCTGTTGGCGGTGCTCAAGGCTGGTGGCGCCTATGTGCCGCTGGACGCGACCTATCCGCGCGAGCGCTTGAGTTATCTGATGCACGATTCGGGCATCGCCTTGCTGCTCAGCGATTCGAGTCTGCGTCAGGTGCTGCCGACCCAGGCCAACCTGCATGTGCTGGAACTCGATCAACTGGACCTGCGCGCTCAGCCGCCGTCGGCACCGCAGGTGGCAGTGCAGCCGGGCAACTTGGCCTACGTGATCTACACCTCCGGCTCCACCGGTCAGCCGAAAGGTGTCGGCGTGGCGCACGGGCCGCTGGCGATGCACTGCCAGGCGATCGGTCAGCGTTACGAAATGAGCGCAGCCGATTGCGAGTTGCACTTCATGTCGTTCGCCTTCGACGGCGCGCATGAGCGCTGGCTGACCACCCTGACGCACGGCGCTCGTTTGCTGATTCGCGACGACAGCCTGTGGACGGCCGAACAAACCTACGACGCCCTGCATCAGCATGGCGTGACCGTGGCCGCGTTCCCGCCGGTGTACCTGCAACAACTGGCCGAACACGCCGAACAGCACGGCAATCCGCCGCCGGTGCGGATCTACTGCTTCGGCGGGGATGCGGTGCCGGTGGCGAGTTTCGAACTGGCCAAACGCGCACTGCAACCGCAGTACATCATCAACGGCTATGGCCCGACTGAAACGGTGGTCACGCCGCTGATCTGGAAGGCCGCGGTCGACGATCAATGCGGCGCGGCCTATGCGCCGATCGGCAGCGTGGTCGGCGAGCGCAGCGGTTATGTGCTCGACAGCGACCTCAACCCGCTGCCGGCCGGCATTGCCGGTGAGTTGTACTTGGGTGGCGCGTTGGCTCGCGGTTATCTGGGGCGTGCCGGTGGCACCGCCGAACGTTTCGTTGCCAACCCGTTCAGCGCCGACGGCAGTCGCCTGTACCGCACCGGCGACCTGGTGCGCCAACGTGCCGACGGCACTGTCGACTATCTCGGGCGGATCGACCATCAGGTGAAGATTCGTGGTTTCCGCATCGAGCTGGGTGAAATCGAAGCGCGCCTCAAGCAGCAGCCGGGCGTGCGTGACGCCGCCGTAGTGGCCCGCGAGGGTCTCAGCGGCAAGCAACTGCTCGGCTACGTACTGGCCGCTGCCGAGACGCCGGCCGACGGATTGGGCGAACGTCTGCGCGAGCAACTCAAGGCCAGCCTGCCGGATTACATGGTGCCGGCACACCTGATGGTGCTTGAGCGCATGCCGCTGACGCCGAACGGCAAACTCGACCGCAAAGCCCTGCCGAATCCGGACGCCGAACAGCGCCTAGCCTACGTCGAGCCGCGCACCGAGCTGGAAAAAGCCCTGGCGAAGATCTGGCAGGAGGTGCTGAAAATCGAACGGGTCGGGCTCAGCGACAACTTCTTCGAACTGGGTGGCGACTCGATCCTCAGCCTGCAAGTGGTGGCCCGCAGCCGTGTGCTCAAGGCTCAGGGCCTGAGCCTGAAACTGCGCGACCTGATGCAGAAACCGAGCATCGGCGAACTGGTAGCGAGCGTTCAGGGCACGGCGGAAAAAGCCTCCGGGTTGCTGGCGATGAACGCCGAGGTCAGGGGCGTGGCGCCGTTGTTCTGCCTGCACGCCGGTTTCGGCACGGTGTTCGACTACGAGCCGCTGGCGCGGCGCCTGAGCGGTCAACGCCAGCTGTTGGCGATTCAGTCGCGGATGCTGCTGGATCCGGCGTTCAACGACACCTCGCTGCAGGAAATGGCCAGTGATTACCTGGCGCAGATTCGCCAGAAACAGCCGCAGGGGCCGTATCACCTGCTGGGCTGGTCGCTGGGCGGAACGCTGGCGATGTTGATCGCCGCGCAACTGGAGCAGGCCGGGCAACAGGTCAAGTTTGTCGGGCTGGTCGACAGCTTCGTGCCGTCGGCGGCGGTCGACGCCGGGGCTGTCGATGACTGGCAAGCCGACCTGCGCGACTTCCTGCAGGTGACGCTGCCGGACGCCGCTTCGGACTTGTCTATCGACGGTGAGGAAACGCCGCACAACCTGCGCGCGCTGTTCCAGCGTGCCATGAGCGCCGAGCGCGGGGCGTCGACTTATGTGGCGCTGGGTGCCGAAGAACTGGCGCAGGTGTTCAGCGTGGCGCGCCGGCTCAAGCAGTTGTCGCTCAAGCTTGAGCGCTGTGCGCCGCTGACCGTCAATCCGACGTGCTGGTGGACCTTGGGTCGCGAGGTCGAAGCACTCGAACTGGCGGCGCAACTCGGCCAGCCGGGCATGGGCGGCGAATGGCTGGATTGCGGGCACTTCCAGATCCCGCGCGATGAAACTTTCCTGTCCGAGGCTGAAGAAATGCTCGGCCAGATCGTTGAATCAGTAGTCATGTCCTGAAACCTGCTGTGAAACCCAAGCAAAACCGATCGGGCGCTGATGGCGCCCGATCGCTTTGGAGATTTGAATGTCATTGAATCCTGATATCGCCGCATTTCTGCAATTGGTCGGCAACGGCCGGGCCAGTGGCAAACGCGTCGGCATGCATGAGCTGACCCCGAGCGAGGCCCGTGAACAATTCGATCAGTCATCGTTGCTGATGGACGCCGGCGGTGAAGAACTGGTCGTGGTGGATGAGCTGCAATTGCCGGTGCGTGACGGTGCACTGTTGAACGCACGGATCTACAGCAATCATCCGTTGCAGGCGGGTGCCGGTCGTCCGGCACTGTTGTATTTCCATGGCGGCGGCTATGTGGTCGGCAGCCTCGACTCGCATGATTCGCTGTGCCGCGCGTTGGCCGCGCTGGCCGATTGTGTGGTGCTGTCGGTGGCGTATCGACTGGCGCCGGAACATCGTTTCCCGACAGCGGCCGACGATGCCCGTGATGCCTGGGACTGGCTGGTGGCGAGTGCGGCTGATCTGGGCATCGACACGGCACGGCTGGCGATTGCCGGTGACAGCGTTGGTGGCAGCCTGGCCACGGTGCTGGCTGCGCAACTGACGGATGCTGCTGTGCAGCCGCGTTTGCAGGTGCTGATTTATCCGGTCACCGATGCCAGTCGCACTACGCCTTCGATCGAGCGTTTCGCCGAAGGTTATCTGCTGGAGAAGGCTTCGCTGCAGTGGTTCTACGCGCACTATCAGCGTGATGCCAGCGATCGTCTTGATCCGCGTTTCTCGCCGTTGCTCGGCGAAGTTCCGGCCGATGTCGCGCCGGTGTTGATGGTGTTGGCCGAGTGTGATCCGTTGCATGATGAGGGGGTGGCGTATGCCCGGCATTTGCAGGCGGCGGGGGTTGTTGTGGATTTGCAGGTGTACTCGGGCATGACCCATGACTTTATGCGGATGGGGGCGATTGTTGATGAGGCTGAAGAGGCGCTGGGGTTGATTGCTGGGCGTTTGGTAGAGGTGTTTGATTTGGCTTGATGGGGTAGGTGGGTGGGGTGAATATCCGTTGCTGCGGTAACGGCCGCCTAGGGTTTCGCCCTTACGGCGACTCACTTTTTTTACAAACGCCTAAAAAAAGTAAGCAAAAAAACGCTTGCTCCTACGTTCGGCCCGCTCGCTGGGGCTCGGGGTCCCTTCGCTCCGGGCTCCATCCGGGCGCAGCGCCTCCGGTTTGCTTCGCTGCACCTCCTCTCGCTGTGTTTGGCTGCGCCAAACGGTCGCTGCGCTCCCACCCCCGGATGAATCCCTCCACTCAGCCTTCCGACGTCGCCTTACAGATCAAGATCAAAAGCAGGCGAGCTGACACTCGGCCTATTGAGTGGTGCAGAGCGGGTGTTCGGATTTGGTTTTGTGGTGGATTTGCCCCTCATCGGAACGCCGCCCGCCCAGCCCTCTCCCGAGGGAGAGGGAGCCAATTCGTGAGCCTTTCAGAACCTGAGTTCGACTCGGTATTTCATGTCTGCGTAGCTCCCCCAAACACCTCGATCAGTCCCCTCTCCCTCCGGGAGAGGGCTAGGGTGAGGGGTTTTTGATGTGGTTTTTGATCTTGCTTTGGCTTTTGATTTTTTGCCCCTTCGGCAGGCCGAGCGTAGGTGTCCATCCGGGGGATAGGCGCGCAGCGCCATGCGGCGAAGCCGCATACATCGAGAGGAGGTGCAGCGAAGCAAACCGTAGGCGATGCCCCGGATGGACACCGTAGCGAGGGAACACTGAGCCTCAGCGAAGTGCCGTACGCCGGGGGCAAAGCGTTTTGGTTCCTTTTTGGCGTTTGAAAAAGGGACTCGCTGTAAGAGCGAAACCGCCAGCAGCAACACCCGCAGAAACGGATATACACCCAAAACCCCAAGAGCCTGGTCGGCCCAAAGGCCGCCAAGTCCCCAAAAAAAAACGCCAGCAAATGCCGGCGTTTCAGTGAGCGCTAAACGTATTACCAGTTGTAGGTCACGTCAGCAGTCATGGTCCGGCCTTCGCCGTAGTAGCAGTCGAGGGTGCCATTGCACGCGGCAACGTACTTCTCGTCAGTGAGGTTCTGCAGGTTGGCTTGCAGCTTCACGCCTTTGACATGCAGCGGCGATTTCTCCAAGTCGTAAGAGACCATGGCGTCATACACGGTATAGGACGGAATCTGGAACGAGTCCGACTCGTAATCCGAACCGTAGCTGCTGCGCACGTAACGGGCGCCCAGGCCCATGCCGAAACCGGCGAGGGCGGTAGAGATGTCGAAGTCGTAGTTGACCCACGCGGAGGCGGTCAGCGGTGGACGCATGGCCAGAGTGCGACCTTCGCGACCGTCGTTGTCCTTCTCCCACTTCGTTTGGTTACGCGACACCGCCGCCAGCACGCGCAGGTTGCGGGTGACGTTGACCTTGCCTTCCAGCTCGATACCGCGCGAACGCACGGAGCCGCTCTGGGTGCTGAAGCCCGGGTTGTTGAGGTCGGTGGTGAGCATATTGTCCTGGTCGATCTGGTACGCCGACAGCTGGATGAAGCCGTCGATCGACTTCGGCTCGTACTTGACGCCGACTTCGTACTGCTTGCCGGTGGTCGGTTCGAAGGCGCCGCCGCTCATGTCGGTACCGGTTTGCGGCAGGAACGATTCGGCGTAGCTGACGTACGGCGTGATGCCGTTGTCGAACTCGTAGCCCAGGCCGGCACGCCCGGTGAACTTCTCGTCCTTCTGGTTGCTGTGGCCGCCGCTCAGCGGTTGCTTGTTGTCGGTTTCGGCGAAGTCATACCGACCGCCGAGGGTCAGGAACCACTGGTTCCAGCGGAGTTGATCCTGAGCGTACAGGCCGGTCTGGGTGATGGTGTTGTCCCATTTGTACGGCTGACGGAAATTGATCTGGCTGCCATACACCGGGTTGTACAGATCCAGACCTGGAGCGGTGCGGTCGTACAGGCCGAGGAATTTCGAATTGTAGTGGTAGTAGTCCACACCCAGCAGCACGGTGTGCTCGACGTCGGCGGTGTGGAACTTGGCCTGGGCAATGTTATCGATGCCGTAGACCTTATTGTGCTGCGACCAGTCCACCGCATAACGGCTCTGGTAGCTGCCGTCGTTGAGGCCGGTGACCGGGTTGGTCGGGAACGCATAACCGTGCAGCGGCGCCACGTACTGGTCGTTGATGTCGGCGTAACGCGCGTTCTGCTTCAGGGTCCAGACGTCGTTGAGCTCGTGAGCGATCTCGTAACCGACGACGAACTGCTCGCGGTGGTACTTGTTCACGTCCGGCTCGCCGAGGAACAGGCTGCGGCTGATGCGCCCGGCCTGGCTGCGATGTACGGTGCCGTTGGCGGGCAGGCCCTGAGCTTCCGGTACGTCGTGATCTTTCTGGTACTGACCGAACACGGTGATGGTGGTCTGGTCGTTGGGCAGCCAGGTCAGGCTTGGCGCCAGCAGCATGCGGTTCTGGCTGGCGTAGTCGATGGCCGAGCCGCTGTCGTTGACCACACCGGTCAGCCGGTAGAGGAATTCGCCCTGGTCGTCGATCGGGCCGCCGAGGTCGAAGGCACCGTACTTGCGGTCATAGCTGCCGCCACCGAGCTTCACTTCGTGCAGCGGGGTCGCGGTCGGACGCTTGCTGACCATGTTGACGATACCGCCCGGCTGGTTCTGGCCGTACAGCACCGAGGCCGGGCCCTTGAGCACTTCGACGCGCTCCAGGGTGTACGGGTCGATCTGCAGCGAACCGCCGGTGCTGCCGCCGCCGTAAGGCATGTGCAGGCCGTCGAGGTACAGCGGAGTAGGGGAGAAGCCACGGGAGGTCGGTTCGTCGAAGATCTTCACTCGATCCGAGAAACCGCCGCCGGTCATGCCGGGCGTGTATTGCAGGGCCTCGGTGACGGTCTTCGAGCCGCGCATCTTGATTTCGTCTTGAGTGACGACGTTGATGGTCTGCGGGATTTCCTTGAGCGACGAATCGGTCTTCGAACCGGTGGCGCTGCGCTTGGCGACGATACCGTCGACCGGGCCCCAGGCCGATTCGGCGGTGGCGGAAATGCTGGTCGGGGCCAGATCGAGGCTGGCGCCGCCGGTGCTGCGCGAACGCAAGGCGACGTTGTTGCCTTCGACGCTGTAGGCGATGTTGGTGCCTTGCAGCAGTTGCGCGATGGCGGCGGTCGGTTCCAGGTTGCCACTGACGGCGCTGCTGCGCAGGCCGCTGACTTCATCCGGGCTGTACAGCACTTGGAGGTTGGTCTGGCGACCGAATTCCTGCAACGCGCTCCCCAGCGACTGTGCAGGAATATTGATCGCCACGGCGGCGGCCTGGGCCTGGCCGATCATCGGCACAGTCAGGGCCATGGCGCAGAACGCGGGCAAGGTGCAACGGAAGGAGCGGCGGATCAGCAGAGCCTTGGCGAGCGGGTGGAGTCCGTGCGGTGCGGGCATTGTTCTTCTACTCTTCAAAGTGTTGACTGAGAACTATTTCTATTAACTGTTAGTAAGACGTTGAGCCTTCCGAAAACCGGAAAGCTCAACGCCATTTTTTTACAAAATTTTCACAGTCAGGCGGGTTGCAGCTCAGTGACCACTTTGCCGGCGCTCATGCGCACCAGTTGGTCTGCTACATCGAAGTAACGATCGTCGTGGGAAATGACGATGATGGTCTTGCCCAGACGCTTCAGGTCCGGCAGCAGCTCGGTGTAGAAAATCCGCCGGAAGGTCGGGTCCTGATCGGCGGCCCACTCGTCGAACACCAGCACCGGACGCTCTTCCAGCCAGGCGTTGATCAGGGCCAGACGCTTGCGCTGGCCGGTGGACAGGTCGGTGGTGGTGAATGAGCCGTCACGCACGCTGACCTTGTGCGCAATTTCCAGGCGCTCCAGGTATTGGTTGGCGTCTTCCGGGATATGCGTGTCGCCCTGGACCACGTCGTCGAACAGGTAATAGTCGGCGAAGATCGTGGTGAACAACTGGCGGTAATCGTCGCGGTTGGCGGCATCGACGAGCTGCTGATTGAGGCGGATTTCGCCTTGCTGCGGCGCGTACAGGCCCAGCAGCAACTTGATCAGCGTGGTCTTGCCGCAGCCGTTTTCGCCGACGATGAAAATGATGTCGCCCTGTTCGATTTTCAGGTTCACCGGCCCCAACCGGAACGGCTTGGCGCCTTCTACCGTCGGGAAGCTGTACGAGACATCGGTCAGTTCCAGGCTGTGCACCGGGGTCTTTTGATGGCCCTGATCACTGAGCAGCAGGTGCGGCTCGGGCGAGGAGAATTGCTCGGACAGGTCGGCGATCCGGCGGAACGCGATTTGCGCACGACTGACGATCGGCAGGGTGCCAATGATGTGTTCCAGCGGCCCTTTCATGTACAGCAGCACCAGCACGAAGCCGCTCATCACCGCTTTGTCGGCGCTCGGCCACAGCGATTGCAGGCCCAGCGCCAGGCCGATCACCACGAAGAACAGCATCGACCCCAAGGTCTTGGCGACCACGAAAATGTTCACCGAACGCACCTGCGTGTCGCAGATTTTGTCGGCCGTGCCTTCGATGCCCGAGACGAACATGCGATGCCGGCGCGGGCGGTGGATGCGCAGTTCCTTGGCGCCCTCGGCGACTGCGTGATAGTGCTTCTGCAACTCGTCTTCGTAGTCGCGGGCCTTGAGGAATCCCTGCATGCCGCGCCCGCGTGCGATGTACTGAATGACCGTGCCGATCAGGATCGCCACCGCCATCATCAGGAACATCGGCCACGACAACATCGCCAGGTAGCCCATGCAACCGAGGGTCACGGTCAGGGAAATCGCCAGCGGCGCAAAGGCGAAGGCGAAGTCGCTGATGGTGTCGACATCGTGGGTCAGCACCGGAATCAGCCGATGGCTGCGATAGCGCTCGATCTGCTCGATCGGCGCCGAGAGGACTTTCTCGCCAAGCTCTTTGCGCAATTTGGCGATGATGTGCTGGCCGACGAAATTGGTGCCGATGTCGGAGAAGATCGAGCTGGTGAGGGCCAGCAGGCACAGGCCGGCGAACACCGCGACCATCGTGCTGGTCAGTGCGCCCTCGGCGTGCAGCACGTTGTTGATGGTCGCCAGCAGTGCGGTGACGCTCAGGCCACCGACCATGCCGAGCAGGATCGACACGCTGACGATCAGTCGAAAGGGTTTGAGCAGGGCGAACAATTCATTGATCACCCCGCGTGTTGGTTTGCTCATGGAGGTTCCCTGCTTGAAGGAGCGGCGAACACCGGCACTGCGCGTGGGTTCGCCTGGATGACGTAGAGGGCGGTGGGCGCGCCATGGAGGATCGCGCCCACCTGTAGAACGACTGGCAGGACGGCTAATTTAGCCGGGCGATGGCGTTAAAGATCGCGGGCGACCCGGAAGCCGATCCAGTCGCCACGGGTGTCGGTGAAAGTGGCGTTGCGGTTGCCGGAGCGCGAGAACACCGGTGCCTCGCCCCAGTCGTTGCCACGGATGCGCCGCACTTCGCACTTGCCGCTCAGCCAGGCACTGCCATCGCTTGGCGCGCCAACGTAGTTCTCGTTGTAGCAATCGGCGGTCCACTCATAAATATTGCCGTGCATGTCGTAGACGCCGAAGGCGTTGGCCGGAAAGCTGCCGGCCGGCGCGGTGAAGTTGTAGCCATCGGCGGCGCCGTAAGTATTGGCGTGTTTGGCGATGCTGTATTCCTTGCCCTCGTCGAACGGGAAGGGGAACGGCCCCGTGCTGTCGGCGCGGGCGGCGTATTCACGCAGCGACTCGCTGACCAGCCGGTATTGCTGGCCGGTCTTCTTCGACAGCCAGGCCACGTAAGCTTCGACCTCCGGGAAATCCATGCACACTGCCGGGTGCTTGTCGGTGTACTGCTTGCGCGGGTCGCTGCCCTGATAATCCGGGATCCCGGCCTTGCACGCGCGACCGGGGCGAGTGTCGCCGTCGGGCATTTTGTAGCCGCTGTCCTTGAGGTAGGCGTCCCACTCGCCGCGCAGAATCTGGAAACGGCTGATCGCCAGCGGTTTGGCAAACGTCACCGGGTGCAGCGGCCCTTCATCCGGCTCGCGGCCGACCTCATCCTCCGGGGTGCCCATGGTGAATGTGCCGGTGGGCAGCACGACCATTTCCGGGCAGTCCTTGCAGTCCTTGAACACCTTGCCCGGCGCAGGCGGAGTGGCGGCCTGCGCAGCGCCCGGCAGCAGGCCGGCGGCGAGGGCGGTGAGCATCAGCGCCGGCAGCGCCTTCAAGGAAAATCGACGCAGTTCACTGTTCATTGCGAGTCTCGCTAAAAGAAAAAAGGGAGCGTCCGGGTCAAAGGGCCTGGTCGAGCACGGCCAGCAAGCGGTCGATTTGCTCTTCGTCGTTGAGCAGCCCGGGTGCGGTGCGGATCACCGGGCCGACGTCACGGTGTACGGCATCGGCCACCACACGGTTGGCCATCAGGTGCGCGGCAATCTTGTCGCTGTCCTTGCCCTTGACCCGGAAGAAGGTGAAACCGGCGGACAGCTCGGGGCTCAGTGGCGTCACCAGTTCGATCTGCGGCCGTTGCTGCAGGCGTTGTTTCAGGTAGCTGTTGAGCGCGTAAATGCGCGCCTCGACCTCGGCCTTGCCCAGCTCAAGATGCAATTTGAACGCTTCGTCCAGCGCCCAGCGGTGTTCGAACGAGTGATAGCCGCCGGGCGTCATGGTGGTGGAAAACGCCGTGGCTTCGGAGAACGTCGGAATGATCGGGGTGACGTATCTGACCTCGGCGAAGCGGCTGCAGACGATGCCGGTGCCACGTGGTCCGAACATCCACTTGTGGGTGCCGGCGATGAAGAAGTCGCAGTTCATTTGCGCGAAGTTCACGTTGTCCACGCCGAAGCCATGCACCCCGTCGACCACGTAAACGATGCGGTCGGCGTCGCTGCGACCACGGTTGTGCCGGTCGACGATGGCGCCGATCTCACCGATGGGCAGTTTCATGCCGCTGCCCGAATGCACCCAGCACATGCCCAGCACCCGGGTTTCGGGGCGGATGGCGCCGTCGATGGCAGCAAGGATTTCTGCCTTGCTGGCGCTGTACGAATCCTTGAACAGGCGGATCTTGCGCACCCGGGTGCTGTCGCGTTCGCTACGCAGGGCGAGGATGGTGTGGGTCGCGTAGTGCTCGTGCTCGGTGGTGAGGATTTCCTGATCGGGGCGCACGTGCACGCCGCCGTAGATCGTCGCCAGACCTTCGGTGGTGCTGCCGGTCAGGGCGATCTGTTTGGCGTCGGCTTGCAGGTAGCGTCCGGCCCAGACGCGGACGTTCTCTTCGCGTTGTTCGATCACGCCGAGGTCCCAATCCATGGCCAGGCCGGGATTTTTGTCGAGGGCGGCGCGGTGCCGCTCAATCGCCTCGCGCACTGGTTTCGGGTGTGAGGTGATCAGGAAATTGGAGAAGTGCAGATACGCCGGATCCTGATCGAACAGCTGCTGCAACTGCGCCCACTTGTTGCCAGTTACGGGCGCAGCGCTCGCGGCACCGGCGACATTCGGCAGGCTCGCACCCAGTGGCAGCGCCGCCGCGAGAATCCCCGCCTGCTTCAAGAACTCACGACGATTGCTCATGGCTGGGCAGTTCCCGGCGCAGCGGCCAGTGCCGGTTTCGCGGCTTTCTCGACCTGATCCCAGACCCGCAGGAAGTTGCCGCCCCAGAGCTTGGCGATGTCCGCTTCGGAATAACCGCGCGAGATCAGCTCGGCGGTGACGTTACGGATGTCGCCGACGTTCTCGAAACCTTTGACGCCGCCACCTTCGTTGAAGTCGGAGCTGATGCCGACATGGTCGATGCCGATCTTGCGCACCGCGTAATCGATGGCATCGCCCAGATCCTTGAGGCTGGCTTTCGGTTCTTCTGCGAGGATGCCGTACAGGCGGCTGGCGTACTGGCCGAACTTCTGCTCGGACCACGCGGCAATGATCGGGTCGCCGGGCATCAGCGCCATCGCCAGGTTCGGCAGCGGCGGCAGGTCGAAGTCCTTGCGCATCTCGTTGAGCTTGTCCTGGGTTTGTTGGGTGAGCGGACGCAGGTACTGCGAAAACGCGACGATCTGCACCACGCCGCCGCTGTTTTTGATCAACTGCATTTCCTTGTCGCTGAGGTTGCGCGGGATATCGACCATCGCACGCGGTGCCGAATGCGAGGCCACCAACGGTGTGCGGCTCAGTTGCGCGACTTGCTCGAGGGCCTTGGTCGACATCTGCGAGACGTCGATGATCACGCCCAGATCGTTGAGGCGCTTGACCGCTTGCTTGCCCAGATCCGAGAGGCCGTCGAGGGCGTCCGGCGAATCATTGAGAAATGGCAGCGGCCGCGACGAATCGGCCCAGTCGTTGTTGCCGATGTAGCTGAAGCCGAACATGCGCATGCCGCGCGCGGTCCACAGGTCCAGCAGGTTGAGGTCGTGGCCCAGCGGATAGGCGTTGAGCATGCTGATGAAAATCGCGAACTTGCCTTCGCCGTGCAAACGCCGGAAGTCGTCGGGGGTGTAGGCGATGGCGACCTGATTGGGGTAGTCGCGAACCATCCCGGAGATGATCTTGAAGCGGATTTCCTGTTGGTTGCGCGCCTCGTCGACGAAGCCGGGGGTCGGCTTGTGCGGGGCGTTCGGGCCGTTCCACATTTCCGGCCAGCCGAAGATGGTCAGGGCCGCGCCGGACAGGCGCCCACGGTTGGCCTTGGCGAGGTCGAACTGGCCGTCGCCGTCCTTGTCGGCTTCGTGGCCATCGGTGCCGAAATTTTGCGTCAGGCTGACATGGCTGTCGAAAGACAGCATGCGTTCGTGCAACTCATCGGCCTGCTTCATGACTTTGGCCGGGTAGCCGAGGTCGTCCTTGAACCAGTGATGCCACACGGCAAAGCCTGCGCCGGCGCTGATCGCCAGGGCCAACGGCAGGCCGATGAATAGAGCCTTTTTCGAACGTGGTTTTGTCATTGCCATCTCAGTCAGGTTCGCCATCGAGGTGCAGGCGCGGGGGCCTTCGCTATCTGGGAAGAACGAGTGGTTGGCGGCAAAATTTAAGCCTGACACTGTGGCGAGGGGATTTATCCCCGATCGAGGGCGAAGCGCTCGCAAGGCCTGCGAGCGCCGTCCCTTCTGGTGTCGCCGCCAGCGTCGGATGGGAGTTGCTTCGCAACTCATCGGGGATGAATCCCCTCGCCACGGGTCATCATCGCCGGGCACGTTAAATTTGCCGGGGCAACAAACGTTCTAGCTTGGATAAAGCCTGCTTCATGGCTGACACAGGTAGGGCAATGAAGATTTCTCGACGATGGTTCATGGCGGGCCTGGCGCTGACCGGCGCTGCCGTGCCTGCGGCGTATTTCGGGCATCGTGAATGGACGAAGCCGGACCCGACGATCACCCCGGGCGAAGCGTCTTTCGACGTCGCCGACATGGCCGGACAGCGCCTGGCGAATGCGTTGCGCGGGGTGTGGGATATCCGTTTTGAAGGTGCCGATGCCGGCCTCGAAGGCTTGCCGCTCAAGGGCCTGCAAGTATTTCTCGACATCGGCCAGAAGGGACGCGGCGTGTGCGGTTTTCTCGACACGCCCGAGCGCCTGCGCTCCGCTGAAACACCGCGTTACCGAATTCTGGGCGACCTCGCGAAAGCCGATGCGGCGAAACTGAGCTGGCGCCTGATCGGTGCCGACGGCCAGATCAGCTATGAGCTGGAGATGATCCTCGATGAGGTCTGGGCCGACTTCGGCAATGCCGGCAGTGGCACCCTCAGCGGCAAGGCTTTGCGCCTGGATCGAGCGCTGGCCTTGCCGGCGCAGGACAATCGCTTCGTCGCCGTCAAGCGGCTGTTTCCCGAAGCGCGCGAGCGCACGCCGCTCAACCCGACGTTGCTGGCGTGGTTGATCTCTCCCGAGCATCGCCTGTTTCACCAGTTGTGGCATGCGACCCGGGACAAGTGGCACAAACTGCCCGAGGACAAACGCGAGGCCTTGCGCGGCATCGGCTGGCAGCCCGGCCCGCGTGAAAAGGAGCGCGATGCCCGTGGCCCGCGCAAGGATCGCAATGGCTCGGGCGTGGACTTTTTCTTCATGCACCGGCACATGCTCGGGACGGCGCGCTCGATGCAGGATCTGCCATCCTGGGCGTTTTTCCCGCTGCCGCAGCCGGAGCTGATCCGCGACCGTGTTGGCTTCGCCCGCTATTTCGACAACCACGACGGTACGGCCTTGCCGCCGACCTGGACGGCGGCGGGTGATGACGAATTCAGTCAGTGGGTCAGCGACATCAAGACTGCCGAGACCTACGAAAGCAACTTCCAGGTCTGGGAGTCGCAGTACCGCGATCCGGCGTATCTGGCCCGGCTCACCCTCGGCCAGTTCGGCTCCGAAGTCGAGCTGGGCCTGCATGACTGGCTGCACATGCGCTGGGCCTCCGTGCCACGCGATCCGTCCAACGGTCAGCCGGTGCCATTCGCCCGCGATCCGGCGGACTTCGCGGCCCGCTGGTACAACGCCGAAAATGATTTCCTCGGCGATCCGTTTTCTTCCCACGTCAACCCGACGTTCTGGCATTTCCATGGCTGGATCGATGATCGCATCGAGGACTGGTTCCGCGCCCACGAGCGCTTCCATCCGGGTGAAGTCACGCGGCTGCAGGTCAATGGCGTGCCATGGTTTGCCCCGGGGCGCTGGGTCGAGGTCGACGACCCATGGCTCGGGCCGATCACCCATGGCTGCAGCACCACGCCGGGGTTGCAGATGGGCAAGTCGGTGGAGATGGATCCGGAAACCATGAAACTGGCGCTGCGCATCACCTTCATCACCGACGAGGAAAAACTCGCCGGCCTGTTCCGCCGCGTGCCGCAACGGCCATGGTATGCGCGCAATCTGAAGCCTAAAACCAGCCCGACTTGAGGGCTGCGTTATCGTTCTTCGCGAGCAAGCCCGCTCCCACAGGGTTATGTGTCAGCCCACAATGTCCGGACTGACCCCGGACACCCTGTAGGAGTGAGCCTGCTCGCGATAGCGCCCGACCAGTCGACATTCAATTGCCTGAGCCACCGCCATCGCGAGCTGGCTGACTCCTGCATGAGAACGCATTCCTGCTGATGGAACACGATCAAATGTGGGAGCGAGCTTGCTCGCGAAGGCGATCTGTCAGTCGCCGCAATTACAAGGTCTGCCACCCGCCACCAAGCGCCTTGTACAGCGCAATGCTCGCCTGCATCCGCGCCAGGCGCAGTTGCACGTTCTGATCCTGCGCTGCGTACAAGGTGCGCTGGGTTTCGAGGACAGTCAGCAAGTCTTCAGCGCCGGCCTGGTAACGGCTCTGGGCGATGTCGAACGCGGTCTGCGCCTGATTCAGTTCTTCGTTCTGCCACAACCGCTGCTCATCCAGGCGGCGAATGCTATTGAGCGCTTTTTCCACATCGGCGAAACCGTTGACGATCGCCCCACGGTAAGTTTCCAGCAGCTCTTGTTGGCGCGCAGAGGCCTTGTCGCGTTCCGCGCCGAGGCGACCGTTATTGAAAATCGGTGCGACCAGTCCGGCGGTCAGGTTGTAGAAAGGGCTGCGGATCAAATCGTCGAACTGATTGGCTCCCGAGCCGAGTTGGGCGGTCAGGGTCAGTGCCGGCAACATGGCCGCGCGAGCGACTTTGACGTCAGCTTCGGCGGCGGCCAGTTGGGCTTCGGCGCGTGCGATGTCCGGACGATGCGTGAGCAACTCGCTGGGCACGCCGGCGGCGATGTCTGGCCACTGCAGGTGATCGAAGGACTCTGTTGTCGACAGTTGCTGCACCGGTCGGCCGAGCAGGGCGGCGAGGCTGATCAGCGCGTCCTGGGCTTGCTGTTGCACGCGCGGTAATTGCCATTGCTGGGCCGCGACCAGGCTCTTCTGTTGCGCCAGTTCCAACGCAGTTGCCGAGCCTGAATCAAACCGCGTCTGCACCAGTTTCAGCACGCTTTGTGCGTTGGCCAGATTGAGTTCGGCGATGCGGCTCTGCTCGCGTAGCGACAAGGTTTGCGCATACGTGCTGGCAACGCCGCTGAGCAATGTCAGTTCGACCGTCGCCCGGTCGAATTCGCTGGCCTGCAGGGCGAACTGCACACTGTCGCGCGAGGCGCGTTTGCCGCCCCAGAAATCGATTTCGTAGGTGGCGCTCAGGTTGGTATCGAAATAGTCCACCGCCTTGTTGCTGCTGTTGGCATCGAGTTGGCTGTAGCCATTGCCGCGCAGCAGTTTCTGCCGATTGGCATTCAGACCGGCCTTGACCTCCGGCAACTGTGAGCCGCCAGCGATGACGGTGCCCGCCTGCGCCTGATGCACTCGAGCAACGGCGGCCGCGAGGTCGAAACTGCCGACGCGAGCCTGTTCGATCAGGCGATCCAGTTCCGGGCTGCCAAATTGCGTCCACCACTGCGGGTTGTTGCGGGCAACGCTGGCGCCATGGGGCGACTGCCAGGCAGTTGGCGTTTGCACGCCACTGTCCGGGCGTTGAACGGGACTGCCGCAGGCACTGAGGATCAGGCACACGGTCAACAGGCTGAGGCGCGGTTTCATAGATCGATCATTCACTGGTAAGGGCCGTGACCGGGTCGAGCCGGGCAGCTTTGCGGGCAGGCATGAAGCCGAAGACAACACCGGTGACCAAGGCGCAGCCGAAGGCGCCGAGTACCGCCATCAAGGAAAAGGCCACGGCCACTTCGCTGAGAATCAGCACGCCGCCGACAATCAAGGCCAGGGCGATCCCGGCAATGCCGCCGACCACCGAGAGCATCACCGCTTCGGTGAGGAACTGTCGGAGGATGTCGCGCTGACGTGCGCCGGTGGCCATGCGAATGCCGATCTCGCGAGTCCGCTCGCGCACGGTCATGAGCATGATGTTCATCACGCCGATGCCGCCGACCAGCAGCGAAATCGCCGCAATCGAACCGAGCATCAGCGACAGGGTGTTCTGGGTGCGGGCCTCGGCCTGGATCATCGCGGCGTTGTTGGTCAGTTCGAAATCCTTCTTGCCGTTGTGCAGGCGCAGCATCAGTTGCTCGATGGCCTGCTCGGTGTCCTTGACCTTGCGCGCGTCGGCGGCGGCAATGGCCACGTATTCCGGATTGCGCGTGCCGAACAGCCGGACGCTGGCCGCCGAATAGGGGATTGCGATGCGGTTATCACTGTCGGAGTCGCCGGAGCTGGCGCCTTTTTCCGCAAGCACGCCGACCACCTGGAACGGCACATTCTCGATCAGGATGAATTGGCCGATCGGGTTCGGCACATCCTTGAGCAGTTTGCTGCGGACTTTGTGGCCGATCACCGCGACGGCTGCAGCATTCTGCTCATCGGCCTCGGTGAAGTAACTGCCTTGCACCACCGGCCAGTTGAAGATCGCCGGGAAGTTGGTGTCGTTGCCGCCGACGTAACTCAGGTGGTCGGCATTACCGTAACGTACGCCGGCCTCGGCGCCGTTGACCGGCATGATCCGCTGCACTTGCGGCAGGCTGGCCAGCGCGTGCACATCGTCGAGGGTGATGATCCCCGGCGGCGTGCGCGGGTTGGGCGCCGAGCCGCTCAGATAAATAATGTTTGAACCGAAGGCGCCCATCTGCGCCATCACCTGGCGTTTGCTGCCTTCACCGACCGCCAGCATCACCACCACCGATGCCACGCCGATGATGATCCCGAGCAGGGTCAGCGCGGTGCGAAAACGGTTGATCCACATCACCCGCCACGCTGCGTGCAGGGCATCGACCAGTTCGCCTTTCCAGGCGCCGGTGGCTTCGGCGCCGTCGACCAGACGCTGGCGCAGATCCACCGCTTGCAGGGCGCCGGGATTGGCGCTGGTCTGGGCGTGGGGATCATCGCGGGCGCTGTCGCTGATGATCAGGCCGTCGCGTATTTCGATGATGCGTTTGGCCCGGGCCGCGACTTCGCGGTCGTGGGTGATGAGGATCACTACGTGGCCCTGGCTCGCCAGCTCATCGAGCAGCGTCATCACTTCTTTGCCGCTGTGGCTGTCGAGGGCGCCGGTGGGTTCGTCGGCGAGGATGATATGGCCGCCGTTCATCAACGCCCGGGCAATCGACACCCGTTGCTGTTGGCCACCGGACAACTGATGCGGGCGGTTGCCGGTGCGCGAGGCCAGGCCGAGTCGGTCGAGCAGGGCGGCGGCGCGGGCGTGACGCTCGGCGGCCGGGGTGCCGGCATAGATCGCCGGCATCTCGACGTTTTCCTGGGCCGAGCCGGACGGAATCAGGTGATAGCCCTGGAACACAAATCCAAAGGCTTCGCGGCGCAGCCAGGCCAGCTCGTCGCTGTCGAGGCCGGCGACGTTTTCCCCGGCAAAGCGGTACTCGCCGGAGGTCGGGTGGTCGAGGCAGCCGAGGATATTCATCAGGGTCGATTTGCCGGAGCCGGATGCGCCGACAATCGCCACGAATTCACCAGCGTGAATCGACAGGTCGATGCCGCGCAACACGTGAACTTGCGGAGCGTCACCGCCGCCGTAGGATTTACGAATGTCCTGCAGGTCGATCAGAGGCGTTTGCATTCAGCCTCCGCTGCCGTCGACCGGGCCGATCAGCAGATGATCGCCTTCGTTGAGGCCGTCGACGATCTGCACCTTGAGCCGGTCGCTGATGCCGGTGCGTACCTCGCGCTGCTGAATCTCGCCGTTGGCCGCGACCACCTGAGCGGTTTGCAGGTTGGCCGTGGTGCTGCCCTGCAACGCGGCGACCGGCGCGGTGAGCACGCCTCTGGCCTGATTGGCGACGAAAAACACCTGGGTGGTCATCTCGGCCATCAAGGCGTTGTCGGCGTTATCGACGTCGAGCAAAACCGTGTACAGCACAACGCGGGCGCTGCCGCTTTTGCTGCTGGCCGGGCTGCCGCCGCCCTGGCTGGTCTGATCCAGCGGCTTGGGCGGCACCGGCAGGATCTGCCGCACGGTGCTGCTCCAGCGCCGCTGACCGCCGCTGAGGGTGGTGAAGTAGGCGGTCATGCCCGGTTTGACGTGACCGATGTCAGCCTCGGAAACCTCGGCCCACACGGTCATCGGTGACAGCTTGGCGATGCGCAGGATCAGCGGCGTCTGCTGTTGCGCGTTGAGGGTCTGGCCTTCGCGGGCGTCGAGGGCAACCACGGTGCCGGCCATCGGCGCGTAGATCCGCGTGTAGCCGAGTTCGGCCTGATCGCTGCGCAGGCTCGCTTCAGCCTGGCGGATCTGCGCCTGGAACATGTCGACGCGCGCCTGAGTGGCTTTCAGTTCTGCACGGGCGGTTTGCACGTCTTCTTCACGGGTGGCGCCGCCGGCGGCGAGATTCTGCTGACGCTGATACTTCTGCCGCGCCAGTTCATGCTGGGCGCGCTGCTCCTGCAATTGCGCCTTGAGGTTTTCGATGGAGAAGCGCCCGGCGTCGAGTTTGGCCTTCTGCGTGGACGGATCGATTTCCACCAACAGTTGACCTTCCTTGACTACGTCACCGACTTCGACGTGGATCTTCTGGATCTGCCCGGAGGCCTGCGCGCCGACATCGACATAACGGCGCGGTTGCAGGGTGCCCAGCGCGGTGACGCTGCTCTCGATGTCGCCACGGCTGACTTGCACGGTGGCGAAGCGCTCGCGGCCCGGCGGCATGATTTGCCACGCGGCGTAGGCAACAACAGGAATCAGACAAAGGACTGCGAGCAGGGCGCGTCGAGCGGGGCGGGGACGTTTCATGCAGGGTTCCGGCCAGTGGAATTCGGCCCGTCGTCCGACTGCACGCCACAGCGCGCAGCCGCAGAACGCTGTCGCAGGGCGCGACAGACACGGGGAGCTGTCCTGTAAACGATGAATGCGCAGGGGAATTTAAGCGAAGACACAGGATGTTACAGGTATAGAACGGCACTATTTAGCGGGCAACGACAAACGCCACTTTAAATCTATATGAGAATTACTATAAATTACGCACCTCAGTTGCCACTATCTTGCTACCCGTGTTCGCGGGCCGTCGATCAGTGTGCTCAAGGATCGAATCCGCATCGATGCGGCCGGGAGTCATGTTGGAAAACTACTATCGCGAGCTGGTGTGTTTCCTGAACGCCAAGCTCGGCAACCGTCAGGTCGCCGAAGATGTGGTGCATGACGCTTATGTGCGGGTTCTGGAACGCTCCAGCGACACGCCCATCGAGCAGCCCCGGGCCTTTCTTTATCGCACGGCGCTGAATCTGGTGATCGACGATCATCGGCGCAACGCCTTGCGCCAGGTCGAGCCACTGGAAGTGCTCGACAGCGAAGAGCGCTATTTCACCCCGTCGCCCCATGGCACTCTCGATCACGGCCAGCGTCTGGAGATGCTCCAGCGCGCCCTGGCGGAATTGTCGCCGCTGTGCCGCGACAGTTTTCTGCTGCGCAAGATCGAAGGCCTGTCGCACCCGCAGATTGCCGAACAGCTGGGAATTTCCAAGGCACTGGTGGAAAAACACATCGTCAATGCGATGAAGCATTGCCGCCTGCGCATCAAGCAATGGGATGCCCATTGAGCCGCCATCGCTAAATTTTATTTCACTGTCCTCGTTCCTACTCAACAGACGACCTGCTGTCCTGCTCAAGGCCAGTCGGGTCACTTAGGCTCTCCTTTCCCCTTGTTGAGGGGTTCATCCAGAGGACACTGGAAATGACTCAGGCAATTGCATCGCCCATCGTTCACGACCTGATCGGCGTCGGTTTCGGCCCTTCGAACCTGGCGCTGGCCATCGCTCTGCAAGAGCGCGGCCCGACCCACGGCGAGCTGGATGTGCTGTTCCTCGACAAGCAGGCCAACTACAGCTGGCACGGCAACACCCTGTCGACCCAAAGCGAATTGCAGATTTCCTTCCTCAAGGATCTGGTGACCCTGCGCAACCCGACCAGCCCGTACTCGTTCGTCAATTACCTGAAGGCCCACGGCCGTCTGGTCGACTTCATCAACCTCGGCACCTTCTACCCGTGCCGCATGGAGTACAACGACTACCTGCGCTGGGTCGCCGGGCAGTTCACCGAACAGAGCCGCTATGGCGAAGAAGTGCTGACCATCGAACCGGTGCTGCACAACCATCAGGTTGAAGCGCTGCGCGTGATCTCCCGCGACAGCGAAGGCCAGCAGTTGGTGCGCACTGCGCGTTCGGTGGTGGTCAGTGCCGGTGGCACGCCGCGGATTCCCGAAGCGTTCAAGGCGCTGAAGGGTGACAGCCGCGTGTTCCACCACTCGCAGTATCTGTCGCAGATGGCCAGACAGCCGTGTGTGAACAACCAGCCGATGAGCATCGCGATCATCGGCGGCGGGCAGAGCGCGGCGGAAGCCTTCATCGATCTGAACGATTCGTTCCCGTCGGTGCAGGTCGACATGATCCTGCGCGGCTCGGCGCTCAAGCCTGCGGACGACAGCCCGTTCGTCAACGAAGTGTTCTCGCCGGAGTTCACCGATCTGGTGTTCCAGCAAAACAGCGCCGAGCGTGAGCGTCTGGTCAACGAGTACCACAACACCAACTACTCGGTGGTGGACATCGACCTGATCGAGCGCATCTACGGCATCTTCTATCGGCAGAAAGTCTCAGGCATCGCCCGTCATGCGTTCCGTACCCTGACCACCGTCGAGAGCGCCACCGCCACCGAACGCGGCATCGAACTGGCGGTGCGCAACAACGCCACCGGCGAAGTCACCGTGCGCCTCTATGACGCCGTGGTCCTGGCCACCGGTTACGAGCGGCAGATGCACCGCAAACTGTTGGCACCGCTGGAAGAATACCTCGGTGATTTCGAGGTCGATCGCAACTACAAACTGATCACCGACGAACGCTGCAAGGCCGGTCTGTACATGCAGGGCTTCTGCCAGGCCAGCCATGGCCTGAGTGATACGTTGCTGTCGGTGTTGCCGGTGCGTGCTGACGAGATTGCCGGCTCGCTGTATGAGCATGGCAAGAACCGTGGGCATCGTTCGGTGGCGGATCTGTTGTTGGCGACGGCCAGCTGATTTTGTAGCGCCTCACATACCGCTTTCGCGAGCAAGCTCGCTCCCACATTGGATCTCTGTCGACCACAAAACCTGTGTTCAATGAAGATCCTCTGTGGGAGCGAGCTTGCTCGCGAAGGGGCCTCAAGGACCACCGCAAAAAACCATTCCTGAACCCTTCCTGAACATCCCCGATATTCCCCGACACACCTCCTTCCACGGGTTTACTCTCAAATCATCGAGGCGTAAGCTTCGCGCGTTTTCATCAATAGCGGAGACCCACAGTGGGTACTTGTTCGAGTGACAGTTGTCGGCCGGTCTCGGTAACCGGCAGATTCTCGGCAAGATAACGCGCAGCCTTTCTCTGCCGTTGTCTCGCCGTAAAGCGAGCAGCGGCATCCCGATCATGGTCAGTTGAGACCATGTCCCGACGTCCTTCTCATCGACACTGAAAGTGTGTGGTTTCGACCGTGTGGTCGCGATCGCAAACCTATCGACACGCCTGTCCTTTGTGATCGGCGCGCCAAGCCTTGCCGTGCCGGATTTTCCGGCGTACGAGGCGCGGTCGTACCTGCTCGACGGTTTCCCGGCTGACCATAGGGGCAACAGCCATGAAACTTACGCTCAAGGAATTTTTCGCAGGCTTTCTGCGCACACGCCACATCGCCCGGCACTTCCGCCGTCTGGCACTGCTGGAATCGATCACCGACACCACGGTCAGCCGTGAAGTGCCGCCCACCCTGGCCAACACCCTGGTCGATGCGGCCCATCGCGACAGCGGTGAACTGCTGTCGTCGCTGGGCACTCACACCGACGGTTTGACCGATTTTGAAGTCGACGCCCTGCGTGCGCAGTACGGCCTCAACGAAGTCGAACACGAGCAGCCGCTGCCATGGTGGACCCATCTGTGGCACTGCTACAAAAACCCGTTCAACCTGCTGCTGACCCTGTTGGCGGTGATCTCGTGGCTGACCGAAGACCTGAAAGCCGCCACGGTGATTTTCTCCATGGTGGTGCTGTCGACGCTGCTGCGCTTCTGGCAGGAAAGCAAATCCAACCAGGCCGCCGATGCGCTCAAGGCGATGGTCAGCAACACCGCCACGGTGATGCGCCGCGACGAGCCGCGGATCGAACTGCCGATCAAGCAACTGGTGCCGGGCGACCTGATCGTGCTGTCCGCCGGCGACATGATTCCTGCCGACTGCCGGGTGCTCAGCGCCAAGGACTTGTTCGTCAGCCAGGCGGCGATGACCGGTGAATCGATGCCGGTGGAAAAATTCGCCCGTCAGGCCGACCGCGACACGCGTAATCCGCTGGAGCTGGAGAACATCCTGTTCATGGGCACCAACGTGGTGTCCGGTACGGCGGTGGCGGTGATTCTCACCACCGGCAACAGCACCTATTTCGGCGCGCTGGCGCAGCGGGTCGGCGCGACTGACCGCGCGGTGACCTCGTTCCAGCTGGGCGTGAACAAAGTCAGCTGGCTGCTGATCCGCTTCATGTTCGTCATGGCGCCGCTGGTGCTGTTCATCAACGGTTTCACCAAGGGCGACTGGACCGAAGCGCTGCTGTTCGCGCTGTCGATTGCCGTGGGCCTGACCCCGGAAATGCTGCCGATGATCGTCACCTCGACCCTGGCCAAAGGTGCGGTGTTCCTGTCGCGCAAAAAGGTCATCGTCAAGCGTCTGGACGCGATCCAGAACTTCGGCGCCATGGACGTGCTGTGCACCGACAAGACCGGCACTCTGACTCAGGACAAGATCTTCCTCGCGCGCAATGTCGACGTCTGGGGTGAAGACTCCGATGACGTGCTGGAAATGGCCTACCTCAACAGCTACTACCAGACCGGGCTGAAAAACCTGCTCGACGTGGCGGTGCTGGAACATGTGGAAATTCACCGTGAACTGAAAGTCGGCACGGCATTTCGCAAGGTCGATGAGATTCCGTTCGACTTCAATCGCCGGCGCATGTCGGTGGTGGTCGAAGGGCGTGGCCAGCCACATCAACTGATCTGCAAAGGTGCGGTGGAAGAAGTGTTGGCGGTGTGCACCCGCGTGCAGCACGGCGAAGTCGAAGAAGCCTTGAGCGATGAATTGCTGACCCGGATTCGTCAGGTCACCGCAGCATTCAACGCTGAAGGCTTGCGCGTGGTGGCAGTGGCTGCCCGCTCGATGCCGGAAGGTCGCGACACTTACAGCCTGGCCGATGAGCAGGAACTGACGCTGATCGGTTATGTGGCCTTCCTCGATCCACCGAAGGAAAGCACCGCACCGGCGCTCAAGGCGCTGGCCGAGCACGGCGTCGCGGTCAAAGTGCTGACTGGTGACAACGAACTGGTGACCGCGAAGATTTGCCGCGAAGTCGGTCTGGCCCAACAGGGCTTGCTGCTGGGCAACGATGTCGAGCGCATGAGCGACGCCGAGCTGGCCGTGGCGGTAGAAAAAACCAACGTGTTCGCCAAGCTGACGCCGTCGCACAAGGAGCGCATCGTGCGCATCCTCAAGGGCAACGGGCATGTGGTCGGCTTCATGGGCGACGGCATCAACGACGCCCCGGCGCTGCGCACCGCCGACATCGGAATCTCGGTGGACAGCGCGGTAGACATCGCCAAGGAAGCCGCTGACATCATCCTCCTGGAAAAGAGCCTGATGGTGCTGGAGGAGGGCGTACTCGAGGGGCGGCGGACCTTCGCCAACATGCTCAAGTACATCAAGATGACCGCCAGCTCGAACTTCGGCAACGTGTTCTCGGTGCTGGTCGCCAGTGCGTTCATTCCGTTCCTGCCGATGCTGCCGATGCACCTGCTGGTACAGAACCTGCTCTACGACATTTCGCAGATCGCCATTCCGTTCGACAACGTCGACAAGGAGATGCTGAAGAAGCCGCAGCGCTGGCAGCCGGCGGATGTCGGGCGCTTCATGCTGTTCTTCGGCCCGATCAGTTCGATCTTTGACATCCTGACGTTCGCCTTGATGTGGTATGTGTTCGATGCCAACACCCCGGATCACCAGACCCTGTTCCAGTCCGGCTGGTTCGTGGTGGGGCTGCTGACCCAGACGCTGATCGTGCACATGATCCGCACGCCGAAGATTCCGTTCCTGCAAAGCCGTGCAGCCATGCCGCTGCTGGTGATGACCGGGATCATCATGGCGGTCGGAATCTTCCTGCCGATGGGACCGCTGGCCAACTACTTCAAATTGCAGGCACTGCCGTCGATGTACTTCGTGTTCCTGCCGATGATCCTGCTGGCGTACATGGCGCTGACCCAGGCGGTGAAAGGCTTCTACATCCGCCGATTTGGCTGGCAATAAAGATTCAAACAACACTGTCCCCCCCTGTGGGAGCGGGCTTGCTCGCGAATGCGGTGTGTCAGCCACTACAAATGTGACTGAACAATCGCCTTCGTCGGATCGCCGCCCGGAGCAAGCCCGCTCCCACAGGGGGAAGTGTGGATTTTCCCAAGGATTCCATCATGCAAGCCATCAACAACCTCAACCTGACTTCTTTGCTCGACACGCTGGTCAGCCTCAGCGCAGCGTTCATCCTCGGTGGCCTGATCGGTTTCGAGCGTCAGTACCGGCAACGCACCGCCGGTCTGCGCACCAACGTGCTGGTGGCGGTCGGTGCGGCGATTTTCGTCGACATGGCCAACCGTCTCGGCGGTGCTGAAGGCGCGGTGCGGGTGGTCGCCTACGTGGTTTCCGGCATCGGCTTTCTCGGCGCCGGGGTGATCATGCGCGAAGAAGGCAACGTGCGCGGCCTCAACACCGCCGCGACCTTGTGGACGTCAGCCGCCGTTGGCGCCTGCGCCGGTGCCGACCTGCTGGCCGAAGCGGTGCTCGGCACGCTGTTCATTCTGGCCGCCAACACCTTGCTGCGGCCGATCGTCAACAACATCAACCGCCAGCCACTGGACGTGGTCTCGGCCGAAGTCACCAACATTGTCTATGTCATCGCCCGGCGCTCACAGCAGAAAGCCGTGTTCGCCCTGCTCGAAGCCGAGTTGGAACGCAGCAACTACCCGGCCAGCGACGTCGATGTACACGCCTTCGGTGCCGACGAAATCGAGATCGAAGCCACGCTGGCGACGACTTCGGTCGACGGCGATGAACTCGATGCGCTGGTGGCGCGGATTTCGACTTCAGCGCTGGTGGTGCAGGCGTTCTGGAGTCCGAGTACCACTGAATAAGGCAACAACGTCGGGCAGCCATTCGGCATGGCTCATGAGTGCGGATGAATGACCGGTTTTTTAGGAAAAGTCCTACAGAACTGCTCCTGAGGCTTGCGTAGTCTTGGGGCACCCGTCCACCTCCACGAGATCGAGCATGATCAATAAAGCCCTGCGTATCCTGATTGCCGATTCGCAGCATTTTCACCGGATGAAAATCGAGCGCCTGTTCAATGGTCTCGAATACTTCCGGGTTGCTCCGGTACAGAGTCTGCTTGAGCTGCTGACCTTGGTGGACTATGGCTGCGAGCCGTTCGACGTCGTGGTCATCAACGCCGAGCTGGCGGCCGGATCGCTGGACCTGCCGGGGTTTTTCCTCAACAACCCGCAGGTGCGCCACGCGCTGATCTATAACGAGCCCTCGGCGCCTGCGCTGACACCCGCCGGCTTCGCTCAGGAAAACCTGCAGATCAGCCCCGTCGCCTTGCCCAACGCGGCTGCGATCAAGCACCTGATGGCGCGGGTCGACGTTGCCCCGGTGTGTGCAGCTAATGCCTGGAACCCGGCGCCAGCCTTGCAATGCCGGGCTTGAGCACGAATTACGTTTTTGCGCAACTGTCAGATCTGACAGGTAGATACGACTGGCTTCCCGTGTAACAGTTCTTGCGCAGCCACCCCGGCGGAACACCGCTACCGGTGGCGCCATCGTTTGTTTTTGCCCTGGGAGCGGTCATGAAGTCAGCGCTGATCGTCGACGATCATCCGGTGGTGCGGGCTGCCGTGAAACTTGTGCTCGAAGCCGAAAGGTTCAGGGTGATTCATGAAGCGTCGAGCGCCAGCGAAGCCCTGGAGCTTAGCCGTGAGCACAAACCGGAACTGGTGATACTCGATCTCAAGTTGCCGGGGGTGGGTGGACTGGAAGCGCTGGAGCGGCTCAAGGCCAACGACCCCGAATGCAGGGTGCTGATTTTTACTTCTCAGGATCCGCTGCACTATCAGGATCGCTGTCTGCGTAGTGGCGCCATGGGTTACGTGGCTAAAACCAACCAGTTGCTGCAATTGCACAAGGCTGTCCAGGCGCTGATGTCGGGCTACTCCTATTTTGCTGCACTGCCTGATAGCGGCTCTGTGTCGACCCCGTCGCACCGCAGCGAAAAACAGCTGATCGACGAGCTCTCCAACCGAGAACTGAACATTCTCGTGCAGTTGGCCCTGGGCAAGCCCAACAAGAAAATCGCCGCTGAAATGTTCCTCAGCCACAAGACCGTCAGCACTTACAAAACCCGCTTGATAAAAAAGCTGGGTCTGCACTCAAAGTCAGCGGTGTACTTGCGCGAATTCGCCAAGCGCAACGATTTGATCTGAGTAGCACAGTGAATCTGCGACGCTGGTGGTGCGTGCTCTGGTTGAGCATCACGGCCACCTGCTGGGCCAGTGAGTCGCCGCAGCCTCTGGAGTTGTTGAGCCAGGCAGCACTGGAGAACATTCAAGTCCCGCTCGACCCCCAGGATCAACAGTGGCTACGCCGCCATCCGACGTTGCGCATGGGGATTTCCGGGCCCGATTATCCACCGTTCGAGATCACGCGGAATCGGCAGGAGCTGGAAGGTCTCACCGCCGACTATGCCGAGTTGCTGGCGCAACTGCTCGGGGTTCGGATCGAGGTGCAACGCTACGCAAACCGCGACGCGGTGATGAGCGCACTCAAGCGCGGCGAACTCGATCTGCTGGGCACCTCGAACAATTTCGAGCTGGCCGATCCAGATTTCATCTTGTCGCGCCCCTACGCCGAAGACCAACCGATGCTGGTGACCCGGCTCGACGAAACGTTACCGGCCGACCTGGCAGGCAAACGCATCGCCATGGTCGAGGACTACCTGCCGCTGACCAGCGTGCAGGCGTTCTACCCCGACGCGAAGGTGCAGCGTTACTCCTCGGCAATGGATGCGCTGGGTGCGGTGGCGTTCGGTGTCAATGACGGCTATCTCGGCGATCTGATCAGTGCCAATTACCTGATCAACACCAATTACCGCAATGACCTGCAACTGGCCGGGCCCTCGGGCCTGGATGCCAATCCCTTCGGTTTCGCCCTGCTGCGCAGTGAGGTGCGCCTCAAACGCATCATCGACAGGGCGCTGGCGGCGATTCCCATGGAGCGTCGTCAACTGATCGAGCAGCGCTGGAGCGCAGGGCGCGCGCAAATGGCCGCGCAGTCGCAGGTGCGCCTCAGTGCCAGCGAGCAGCAGTGGCTGGAGCAACATCCGCGGGTGCGGGTCGGCGTGATCGAAGACTTCGCACCGCTGACGTTTTTTGATGCCGACGGACGATTCAACGGGCTGTCGGCGCAGTTGCTCAACCTGATCAGTCAGCGTACCGGGCTGCAATTCGAGGTGGTTAGGGGGCGTTCGCTGGACCGTCAGATCGAACAGCTCAAGGCCGGTGAGCTCGACGTGCTGCCGGTGGTGACCCCGAGCAGCGAACGGGAAACCGAGCTGCAATTTACCCGTGCCTACCTGAACAATCCGTTTGTGCTGGTCAGCGCGACGACGGCCGGCAGCCCGCGCAGCCTCGCCGATCTGCCGGGCAAGCGGCTGGCGATTTATCGCGGTCATCCATTGCACGACTTTATTCTGCAGCAGGTGCCCGGGATTCGCCTGGTGGAGGTGCGCAGCCCGGCCGAGGGCATGGAGCAGATCGCCAAAGGCCAGGCCGACGTGACCGTCAGCTCGCTGCTGGTGGCGCGTTTTCTGATCGCCCGCCATTACCGCGAGCGCCTGCGCATCACCAACACGATCGGTGATCAGCCGGCACGCATTGCCCTGGCGACCGCAGCGCAGGATACGGCGCTGCACACGATTCTGAACAAGGCGTTGCTGAGCATCGCGCCGCAGCAGATGGACGAACTGGTCGAGCGCTGGAGCCATGACGTGGTCGTGGAAGAGAGCTACTGGCAGCGTCATCGCCGCGAAATCCTGCTGGCGTTTGCCGGTGCGGCAGGGATGCTGTTGCTGGCCTTGGCCTGGATCGGTTTTCAGCGCTCGCAACTGCGTCAGCGTCAGCAGTGGCTGCAACAGTTGCAGCAGGCCAAGGATGCCGCCGACGACGCCAATCGGGCCAAGACTACGTTTCTGGCGACCATGAGCCATGAAATCCGCACCCCCATGAATGCCCTGATCGGCATGCTCGAAATGGCCCTCAAGCGTGCCGAGGAGGGCGTCACCGACAAGCTGGCAATCGAGGTCGCGTCCGCTGCCGGCCAGCAATTACTGGCGTTGATCGGTGATATTCTCGATATCGCACGCATCGAGTCCGGGCATTTGTCCCTCGCGCCGCAGCGGGCCAATCTGCGCGAACAAGTGATCGCGGTGTGCCGCGTATTCGAAGGGCTGGCGCGGGAGAAGCGCCTGCTGTGGCAGGTCGAACTGGATGCGCACAGTGACGTCGACGTCATGCTCGACCCGACACGCTTCAAGCAAGTGCTGTCAAACCTGTTGAGCAACGCGATCAAGTTCACCGAGCATGGGCAGGTCAGTCTGCAACTGTCGGTAACCAGGACAGCGCTTGGCCAGTTGGCCGTGAAACTAGCGATTGCAGACAGCGGAATCGGCATCAGTGCCGATGACCGCAAACGCCTGTTCAGTCCGTTTGTCCAGGCCGCTAACCAGGGCCAGTCAGCGCGTAGCGGCTCGGGACTGGGCCTGGTGATCAGCCGTAACCTCTGCGAAATGATGGGCGGCACACTGCGCCTGGACAGCGAGCCGGGGCATGGAACGCGGGTTGAGGTAAACCTGCAGTTGCCGCTGTTGACCGCGCTCGAACCCGAGACGGCAGGCCCGCAAGTGGCGGACACGCCAGCGCGTTCGCTGAGCGTGCTGGTGGTGGACGATCATCCGGTCAACCGCTTGCTCCTGTGCCGGCAACTGAGTGAACTGGGCCACGCTACGGTCGATGTCGAGGATGGTGAGCTGGGCTTGCAGCGCTGGCGAACACAGGCTTTCGATGTGCTGATCACCGATTGCAACATGCCCCGGCGCAACGGTTACGAACTCGCTCGGACACTTCGTGAAGAAGAGGCGGCGAGCGGTCGGGCACGCTGCCTGATCCTCGGCTTCACTGCCAACGCGCAGGTCGAGGAGAAAGTCCGTTGTCTTGAGGCCGGCATGGACGATTGTCTGTTCAAGCCGATTCGCTTGCACGATCTGCAACAGGCATTGAAGGCGGCCAGTCGCGGCGACGGGGACCAACTGTCGGACCCGGCACCGCCGTTGCCCGAGATCGACCTGAGCGCGCTTGAGCAGATGGCCGGGGACAATCCTGCAGTGATGCAGCGCCTGCGCGAACAAGTGTTGCGCAGTCTGCACGACGATCTGCAACGGCTGGACGCTGCGCGCCAGCCACAGGATCTGAGCGAATTACGCACCCTGGCGCATCACATCAAGGGCGGTGCGCAAATGGTCGGTGCGGCGCGAGTGGCGGCGGCGTGCAGCGATCTCGAACAGGCGTGCCGCGACGCCGAAACCCTGGCTGTCCACCGCTCGGCGGATGCGCTGCGCACGGCCATGCTCGACCTCGCTCAGCGGCTTCAGGACTGAGCGATCAATCCCACTGCGGGGCAATGCCTTTCGGGCTGGTCAAACGATGGCCGCGCTCCAGACCGGCGATCAGCGCCATGTCGGATTCGCTCAGGGTCAGCGTGGTGGCGCCGAGGTTACTCTGCAGGTTGGCGCGTTTGGTCGACGATGGAATCACCGCGTAACCCGACTGCATCGCCCAGGCCAGGGTGACTTGCGCCGGGGTCGCTTGCAGGCGTTCAGCGATCTGCTGAATCACCGGATCCTTCAGCACTTCGCCATAGGCAAGGGTCATGTAGGAGGTGATCTGGATGCCCTGGCTGCGGGCGAACTCGACCACTTTGCGGTTTTGCAGGTACGGGTGCAGCTCGATCTGGTTGGTGGCGATGTTTTCCGCGCCGACCGCTGCGATGGCTTGTTGCATCAAGTCGATGGTGAAGTTGGACACCCCGATCTGCCGGGTCAGGCCCAGACGCTTCGCTTCGAGCAGCGCGCCCATGAATTCGGCGACCGGCACCTGATCTTCCGGCGACGGCCAGTGGATCAGTGTCAGATCGAGGTAATCGGTCTGCAATTTCTGCAGGCTTTCCTTGAGGCTGTCGATGAGACGGTCCTTGGCGAAGTTGGCGATCCAGATCTTGCTGGTGATGAACAGCTCTTCGCGAGCAATGCCGCTGGCGGCGATGGCCTGGCCGACCTCGGCTTCGTTCTCGTAGATCTGCGCGGTGTCGATGGCGCGGTAACCGAGTTCAAGGCCGGTGCGCACCGAATCGATGACCACCTGACCTTGCAGGCGAAACGTACCCAGACCAAAAGCGGGAACAGACATTGATGACTCCAGGGTTGCAGTGGGAATTGGCAGGAGTATCCGCGTCTGCGTGCTTGGGAAAAACCGCTGCTGGGGCAAAGCACTGTTGAGCAGAAGTCATGAATCTTTCCCGATAGTGGTGTTGTCTGGACCGGCCCCTTCGCGAGCAAGCCCGCTCCCGCAAGGATCGAGATTCAACGGTGAGACTGTTCTATAAATGGAACACTAAAGCCGGTTTTTGCCGTCTAGTCCTCAAAACGCTATGGATTTAAGCTTAATCCATTGCGTCACCCACCTTTTCTGGAGGCAACCATGAAAAACATCATCGGTATCTACACCAGCCCTCGCGGCCATTGGGTCGGCGATGGTTTCCCGGTGCGCACTCTGTTTTCCTATGACAACCTGGGCAAACACATCAGCCCGTTCCTGCTGCTCGATCACGCAGGCCCGGCCGAATTCACCCCGACCACCGAGCGCCGCGGCGTCGGCCAGCACCCGCACCGGGGTTTTGAAACGGTGACCATCGTCTACGACGGCGAAGTGCAGCACCGCGACTCGACCGGCAGCGGCGGCACCATTGGCCCCGGCGATGTGCAGTGGATGACGGCGGCGTCCGGGATCCTCCACGAGGAGTTCCACTCGGATGATTTCGCCAGAACCGGCGGCAAACTGGAAATGGTGCAGCTGTGGGTCAACCTGCCGGCCAAGGACAAAATGGCTGCGCCCGGCTACCAGACCATTCTCGACGGCGATATTCCCAATATCGCGCTGAAGGACGATGCCGGCCGGCTGCGGCTGATCGCTGGTGAGTTCGATGGGCATAAAGGCCCGTCGCACACCTTCACGCCGATCGATGTCTGGGACCTGCGGTTGAACGCCGGCAAGTTGCTGACGCTCGATCTGCACGAAGGGCGCAACACCGCGCTGGTGCTGTTGAAAGGTTCGGTGCAGATCAACGGTGTGGAAACCGCGGGTGTCGGGCAGTTGGTGCTGTTCGAGCGCGACGGTCGTCAGTTGACCCTTGAGGCCAGTGAAGACGCAGTGGTGCTGCTGCTCAGCGGCGAGCCGATCGACGAACCGATTGTCGGCCATGGCCCGTTCGTGATGAACACCGAGCAGGAAATTCATCAGGCATTCGCCGACTTCCAGTCCGGGCGTTTTGGCAAAATGCACGGGTAAATTTCACCCCTGTGGGAGCGGGCTTGCTCGCGAAAGCGCAGTGCCAGTCAATGCATGTCTGACTGATCCACCGCCTTCGCGAGCAAGCCCGCTCCCACATTGGTTTTTGGGTGTTTTTACGCGGGCGTTCATCCACTGAAATCAATTACTCCTACACTTGCCCAATCTGTGCGATCTTCTCGCGATTGGCCCCTGTCGGAGTGCTTTGATGTTGTCTTTTTTGACCGAACATCCGTTGTTTTGCGCGTTGATCCTGATCCTCCTCGATCTCGGGCTGTGGCGCCTGATCAGCTCCCGTGGCAGCGAGTGGAAGCTGCTGGTGCGGGTGCTGATTTTCAGCCTGTTCAGCGTGCTGTTGTTCAACGAAGGCCTGAATCCGATGGAGCCGGCGCCATGGGCCGACAACGTGCCGCTGCACCTGGCGGCGACCGGCTTGCAGATCGGCTGGTGGCTGTTTGGCGCGCGCACCCTGACCGTGCTGATCGGTGCGGTGATGATGCAGCGGGTCGGGCACACCGGGCGGCTGTTGCAGGATCTGCTCGGTGCGGTGATTTTCCTGATCGCGATTATCGCGGCCCTGGCCTACGTGCTGGATCTGCCGGTCAAAGGTGTGCTGGCGACGTCCGGGGCCTTGGCGATCATTGTCGGTCTGGCGTTGCAGAGCACCTTGAGCGATGTGTTTTCCGGGATCGTGCTCAACACCACCAAGCCCTATCAGATCGATGACTGGATCTCGATCGATGGCACCGAAGGCCGGGTCATCGACATCGACTGGCGCGCCACGCGTCTGCAGACCAGTCAGGGCAGCATGGCGGTGATTCCCAACTCGCTGGCGGCCAAGGCCAAGATCATCAACTTCAGCCGTCCGAGCAACATGTTCGGGGTGGCCGTCAGCGTCCAGGTCAGCCCGCACGCTCGCCCCAACACGGTGATCGACGCGCTGGAACGGGCGATGCAGGGCTGCCGTCCGCTGCTGGACAATCCCTCGCCAAGCGTCGCGCTGAAAAGCTCCAGCAGTGCCGGCGCGGAATATGAAATCAGCGGTTTTGTCTCGTCGATGGATCAGAAGCGCTCGGTGCGCAATCAGCTGTTCGATCTGGCTTACCGGCATCTGCAGGCGTCCGGGGTCAATCTGTTGTCGAGTGTCGAACCGATCGTCGCCGGCAACCTCTCGCGGCCGCGGGCGCTGCTCGACAGTTCGCCGATTTTCTCCACGCTGCGCCAGGAAGAGAAAGACACCTTCAGCCAGAACATGACCCTGCAAACCTTCCGTGCCGGCGAGACGATCCTCGAAGCCGGGGAGGTCAGCGATCATTTGTTCATCATCGAATCCGGCGTGGTCAGCGTGACCTTGACTCGCCATGGCAGCCCGTTCGAATCCGGGCGCATGGGGCCGGGGGAGGTGATCGGCGAGGCCGGCATCCTCTCCGATTCGTCTGTGCCGGCGACCTTCGCGGCGAAAACCTTTTGCGCGTTGTATCGCATCGAGAAGACCTACCTGAAGCCGTGTCTGGATGCCCGCCACGACATCAATGAGGCGATGAAAGCCTTGCTCGATTATCGCCTGCACAAGGCCCAGACCCTGACGCAGGACCTGCCGACCGTGGTGGCGAAAACCGGGTTCCTGCACTGGTTGCGCAATCGCGTGTGACGGGGTGGTCTACTCGTCTTCCGGGAGATTGGCTATTTGTCCGGGGCAAGTGCGGGACTACCTTAGTCACACATTCACTGGCCCCGGAAACTCAATCATGAAAGCTCGTACCGATTTCTACACCGCCTCCCCAGACGCCCTGAAAGCGATGATGGCCCTGGAAACCGCGGTCTCGAAACTGCCGCTGGAAAAGACCCTGATCGAACTGGTCAAGCTGCGCGCTTCGCAGATCAACGGCTGTGCGTTCTGCATCGACATGCACACCGCTGACGCGATCAAGGGCGGCGAAACCCCGCGTCGACTGTTCGCCGTCACCGCGTGGCGTGAAGCGCCATTCTTCACCGAGCGTGAGCGCGCTGCGCTGCTGTGGACCGAATCGCTGACCCAGCTGAGCCTGACCCACGCCCCGGACGAAGACTACGACATCGTCGCGGCGCAATTCACGCCCAAGGAAATGGTCGACCTGAGCGTGGCGATCAGCACCATCAACAGCTGGAACCGTCTGGCGGTGGGCTTCCGCAAAACCCCACAGCTCTGACAGTTCACGGTCGAAAACTGTGGGAGCGGGCTTGCTCGCGAAGGCGTCGTGTCAGTCACCTTAGTGGTTATCTGACACACCGCCTTCGTCGGATCGCCGCCCGGAGCAAGCCCGCTCCCACAGTGAAAAGTGCAAAACTTCAGAAGGGTGATCAATGCGCATCTGCACTCGGCGCGGCCGGTGGTTGCACCTTGCGCATCAAGGGCACCATCGCCGTGGCAATGATGAAGCACAGCATGATCATCAAAAAGGTATCGCCGTAGGTCTGGGTCTGCGCCTCGCGGTAGGTCAGCAGCCACAGTTGACGCAGGCCTGCGGTGACGCCGACGTCACCACTCTGACCCAGTGTCGCCAGGTTGCCACCGACCTGCGCCAGCCACTGATTCATCGCCTCGTTGCTGCTGTTCAAATGCTCGGCCAAGCGGGTGAAGTGCAGGTTGGTGCGGTCATTGAGAATGGTCGCGCACGCAGCAATGCCGATCGCTCCGCCCAGATTGCGCATCAGGTTGAACAGCCCCGAAGCGTGCTTCAAGCGCGCCGGTGCCAAGCCCCCCAAGGTCAGCGTCACCGCCGGCGGCACCGCCAGTTGCTGGGCGATCCCGCGCAGCGCTTGCGGTAGCATCAACTGGCCGGAACCCCAGTCGTGGGTGATCGGACTGAATTCCCACATCGACACCGCAAACAGGCCCAGGCCGATCATCATGATCCAGCGCAAATCCATGCGATTGGCGAGAAAGGCATACAGCGGAATCGCCATGATCTGGAACACCCCGGTGGAAAAAACCGCCAGACCAATGTCCAGCGCGCTGTATCCACGCACCCGGCCGAGAAACAGCGGCGTCAGGTAAATCGTTGCGAACAGACCAATCCCGGTGACAAAGGAAAAGAAGCAGCCCAAGGCATAGTTGCGATCCTTGAGCGCGCGCAGATCGACGATCGGATTGGCCACGTGCAAGGTGCGCCCGATGAAGGCCAGACCTGCCAGACCGCTGATCCATGCCGTGATCAGAATCGTTTGATCGCTGAACCAGTTCCAGCGCGGGCCTTCTTCGAGGGTGTATTCCAGGCAGCCGAGAAACAGCGCGAGAAACACCATGCTCAGGTAGTCTGCGCCCTTGAGCAGCGACAGCTCCGGCTGGTCGATCTTCACCAGCATCGGCACGGCCACGGCGACGAAAATCCCCGGCACCAGGTTGATGTAGAACAGCCAGTGCCATGAGGAAATGTCGGTGATCCAGCCGCCGATCACCGGCCCCAACGTCGGCGCCAGAGACGCCACCGCACCGATGGTTGCGGCGGCAATCACCCGTTGTTTACCGGTGAAGAAAAAGAACGCGGTGGTGAACACCAGCGGAATCATCGAGCCGCCGAGAAAGCCTTGCAGTGCACGAAAGGCGATCATGCTCTGGATGTTCCAGGCCACGCCGCAGAGCAGGCTGGCCAGAGTAAAACCGACCGCCGAGGCGCAAAACAGCCAGCGCGTGGAGAACACCCGCGACAGCCAGCCCGACAACGGGATCACGATGATTTCGGCGATCAGGTAACTGGTCTGCACCCACGCGGTTTCGTCGGTGCCGGCCGAGAGTCCACCGCCGATGTCACGCAGCGAGGCCGAGACGATCTGGATGTCCAGCAGCGCAATGAACATGCCGATGCACATCGTGGCGAAGGCGAACACTTTGGTCGCGGTGGCCATGTCGGCGGCGTTGAACGGTTGCGCCGGGGCGGTGAGGGCGGTGCTCATGGCGCGACGGCCACGGCGCTGGTTTCGGCTTGCGCGCGGGTGTCGACTTCAGCGGTCACCGATAGCCCCGGCCGCAGATGGCCGAGCACGCCATCAGCCGGATCGAGGAGGATTCGCACCGGTACCCGCTGGACGATTTTGGTGAAGTTGCCGGTGGCGTTCTCCGGCGGTAGCACGCTGAATTGCGAGCCGGTGGCGGGGGCGAGGCTGTCGAGGCGGCCGTGGAATTCCTGGCCGGAGAGCACGTCGGCACGGATGCTCACCCGTTGCCCGGGTTTCATCCGCGCCAGTTGATCCTCCTTGAAATTGGCATCGACCCACAGACCGCTGGCCGGCACCACCGACAACTGTTGCGAACCCGCCTGGGCATAGGCGCCGACCCGCGCGCGGCGGTTGCCGATCACGCCGTCAACCGGCGCGCGCAGCTCGGTGTAGCCGAGGTTCAGTTGCGCCAGATCACGCTCGGCGCGGGCTTGTTGCAGGGCGGCGCGGGCCTGTTGTTTCTGGGTGTCGATCACCGCCAGTTGGCGCTGTGCGGCAAGCAATTCGGCCTGGGCGCGGGCACTCAGGGCCTGGGCGGTCTTGAAGGTGGCGTCGGCGCGTTGGGCGCTTTCCACCGACACGGCATTGGTGCTGACCAGACGTTTGTAACGCGCATTGTCATCCCGCGAGCGGGCGGTTTCGGCACCGGCGGCATCGATGCCGGCGCGGGCCTGGCCGATCACCGCTTGCTGCAGTTGTTCAGTGGCGTCGAGGTTGGCCAGCAGCGCCTCCTCGGCGGCAACGGCGCCCTCGGCTTTGGCGAGGCTGGCGAGATAGTCACGTGCGTCGAGGCGGATCAGCACGTCACCGGCCTTCACCGATTGGTTGTCGCTGACCAGCACTTCTTCGATGTAACCGGCGACCTTCGGCCCGATCACCGTCACGTCGCCACCGATGTAGGCATCGTCAGTCTCTTCAAGAAAACGCCCGGTGCCCCACCAATGACTGGCGTAAACGCCGACCACGACCAGCGCGACCAAGCCAGAGCCGGTCAGCAGCAGGCGTTTGCGCAGTGGCGGCTTGACGGGGGTGACCGGGGCAGACAGGTCTGGCTCAACGGTTGGCATGCTGGTCATGGCGTAATACCTGCGGAAAGGGGCTGTTATTACGGCTGTAATATGACGCAAGTAATATTTTGTGGCAATTATGTTTTTGTGCCAATCGTCAGTTGCTTACCCGGCATCGGGGTTTGGAGCGGTTTCGATTAAATGACAGCGCCAGTAATACGGGCCAAATCTTCAAGAACTCAATGAAAGCCCTCGGGGAACCCCTGATGGCGTAGCGTTGAACACAGCAAAATCAAATGTTTAAGAAATGTAAGCGTTGTAGGAAGCGTCTTGCATTTGCGTAGGAAGGCTCTGACTATCACTCGTATTGATGAAGTGGCATTACGCCATTTTATGATTGCAAGGATGTTGCGTGCCGTATTCGCTTCGCGCTGTTTTCCGTCGTCGTTCCACGCTTTGCCCGCTGTTGTCGGCCTTTGTGTTGAGTGTGTGTGCCTCCTCGATTCAAGCGGCTGATCCTGTTGCGCCGGGCCAGGAAGTGCTGCGCCAGCAGCAACAGCAACAGCGCGATCTGCAACAACTGCAGATGGAACAACGCAAGCGCCAACTGGAGCGCGGTGCGTTCGGTCCTGCGCCCGCCACCCCAGTGCTCCCGCAGACCGTCACCCCCGATGAACGCTGCTGGCCGCTAAGCGGCACGCGCATTGGTGGCGTCACGCTGATCGACAGCGCCAAGCTCAACGCCCGGATCAAACCGCTGCTGGCGCCGTGCATGGGCGTCGGCCAGATCAACCATCTGCTGGCGACCATCACCGCGAGCTACGTCGAGCAGGGCTACATCGCCAGCCGCCCGTACCTGTTGAGCGCGCCGGCGGCGGGGCAGTCGCTGGACATCATGATCGACGAGGGCTACATCGAGTCCATCGAACTGGCCGATCAGAGCCTGCCCGTTTCGCTGGGCGGCGCGTTCCCGCACATGCTCGGCCAGCCGCTGAACCTGCGCGATCTGGAGCAAGGCCTGGATCAACTGAACCGCTTGCGTTCGATCGACCTGACCGCCGACATCGCCCCCGGTAGCCAGCCCGGTGCCTCGCGCATCATCCTGCGTTCGCGTACCTCCGGGCAGTCGCGCTGGGCATTGGGCCTGGGCATGGACAACCTCGGCAGCGCCAGCACCGGGCGGGATCGCAATACCGTCAGCCTGAGCTTCGACAGCCCGCTGCAACTCAACGATCTGTTGAGCCTCAGTGCCAGCGACACGTTGAATCAGGGCGACCGCTACAGTCGCAACGCCAGCCTGTATTACGCGATTCCCTACGGCTACTGGACCTACAGCGCGTTCGCCAGCCACGCCGAATACCGCGCGCCGTTCAAACTGCCCAGTGCGACCTTGTACAGCACCGGCCTCACCGATCAACTGAGCCTGCGCGCCGACCGCGTTTTGTGGCGCGACCAGAGCCGTCAGCTCAGCGCCAACCTGCAACTGGCGCACAAGGACGTCGACAGCTATCTGGAACATGTCCGTCTGGGCATTCAAAGCCCGACCCTGACCGTGGCCGAAGCCGGACTCAATCTGTTCTGGCTCGACCGTGCGGTGTGGAACCTCGACTTCACCTATTCGCAAGGCCTGCGCTGGCTAGGCGCCGATGACGACGCCAATCATGCAGTCAACAATTTGCCCAAAGCGCAGTTTCGCAAGTACCGCGCCGGCCTCAGCCAATGGCGCAACGGCCAGTTCGGCGCGCAAGCGTGGCAGTGGCAGAGCCAGCTCAATCTGCAATACAGCCCCGACCCGTTACCGGCCATCGAACAGTTGCTCGGCACCGATGATTCGGCGGTGCGCGGCTATCGGGTCAGCAGCGTATCCGGCGCCAGCGGCGCGATCTGGCGCAACACCTTGCGTCTGCCGCTGCGTAGCGATTGGCCGGTGCGGATCACCCCGCGCGTGGGCCTGGACAACGGCTGGCTCAAGGCCGACCACGGCGCCCAGGGCCAGCGCCTGAGCGGCGCCAGCGTCGGGCTGAATCTGGGCTGGAAGAATCTGCAAGTGGACGTCGATTACCAACGCGCCCTCAACACCCCCAACGGTTTGCAGCACGAGCCAGAGACCTGGCTGATGCGCGTGGGGTTGCAGATATGAGCACCAGCGAGACTCATCAAGCAGTGAACAAACCGCCGTCGGATCTGAGCGCGACAGCCACGGCCAAGACTAAATCGCGCGCCGTGATGCCGTACTTACATGGAGACGTTTTTATGCCAGCACATACCTTTGCATTCCATCTTTCTCCTCGGGGCAAATTGCGCTGGGCGATCGCCAGCCTGTTCTTCGCCGTGCACCTGCCCAGCGCCATCGCCGGCGGTGTGGTGGTCGCTCCCGGCCCCGGCGGCACCGCGCAATTGCAGACCCAGGGCGGCGTGCCCATCGTCAATATCGTCGCGCCCAACGGCTCGGGCCTGTCGCACAACCAGTTCCTCGACTACAACGTCGACCGTCAGGGTCTGGTGCTGAACAACGCCTTGCAGGCCGGGCAATCGCAGCTCGCCGGGCAACTGGCGGCCAACCCGCAACTGCAGGGCCAGGCGGCCAGCGTGATCCTCAACGAGGTGATCAGCCGCAACCCTTCGGCCATCAACGGCGCCCAGGAAATCTTCGGCCGCGCCGCCGATTACGTGCTGGCCAACCCCAACGGCATTTCGGTGAACGGCGGCAGTTTCATCAACACGCCTAACGCCAGTCTGCTGGTCGGGCGTCCGGAATTGAACGACGGCAAACTGCAAGCCTTGAACACCCGCGACGCCAGCGGTCAGTTGCAGATCCAGAGTGGCGGCCTGCGTAACGCCGAGGGTTCGGTCAATCTGATCGCCCCGCGTATCGACAGCCAGGGCCGCATCGATGCCCGCGATCAGTTGAACCTCACGGTCGGGCGCAATCAGGTCGATTACGCCAGCGGTCAGGTCAAAGCCGTGGACCCGGCGGGCAACACCCAGGATCAACGCATCGATGCCAGCCTGTTCGGCGCGATGCAGGCTGGGCGCATCAACATCGTCAGCACCGCCGAAGGCGCGGGCGTGCGTGTGGGGGCGGTGCAAGTGGCCGGGCGTGACGGCGTGCAGATCCGTTCGGCTGGCGACCTGAGTGTCAGCGGTGAAACCGTCCCTAACAGCCTCGAAGTGACCCGTGCCGGCATTCGCAGCAGTCAGGGTGATGTCGGCCTGCACAGCGGCAACGACCTGACGCTGGCCGCCACCGATGTCAGTGGTCGCGACGTCAACGTCAATGCCAAGCGCAACCTGACCCTGAGCACCGTCGAAAGCCGCAAGCTTCAGCAGACGCGAGAAAACTGGAGCAACAGCACCATCGGCATCACTTGGGAAACCTACGACCGGACCCAGACCGACAGTGAAACTCGCCAGCACGGCAGCCAGATCGTCGCCAGCCGTGACGCCAAATTGTCCTCCGGCAAAGACACCGAACTCAAAGCTGCGAAAGTTGAAGCGGCAAAAAACCTCGATGTGCAGAGTGGCGGCGATCTGCGCCTGACCGCGGCCACCGAAAGCCACACCCAGACTGATCAGGGCAACCATCGCAAGCATCTGTGGAAGGCTGACTGGAACAACAGCAGCGAAGAACAGCGCAGCATCAGCAGCCAGTTGAAGGGCGGCAATATCGCTCTGCAAACCGCCGCGTTGTTGCGTTCCGAAGGCGCTGAATTGAACAGCGCCGGTGATGTGAAACTGGCGGGCAAACAGGTGGAGGTCACCACGGCCACCCGCACCAGTCGCAGTAATAACAACAGTTACTCCGGCGACCTGGTTGGCGGCGGATTCTTCGGCAAGACCGGTGATGCCGACAAGGGCCAGACCCGGCATCAGGGCAGCAAAATCAACGCGGCCGGCAAACTGATCGTCAAGGCTGACGACGTGCGCATCAGCGGCAGCCAGGTCCGTGGCGGCACCGAGGCCAGCGTGATCAGCGATCAGGGTTCGCTGGTGATCGACGGCGTGCAGGACACCTCGCACAGCAACAACCACGACAAGGACAGCAAGTTCTTCGGGATCACCAAGGACGAGTCGCGGCAGAACGCCAAGGACAGCACCACGGTGCGCAGCGAGCTGGTCTCCGACAGCAACCTCAAACTCAAGAGCGCCAAGGACATCGAAGTGGCCGGCTCCACGGTCAAGGCTGGCGGCGCGCTGACGGCGGACGCTGCGGGGGATGTGAACGTGCATTCCGCGCAGAACACTCACGACAGCAGCTCGACCACCGAGACCCGTGGCTTCGATGCCTACGCCAAAGAGCAAACGCCGGAGCAATACCGCGCCGGGGTGCACTACGAAGACAAGCAGCAGACCGTCACCCGTAACGACGTCAACCAGCAAGGTTCGAGCCTCAGCGGTGGCAGCGTGCAGGTGAAGGCGGGCGGCGACCTGACGATCAAGGGCGGTGAAGTCAAATCCACTGCTGGCGGCACTACGCTGAGCGGCAAGAATGTGTCGTTGTTGGCCGAACAGGACAGCCACAAAACCTCATCCGACACCTCCAGCACCGGCGGCGGTTTCTACTACACCGGCGGCCTCGACCGTGCCGGCAGTGGCGTCGATTTTGCCCACAGCACCACGCAAGACAGCAGCAGCAAAACCACCGCGCAAACCACCCACGTGCAAAGCAGCGGCAGCCTGAACATCAATGCCGACAAACTGCTGACCGAAGGCGCGCAGGTCAAGGCTGGCAACGGTCTGAACGTCGCGGCCAACGAGGTCGACAACCGCGCCGCCAGCAACACCGAAAGCAGCACTCACAACCAGAGCAAGTGGTCGGCGGACATCGGCGCCAACGTCGAGTACAAGGACATCGCCCGCCCGATTGCCGGTGCGGTCAAGGATGTGCTCAACGGCAAGGTGCCGGACAAGGAAGCCCTGAGCAATCTCGGCCAGCCGAACGTCGGCCTCGACGTGGCGATCGGTCACGGCAGCGCCGACAAGACGGAGCAGAACAGCAACGCCGTGGTCAGCCGTTTCGACGGCGGCAGCGTCGAGGTGAAAACTGCCGGCACCCTGCACGACGAGGGCACCCAGTACAGCGCGAGCAACGGCAAGGTCAACATCAGCGCTGACAAACTGGTTGCCGATGCCGCGAGCAACACTCACAGCAGCACCGATAACTCGGTGGACGCCAAGGTCGACGTGCGCGTCTACACCAAGACCGGCGAAGACGTGAACGTTGCCGCCAGCGGCGCGGGCGGCAACAGCTACTCCAGCAAGGACAGCAGCACGGCGGTGGTCGGCAGCTATGCCGGCAATCAAGGCGTGAACATCAACGTCGGTGCTGACGCGCAGTTCGCTGGCAGCCGTTTCGACGGCGGGCAGGGCGGTGTGAGCATCAAGACTGGCGGCGATCTGGCGCTGAATCAGGCCAATGACCGCCAGAGCAGCAGCGACTCCAGCCTGCGCGGCAACGGCTCGCTGACGGTCGGCACCTTGCCGGGCACCGACGGCACCAACGTCGACCTCGGCGCTGGCTTCCAGCTTGATCACACCGGCAAGCAGACCAATGACACCCAGGCTCACGTGGCGAGCATCAGCGGCAACGGCCCGGTGCAACTGAGCAGCGGTGGCAATCAGGTTCAGCAAGGCACTAGGATCGACAGCGCCGGCGGCATTGAGCTGCACGCTGACGGCAAACTCGATCTGCAAGCAGCCGTTGATACCCACACCGCGACTGGCAGCAATCTCGGTGGTGGTCTGAAGGGCGGCGGCAGCAAATCCAGCAGCGAGAAAAGTCGCGATCAGGGCGGTAATCTGAGCGGCAATTTCAACATCGGCCGCATCAACGAAAACTCGCAAACCCTGACCGGTGGCCAGCTCAACAGCCAGAGCAACGTCGCCTTGAGCGGTGACGCGGTGCACCTGCAAGGCACGCAAGTCAGCGCGCCGAACGTCAGCATCGATGCGCAGAAGGGCGGTTTGGTTCAGGAATCGGCGCAGTCCACCGAGAGCCGCAACAACTGGAACGTCGCGCTGAATGCCGGCGGCAACCTGAGCATCAAGACCCCGACCGCAACCGATGAAAAGGCCAGCAGCGATCACGGCTTCAATGCCGGGGCCAAGGTCGGCGTCGATTACCTGCAAGGCACCACCCAGCAGAACAGCCATATCAAGGCTGACAGCGTGGTACTCAATAGCGCAGGCGATGCACAACTGTCTGGCGCGCGGATCGACGCGAACACTGTCGGCGGCAAGGTTGCCGGTGATCTGACCGTCGAAAGCCGTCAGGACTCGAAGACGCAGGCCAAGGTCGATGTTGATCTGGGCCTGACGGCGAAGAAAAATCCACCGAGCGACAAGGAAAAACTCGCCGGCACCGACTATAAACCGACGCTGAAAGCGCAAGGCGAATACGCGCACAAGGACAGCGTGGTGCAGGCGTCCGGCATCAGTGGCAATCAGGGTGTGAAGTTGAACGTTGGTGGTGGTACGCAGCTGACCGGCGCACGGATTTCATCGACGGACGGCAAGGTCGATCTGGGCGCTTCGAAGGTCGTTGGCAGCGATCTGGTCAACCGTGAATATGGGGTGAAAGCCGGACTGGACCTGCCGCAGAAAACCGAGGAGAACGCACCGAAGGTATCGTTCGATAACGGCAATCTGAAAGTCGGTCCGGTGACCCTGAGCGGCAATCTGGACAGCCAGACCCTACAGGCCGGGATCGACGAAAAAGGCTGAGCAGCACCGCTATAAAAACTGTGGGAGCGGGCTTGCTCGCGAAGGCGGTGATTCAGTCGATAAATTAGCTGACTGAATTGACGCTTTCGCGAGCAAGCCCGCTCCCACATTGGTTTCTGTCTCGACCCGATCTGGCGGTCAGTTCGAAGCCTTCGCCTTGCCAGCGCTCATCAGCACGACTACCGCCAGCAGCGCGGACAGGATCGAACCCAGCAACACCCCAACTTTCACCGAGTCGACCAGATGCGGCGCGCCCGGGAAGGCCAGTGCGCCAATGAACAGGCTCATGGTGAAGCCGATCCCGCAGAGCAGGGCGACGCCGTACAGTTGCAGCCAGTTCGCGCCTTGTGGCAGTTGCGCCAGGCCGCTGCGAATCGCCAGGGCGCCGAGGCCGAGGATACCGATCTGCTTGCCGAATAACAGCCCCAGCGCGACGCCCAGCGGCACCGGCTCAAGCAGGTTGCTCGGAGAAATGCCGGTCAGCGACACACCCGCGTTGGCGAAGCCGAAAATCGGCACCACAGCGAATGCCACCCACGGGTGCATTTTTTCTTCGAGGTAGAGCAGCGGCGAGTTGTGCTCGTCCTCCGGGTTACCCAGCGGAATGCACAGGGCCAGAATCACCCCGGCGAGGGTCGCGTGGATCCCCGATTGCAGCATGAAGAACCACAGGAAGGCGCCGGCGATCAGGTATGGCCAAAGCTTTCTGACACCGCAGCGGTTGAGGATCACCAGCAGTGCAATCACTGCCAACGAGGCCAGCAGCATGCTCACCGACAGGCCGCTGGTGTAGAAAATCGCGATGATCACCACTGCGCCCAGGTCATCGAGGATGGCCAGCGCCGAGAGGAAGATTTTCAGCGACACGGGCACTCGTTTGCCCAGCAGCGACAGCACGCCCAGGGCGAAAGCAATGTCGGTGGCGGCGGGGATCGCCCAACCGCTCAGGGTTTGCGGATTGCCCCAGTTGATCGCGACGTAGATCAGGGCCGGGACCAGCATCCCGCCCAGCGCGGCGAAGCCCGGCAGCGCGCGCTGACCCCAGGTCGACAACTGACCGGCGAGCATTTCGCGCTTGATCTCCAGGCCCACCAGCATGAAGAAGATCGCCATCAGGCCATCATTCACCCAATGCTCGATCGACAGACCGGCGATCTTGATGTGCAAGGTCGAGAAATACGTGGCCGCCCAAGGCGAGTTGGCGACCAGCAGCGCGGCCAGGGCAGCGGCCATCAGAATCAGGCCACCGGCGGACTCGGCGGCGAAAAATCGCGAGAGAAAGGCCAGGGCAGAAGGCGACTCCTGACGGGCAGCCTGCAGGCGTGACGGATCGTGGCTCATAGGCACAGCAACTCCGCGCGGCGGCCCGACCTGCGCTGAATTAAACCTGCCCTGCCGCGTTGTTGCGGTGGCACCCGGGCGGCATTTTACACAATAGGCGGGACGGCTGCGAAAAACTCGACGACGTGGGTCGCTGCCCGGCAATTTCTCGATACGTGGAAATTGGCTTCCTGATGTGTGCTTAGCTGTGCGTCGTCCGTTTCAGCCTCTGACCCTTTATAAAAATGAAAACAACCCTCGTCGCCTTATTCGCTTTGTTATCAGTCATTCAGACCTCCCTGTCCGTGGCAGAAAATGCCAACGGCAAAAATCTTTATGTCCAGCGCTGTGCTGTGTGCCACGGCGCCGATATCAAGGCAACCGGGCCATTGGCCAATAAAAGCAATCCGCCAACGCCTGACCTGACAACAGCCACCTTCAAGAAACGCCTTAAGGATTATCCGGGCGTCATCGTGTCCTCGATCATCCTTCGTCCCAATGGAAACCTGATTCCAAAAACCTTGCAGGACAACGGCGTGAAGATCGCGCCGCACGCCTGGAGCGTTCAGGATTTTCGCGATCTGCATCAATACATGAGTGAGGTGATTGCAAAAGCACGATGACCTGGAGATGAACGGCGGATCGGGTCTCCAAGGAATGAATTGCCGGCCTTAATAGGAAGCATTACTATTCACGCCTCTTTCCCCAGCACGCTGTCATGAACCCCATGCTGCCCCGCAGACCCGGCTTTTTCGAGCATTACGAAGAGTTGATCGGCACCTGGACCCGGCGTCTGCGCAATCGCGCGCAGGCCGAGGATCTGGCGCACGACACCTTTGTGCGGGTGCTCGAATCCGATTCGGCAGCGGTGCAGCAGCCACGGGCGTATCTGCACCAGACCGCACGCAACATCGCGGTCGACGGTTATCGGCGTGAGGATCGACGGGAAGCCATGGAGTCGCAGGCGATCGATCACAGTGTGTCGTCAACCGGCGACCCGGAGCATTACATGCAGGCGATCCAGTTGGCCGACTCCATCGAACGGGCGCTGCAGGAGCTGCCGCTCAACTGCCGGAAGATTTTCGTCTGGCAGAAGATCGAAGGGCTGACCCAGGCGGAAATCGCCGAACGCCTGGGGCTGTCGAGGAACATGGTCGAAAAGTATATGATCCGCACCCTGCGCCACTTGCGCGATCGCCTCGACGGCATGCAGTCATGAGCGGCCACCGCGTTTCATCCCCAGCCCGACAGGACATTCCATGATGGATACCCGTGATTGCGCGTGCGGGCAAACAACGGTGCGCGATGAGGCGGCACGCTGGTTTGTGCGTTTGCAGGAACCGCTGATCAGTGCCGACGAACAGCAGCGCTTCGACGCCTGGCTGAACCAGCATCCGCAACACCGTGACGAATTCCAGTTGCTGCAAGGCCTGTGGACGGCGGCGGATCTGCTGCCGGCGCCACGCCTCAAGGCCCTCGTCGAAACCCCGCCGGCCCGTCGCGAACGTCGCCCGCTGCTGCGCTATGTCGTGGCCGCCAGTGTGCTGGCGGTGGCGCTCGGCCTCGGTCTGTTCAGCGGTCTGAATCACCCCGACGGCTACAGCGCCGAGTTCGCGACGGCGCTGGGTGAGCGCAAGCATGTGGCGCTGCCGGACGGATCGGTGATCGACCTGAACAGCCGCAGCCGTCTGCAGGTGCGTTATGAGAAGGATCGGCGGCTGATCGAATTGAGTGAAGGCGAGGCGCTGTTCAGCGTTCAGCACGACACGGCGCGGCCGTTCGTGGTCGAGGCCGGCAGCGGCAAGGTCACGGTCACCGGCACGCGTTTCGATGTGCGCCGCGATGTCACGCAAACCCGGGTCGCGGTGGAGCAGGGCACGGTCAAGGTGCAGGGGCGCAATGCGCCGGACAACGAGTTCATCAACTTGACGGCAGGTCTCGGTACCCACGTCGATGCCGAGGGTCGCGTCGCCGCCGCATATGCGGTCAACCCCGCCGAACTGACGGCGTGGCGCAGCGGCAAACTGGTGTTCAACAACGCCAGCCTCGGCGAAGTGGCAGCGGAAGTTTCGCGTTATCGCGACAAGCCGCTGACGGTCAGCAACCCGGCCGTGGCCAGTCTGCGCCTGACCAGCGTGTTCAAATCGGACAACACCGACGCCTTGCTCAAGGCCCTGCCAAACATCCTGCCGGTGGCCGTTCGCACCCTGGCCGATGGCAGTCAGGAAATAATTTCAAAATAACATTCAGGTTTTTTTCGAGTTCATCGTCTTCCTGTTCAACTGCAACTGGTTTGCATTAACAGACGCACACTCTTGCGCTCCACAGGACTACGTTCGACGTGAAAAACACCTCAACCAACAACAAAAAATCCCCTTGGTTACCGCTGGCCCTGACGCTGGCGGTCAATGCTGCGATGCCGCTGGCCTATGCCGCCGAGGCCATTCACATCCGCGCCCAGCCGTTGGGCCAGGCCCTGAGCGAGCTGGGTCAGCAAACCTCGCTGCAGGTGTTTTTCAGCCCGGATCTGGTCGCCGGCAAACAGGCTCCGGCGGTCGATGGCGACATTTCTCCCGAGCAGGCGTTGCGCCAATTGTTGCAGGGCAGCGGCCTGGACTATCAGATCAACGAAGGCTCGGTGACCCTGGCCCCGGCCGCAACTGCCGCCAGCAATGGCCCACTGGAACTGGGCGTGACCGACATCAAAGTGGTCGGCGACTGGCTCGGCGACGCCGATGCCGCCGTGGTACAGAACCACCCGGGCGCACGCACGGTGATCCGCCGCGAAGCCATGGTCGAGCAGGGCGCGATGAACGTCAGTGATGTGCTCAAACGTGTGCCGGGCGTACAGGTGCAGGACTCCAACGGCACCGGCGGCAGCGACATCGCGCTGAACGTCGGCGTGCGGGGCCTGACTTCGCGCTTGTCGCCACGCTCCACGGTGCTGATCGACGGTGTGCCGGCCGCATTCGCACCGTACGGCCAGCCACAACTGTCGATGGCGCCGATCTCCTCGGGCAACCTCGACAGCATCGACGTGGTACGCGGCGCTGGTTCCGTGCGTTACGGCCCGCAAAACGTCGGCGGGGTGATCAACTTCGTCACCCGCGCCATTCCGGAAAAAGCCACCGGGGAAATCGGCACCACGCTGGAGACCACCCGGTACGGCGGCTGGAAGCACATCGACACGGCGTTCCTCGGCGGCACGGCCGACAACGGCATGGGCGTGGCGCTGTTGTACTCCGGGGTCAACGGCAACGGTTACCGCGAGCGCAACAACGATAACGACATCGACGACGTGCTGCTCAAGACCCATTGGGCGCCGACCGATCAGGACGATTTCAGCCTCAACTTTCATTACTACGACGCCAGCGCCGACATGCCCGGCGGCCTGACGCAGAAGCAGTACGACGACAAACCGTATGATTCGGTGCGCGATTACGACAACTTCAGCGGTCGGCGCAAAGACGTGTCGTTCAAGTGGATCCGGCAGATCGACGAGCGTACTCAGGCTGAAATCCTCACCTACTACACCGACAGCTTTCGCGGCAGCACCATCGCCGCCCGCGATCAGAAAACCCTCAGCTCGTACCCGCGCTCCTATTACACCCTCGGTGTCGAACCGCGTGTGTCGCGGGTGTTTGACGTCGGCCCGACCACGCAGGAAGTCAGCGTCGGTTATCGCTACCTGAAAGAGGCGATGCACGAACAGTCGAGCCGTCTGGCGCTGGTCAATAATCAGCCGGTGGTCACGCCGACGTCCGACGGCCATGTGTTCCAGGATCGCACCGGCGGCACCGAGGCCAACTCGGTGTATGTCGACAACAAGATCGACGTCGGCAACTGGACCATCACTCCGGGCATTCGCTTCGAACACATCAGCACTGACTGGCATGACCGCGCCGTGCTCGACACCGCAGGCAAACGCGTGCCGGAGAAAAACCGCAGCATCGAAAGCAACGAACCGCTGCCAGCGCTGAGCGTGATGTATCACCTGTCGGACGCGTGGAAACTGTTCGCCAACTACGAAACCTCGTTCGGCAGCCTGCAGTATTTCCAGCTCGGCCAGGGCGGCTCGGGTGACCAGACCGCCAACGGCCTGGAGCCGGAAAAGGCCAAGACCTACGAGATCGGCACGCGCTACAACGATGACGTGTGGGGCGGGGAAGTGACGCTGTTCTACATCGACTTCGATGACGAACTGCAATACATCAGCAACGATGTCGGCTGGACCAACCTCGGCGCGACCAAGCACCAGGGCATCGAAGCGTCGGTGCACTACGACATGGCAGCGCTCGATCCGCGTCTCGACGGTCTGACCGCCAACGCCGGTTTCACCTACACCCGTGCGACTTACGAAGGTGAGATTCCGGGCTTCAAGGGCCGTGATCTGCCGTTCTATTCGCGGCAGGTGGCGACCGTGGGCTTGCGCTACGACGTCAATCGCTGGACCTACAACATCGACGGTTTCGCCCAATCAAAACAGCGCTCGCCGGGCACCGGGGTCAACGCCGATGGCAGCTTCAACGGCAACTACATCACCGAAGGCACGGCCGACGGGCAGTACGGCGACATCCCGGGTTATGTGACCTGGAACGTGCGCGGCGGGTATGACTTCGGACCGCAGGTGTCGAACCTGAAGCTCGGCGCCGGGGTGAAAAACGTCTTCGACAAGCAGTATTTCACCCGTTCCAGCGACAACAATTCGGGGATGTATGTGGGCGCACCGCGCACGTTCTTTGTGCAGGCCAGCGTCGGATTCTAGCGCTGGGGGGCGCTGAACCGGTTTCACACGGCTCAGCTACATCAGGCCTGAGCTATTGAGGAATCAGAATGTCGATGGTCGGTCCGGGATTCCCCGCCAGGTCTGCGCCTTTGAGGCAGACGTTTTGCCGGCCATTGGCGACGGAAACATGGAACACACCTGTGGAGGGTGATACATGTTGAAATCCCTGCCCATTATTGCAATTGATGCTTCCGGGCTGGCCATACTTGTATTGAAATCGGGAGGGATCCAGATCCGGCACAACCGGAAATACTCTGATGTCGTATTCGTCGCCACCCACAAATTCGACATGATAGGCAGGCTCCAGCGGTGCGGGCGCTTCCATCAACCAGCGCCAATAGACGCTAGGGGTTCTTCCGGCCCACTGCCCGGGTGCGTCCGTAGGTCGCTGTTGGCCAATCAGGCAGAGAAAGTACAGGCCTGAGCCGTCTTTGAGTTCATGACTCAATTGATTATCAGCGTCCGGTTCAGCCGTTTGCACTGGGCTGTAGCCATCAAGGTTCTGACATTCGTCCAGACTGCGCGTAAAGCGATAGCGGTAGTAAGGCGCGGTTGTGGTGAAAGTTTGCAGCCATCGCCAAGGCACGACTTGTCCATGTTCGTCGCGCTCGACCTTAATGTAACCGCTGTTTTTCGGCGAACCAGGAAACGACCAGTTCTCTCCAAGCGGGCAACCGCCCAGACGTGGATTGAAATGCCCCTTGGCGAAACAGGCGCCCAGTCCATCGGTTGTGGAGGCGTAGTTGGTATCGCTGCGTTTATCGACCTGTCCCCTCGAGACTTCGCAGGGCGCGCCTTTGTTGCAGCGATCGCGCTCACTCCCGCGAGTGGTGGTGCTCAGCACACCCACAACTTCATTGGTGTAACGCGCAAGCAATGGCGAGCCTGAAAGCCCACTGACAACATCGAGGCAACGGTTGCTTGGTTGTCCGACCCAACGCCATGGGCCTTCAATGATCGCTGCCGAGTGTTCCTGCTTGCAGGCCATGCGCTGAATGAAACCGCTCATGGGCGCGCCGGTGATCAGAATATTGTCTTCGGCGACCAGCGGGGTCTGCGCCAATTTCAACGGCTGGATACCGTCTCTGATCAACTGTTCGAGAGGCTGTTGAAGTTCAACGATAGAGAGGTCTTGACCGCGTAGCGTGCTCCAGACAATGCGACTGACGCTGTAGGAATGGCTTTGCGGTTGCGTGTCAAAAAAATAATTGAACGTCACCCGACCCTTTGCCGGTTGATTGACGATGATCTCGTTATTAGCTATCTCCGGGTGTGTGCAGTGTCCGGAGGTCAGTACGTAGGCGGGTTGCGACACTGTACCGGGTTCTCGTGTGTCAATGAGCGTGCCGGAGCAGGTCATGCCGCCTTCAACTTCAACACGGCCAATGGCTTGCCAATGCGCATAGTTCCCGCTGGCATTGGCCAGCCGCTCAGCAGGCGCAAAATTGGCAGTGCCTTCGCCCCAGTCGTATCGATTAACGGAAGCGCATCCCTGGAGAATAGTGATTAGCGCAATAACTGATCCTGTTCCAATGTTCATGCCGGATTTCCTTTCCTCCTGAGCTGGAAATCAACCCTATGATTGGGGGCAGGGCTTGTCTACTGTCAAACCTGACAGGTACCGCGCCAATGTTCAGACTTTCAAGGTCTTGCCGCCGATGGCCACCGCCACCAACAACACCGCCATCAAGCCAAACGCAAAACTCAAACTGCTGGCATGCGCGACAAAACCGATCACCGCCGGCCCCGCCAGAATCCCTGCGTAACCCAGCGTGGTGATTGCCGGCACCGCAATGCTTTCCGGCATCACCGTCTGCTTGCCCACCGCCGTATACAGCACCGGCACGATGTTCGAACAGCCGGCGCCGACCAGCGCATACCCCAGCAGCGCGGCTTCCCAGCTCGGGGCGAAGGTCGCCAGAAACAGGCCTGCCGCTGCCAGCAGTCCGCCAAACAGAATGATCCGCGTAGCCCCGACACTGCGCACGATCCGGTCACCCAGCAGGCGTCCCACCGTCATGGTCAGGGCAAATGCGGCGTAACCCAAGCCCGCATACGCCGTGTCGATCCCGCGTTCCTGTGCGAGGAACACCGCGCTCCAGTCGAGCGCCGCGCCTTCGGTGAGGAACACGATGAAACACATCCCGCCGATGAACAGCACGATGCCGTGGGGAATGGCGAATGCCGGGCCCGAGCTTTCACTGCCGTACGGCAGCATGTGCGGCACCGCTTTGAACAGCGCGCCGATCAACACCGCCACCACCACCAGCATCGCCGCCAGTGGCGTCAGGCCGAGGCCGAGCAGGGCGCTGACACCGGCCGCGCCGACAATCCCGCCGAGGCTGAACAGGCCATGAAAGCCGGACATCATGTGCTTGCCGCTGGCGCGTTCGACGATCACCGCTTGCAGGTTGACGGTCGAATCCACCGTGCCCAAACCGGCGCCGAACATGAACAGCGTGGCGATCAGCGCCGGTATCGACGACACCGTCGCCAGCAACGGCAGCGCCGCGCAAATCAGCAGGGTGCCGCCGGTGGCGACTTTGCGACAGCCGAAGCGCGTGGCGAGAATCCCCGCCAGTGGCATCGCCAGAATCGAGCCGACCCCCAGGCACAGCAGCAGAAGGCCCAACGTGCCTTCATCGAGTCCGGCGCGGGCCTTGGCGTACGGCACCAGCGGCGCCCACGCGGCAATGCCGAGGCCGGCGATGAAAAAAGCGATGCGCGTCGACACCTGTTGCAGGCGTCCGGGGACGAAGGTGTCTTGGGGGTTGAGGCTGGTCATATCGATCCTTGGCAAAAAACGTCGCGTCCCCGAATGACAGTGATAGCGCGTCGAGGTTCGATCGCAAGTCTCGGGGAAGTGCAGTCGACATCCTAACCTGTAGGGATGAGTCTGCTCGCGATAGTGCTGTGTCAGCTAAAGAATATAGTGACTGACACACTGCCTTCGCGAGCAAGCCCGCTCCCACATTAAATGGCGGGCGCTCACAAATTTGCTGTCATGCGCAGATCACTGTGGGAGCGGGCTTGCTCGCGAAGGCGGTGGCTCAGGCAATGACCAGGGCGCCTGATACTGCGCTATCGCGAGCAGGCTCACTCCTACAGGGGATCGCGGTTTACAGTGATGGCTTCGACAAGGTGAGTGAGGCCGGTGATGACGCAGTTCTACGATGCGCGGGGCAATATTTACGGGGTGGTTTCGCCGCAGAGGCTTCGCGAGGCGGGGATCGATCTGCCGAGTGGAGCCGCGCAGTGTGCTGCGTCGAGACAGGCGTGGAGTCGGGCAGCCATAGCGCTGTGCTGCGATTGGCATGAGGGGCAGCGTCCGGCGGGGAGCAAATCCCATCGCAGCGATGGCCTGCTGATCGGCCCGTTCCAGGCAGCGCCGCCGTTCGACGTGCTGATCGTCAACACCGACGGCACCTTGGCCGAGCGCAGTGGCAACGGCCTGACGATCTTTTCCCAGTCGTTGCTGGAGCAGGGGCTGATGCCGGCGGAAGGGGCGTCACTGCGAGTGCATCACGACAAGGGCGACGCCGTGGAAACTTCGGTGAAAACGGCCACAGTTGAAGGCATGAACGGCTTCTGGCTGAACCTCGGTCAACCGGGCTTCGGGCCTTCAGCGGTGACCGCCCGGAATGTTGAAAAACGCGAATTCAATGGTCATGAAGTGAGCCACGTAACACCCTTGGCACAGCTCGATCCCGCGTGGCAGCACAGCCAGTTCGTGCGCATCGGCAATCCGCATTGCGTGACCTTGCTCACCGACGTTGCCGTGTTGCCGAGCAACCCGCAAATGCGCGAATCGCCCTGGGCTGAGGGCCTGACCCGAATCGCCTACGCGATGCCGACCGGCGCCGGCCAGCCATGCCCGGCGGGCATCAATCTGCAATGGGCCGCGCTTGCGTCAGCGCAGCGCATCGTCGCCCGAGTATTCGAGCGTGGCGAAGGGCCGACAGCGTCCTCCGGCACCAGCGCCAGTGCGGTGGCGTGTGCCGCATGGGCGGTGGGTTGGGTGGCGAGCGGCGAAGTGCACGTCGTCATGCCGGGCGGGACGGCGCCGGTGTTGCTCGAAGAAGAGCAGGGCGAATTGGTGCGGGTCAGGCTGTTTGGTACGGCTCGATTGATCGACTGAAGCGGCAATCGCCTCCGCTGGCAAGCCAGCTCCCACAGAGTTATATGTTGAACACAAATCACGCGTTCACTGCTGGATACTGTGGGAGCTGGCTTGCCAGCGATGAGGCCATCAGCCTGACAAAAGTTTCAGATTTGTCCGCCGCTGAACGCCACCACCGGCATCTGCCGCTGCATCAGCACCTTGCCGCCACGAATCGAATACAGCGGCAGGCCCTGGCTGCGGATCACTTCGTAGTCGCTGTCCGCCGACAGAATCAGCAGGTTCGCCGGGCGTCCTTGTTCCAGGCCATAACGCTCGCCCAGGTGCATGGCCTTGGCGCTGTTATCGGTAACCAGATCCAGCGCGTTCTGCAGGTTGCGGTAACCGAGCATGTGGCAGATGTGCAACCCGGCTTCCAGCACCCGCAGGATGTTGCCGTTGCCTAGCGGATACCAAGGATCGACGATCGAATCCTGGCCAAAACACACGTTCATCCCGGCCTCAAGCAATTCATTCACGCGAGTCACGCCACGGCGTTTCGGGAAGTTGTCGAAGCGCCCCTGCAGGTGAATGCTTTCGGTCGGGCAGGAGACGAAACTGATCCCGGAATGCCCGAGCAGGCGGAACAGTTTGGCGCAGTAGGCGTTGTCGTAAGAACCCATTGCCGTGGTGTGGCTGGCGGTGACCCGCGCGCCCATGTCGCGGCTGCGCGCCTCTTCGGCGAGCACTTCGAGAAAGCGTGAGTGCGGGTCGTCGGTCTCGTCGCAATGCACGTCAACCAGACACCCGGTGCGCTCGGCCAGATCCATCAGAAACTTCACCGAACTGACGCCCTGATCACGGGTGTACTCGAAATGCGGAATGCCGCCGACCACATCGGCGCCCATGCGAATCGCTTCTTCCATCAGCTCGCGACCGTTGCGGTACGACTCGATGCCTTCCTGTGGGAACGCGACGATTTGCAGATCGATCAGGTGCCGGGATTCTTCGCGGACTTCGAGCATCGCCTTGAGCGCGGTGAGTTGCGGATCGGTGACGTCGACGTGGGTGCGCACGTGCTGGATGCCGTGTGCGGCCAGGGCCTGGATGGTCTTTTTCGCGCGGGTCTTGGTGTCTTCTTCGGTGATGGTGACTTTGCGCTCACCCCAGCACTCGATGCCCTCGAACAGCGTGCCGCTCATGTTCCAGCGCGGCTCGCCAGCGGTCAGCGTGGCGTCGAGGTGGATGTGCGGCTCGACGAAGGGCGGCACCACCAGATTGCCGCCGGCGTCGAGGTCGCCGGGGTTGAGGGTCGGGGCTTCGGTCTGGCGGCCGATGCTGCGGATCAGGCCGTCTTCCAGGTGCAATTCGTGCAAACCGTCCTGGTTGCGCAGTCGGGCGTTGATGATGTGCATCAGGCGAATCCTTCTTATAGGTCTGGTAGTGGCGCACTGGCGCGACGGGCGCCGAGCAGGCCGGTGACGATGACATACGTTAGCGCGGCGGCGGCAATCCCTACCAGCGGCGCGACCCAGGGCGAGTGGAACGCAGTGAGCGTGCCGACCGCGTAAGCCCCCAGCCCCGGCCAGTTGAACGCCGGCAGCCGTGCGTCGGCCAGACGCGGATAGCGCCCGCGCCAGCGGAAGAAAAAGTCGGCCATGATCACCCCGCCAATCGGCGGAATCACCGTGCCCAGCAGAATCAGGTACGGCACCAGCATGTCGTACATGCCCAGCAGGGCGAGCAGGGTGCCGATTACCGCGCCGGCCAGGGTCACGGTTTTGCGTCGGCCGGTGCGCAGCAGGTTGCAGCCGGCGACGGCGAAGTTGTAGATGGTGTTGTCCTGGGTGCTCCAGATATTCAGTAGCAGCATGGCCATTGCGGCCATGGCGAAACCTTGCAGCAGCAACACTTCAACCACGTCGGGCTGCTGATAGACGATCGCGCCGTAGGCACCGATCAGCACCATCAAGCCATTGCCGATGAAAAATCCGATCAGGCTCGCCAGCACGGCAACCCGTGCCGAGCGCGAGAAGCGTGTCCAGTTGGTCGCCTGGGTCGCGCCGCTGACGAAGGTGCCGAACACCAGCGTGATCGCGGTCGACCAGTCCAGCGAACTCGTCGGCACCACGCTGAGCAAACCTTCGAGGCCACCGACTTTTACCGTCGCGACCCACATCGACAGCATCAGCAGCAACATCATCGCCGGTACCGCGATGTACGACAGGATCTCCAGGCCGCGATAACCGATATACGCCGTGGCGCAGAACACCAGGCCGAACAGCACCATCAGGCCGAGCACTGTGCCTTGCCCCAGATCGAAGTATTTGCCGAGCACCACGGCGGCGGTCGCAGTGCCCCAGGCGTACCAGCCGATCTGGGTGAAACCGAGGATCAGGTCACTGAGCTTGCTGCCGACTTCACCAAAACAGAAACGCCCCATCAGCACCGAATTAAGCCCGCTCTTGAAGGCGATATAACCGAGGCCTGCCGCATACAGCCCGAGCAGCAGGTTGCCGACGACGATCACCGCCAGCATCTCGCCAAAACTGAAGGCCACACCGAGCTTGCCGCCGGCAAACATGGTGGCGGTGAAAAACGTGAATCCCAGTAACACCATGGCGGTCGAGGCCAGGCCTTTTCGCGCGTGCATCGGGACTTCGCTTAGGGGGTAGTCGTTGCCGGGGGCGTTCTGCGTCATGGGGCGTTCCTTGCTGGATTGGGGAGACGCGAAGCAAGTTGCAGTGGTCGTGCCAAATACCGTTATGCGGATTATGTATAGCCGAGTCAGGGATTTCGGCGCGAAAGCAGTGCACCAGAACACACACAGGCCCAATGTGGGAGCGGGCTTGCTCGCGAATGCGCCCGGTCAGCCAATGCAGATGGCGACTGATACACGGCTTTCGCGAGCAAGCCCGCTCCCACTGTTTTGAACTGTGTGGGGGTCAGAGGTCGGGGATGTCGCGGGAAGCCAAAAAGCACAGGCATAAAAAAACAGCCTCGGGGGCTGTTCTCTATTTTCCTGACAAAACACCAATCCTTTGTAGGAGTGAGCCTGCTCGCGATGGCATCGGCACATCTGAAATCAATGTGTCTGACAAACCGCTATCGCGAGCAGGCTCACTCCTACAGGGGGGATTGTGTTGAATCACTCACCGCGATAAATGCAACCGCTGGTGCAGGTCTCGTGAATGCGGATCGCGCTGAGTTCCGGCAGCAGGGGCTTCATTTCATTCCAGATGAATTTGGCCAGGACTTCGCTGGTCGGGTTTTCCAGACCGGGAATGTCGTTCAGGTAGTTGTGGTCCAGACGCTCGTACAACGGCTTGAAAATCGCCTTGATCTCGGAGAAGTCGCGGATCCAGCCGGTGTGCGGATCGAGGTCGCCGCTCAGGTGCAGCGCCACTTTGAACGAGTGACCGTGCAGGCGTCCGCACTTGTGGCCGTCCGGGACGTGCGGCAGGCGGTGGGCGGATTCGAAAGTAAATTCCTTGAAGATTTCCACAGTATTTTCGGCTCTGTTCAGGTGGCGTTCGCCGCAGCGATTCGGGCAGGCGGCGAGTTTACCAGCTTGTGTTTGGCGATGCGGGAAAACACTGACTAAAGGGTCAGCAAGCGCTCGGCGAGGCGACCGTTGGCCACCAGTTCGAGAAACTCGTCGCCCAGTCGGCGGCTCTCGTCCATCGCCGCGTGCCAATACTTTTGGCGGCTCGGCGCATCACCCATGAAGCGCTTGAAGTCGTTACGATCCGGCAGTTTGCCGTAGGGCAGGCGCGCCAGATATTCCTTCGATGGTGCGAGCAACAGCACGTCCTGCAAGCGCTCCACCGAGGCACGGCGCCACGGCAGGGTCTTGTCGAACCAGCCCGGAATCACCCGGTCGGTGAAGTGTGGATAGAGCACGATGCCGTCGCCGCTGTAGGGCAGGTCGAGGTGATAGTCGAGCAGGCCGCCGTCGCGGAACGTGCCGGCACCGGCGCCCGGCAGGTCGCGCACGCCTTCCATGACCATCGGGATCGATCCCGAGGCCAGCAGCGCCTGGCGCAGATTGCCGGCGTCGAGGGCGACGAAGCGCGACGGAAAGTCATTCAGCGCATTCACCGGCGGGGCGAGGCGCGGGTCGTGAATGATCAGGCGTTCGAAGTGCCGCGACAGCCGCGCCCGCCCGCGCAGGTTATCGGCAATCACCGAGCCCAGCGCCAGACCGAGGCGGCCACGATGATCGTCGGCCAGGCGTCCGTGGCTTTTCACCACCATGATGTTCAGGCGGTAGTCGGCATTGTTGAGGATGCTGGCGTCGCGGCCGTCGAGCAGGTCATTGAGCATGCGCTGCGAGCTCTGGCTGATCTCGGCCATGGTCACGCCTTTGTTGAAATTCTGCTCGGCGTACAACTGACCGAGGCGGCGGATGCCTTCAGCGGCGTCCGGCAGGCAGGCGCTGGCGAAGCGCCAGGAACCGACCGATGCACCGATCAGCGAGCGTTCGCGCGGCGCGCTCGGCAGCCACTCACCGAACAACGCCAGGTCCAGCCCCTGAATCCCCAATGCCTTCGGCCCGCCGGCCGCACCGGGCAGGGTGCCGACGTCAGCGGCGTTCAGGCCTTGGGCACGAATGCGCGCCATGGCCCGAGGGCCGGCCTTGAGGGTAAGGGCAGGGAACTTGATGTGGATGGCAGTCATACCGGTCTCGATCGTTAGCAAGCTTTGGATTATAGGCGCACTACTTGACCCTGTGGGAGCGGGCTTGCTCGCGAAAGCGGTGTGTCAGTCGCCATCATTATTGCTGACCAGCCGCCTTCGCGAGCAAGCCCGCTCCCACAGGGTTTTGCATGAATCTGCAAATGAGGTTGGTGTCAGGCGCAATGATGGCAATTCAGTTTCAGTTAAGTTCGCACCGCTATGGTGCCGACCGTAGCTGCACATAAAAATACGGAGACACCCATGAAAACCCTGACTGCCCTGTCCATTGCCTCGATCATCGGCCTGACCGCCAGCCTCGCCCACGCCCGCGATCTTGGCCCCGATGAAGCCCTGCGCCTGCGCGACGCTGGTACTATCGTCTCCTTCGAGAAGCTCAACGCCACGGCGCTGGCCAGACACCCGGGCTCGACCATCACCGAAACCGAGCTGGAAGAGGAGTACGGCAAGTACGTCTACCAGGTCGAAATGCGTGATCCGCAAGGGCTGGAGTGGGATCTGGAATTAGACGCGGTCACTGGGCAGGTTCTCAAGGATCATCAGGATACGTAATGAAGGTTAATGTTCGCGCCACCAGCCGCACGGCGTTGGCGCTTGTGATTGTTTGCTCGGCGGCGATGGCCCGCGACCTCGATCAGGACGAAGCGCTGAAGCTGCGTCAGCAGGGCGTGATCCTGCCGCTGGAGCAGGTGCTGCAACAGGCGCTGGATCGCTATCCGGGGGCCAAACTGCTGGAGGTCGAGCTGGAGGAAAAGCACGACGTCTATGTTTATGAAGTCGAGCTGCTGACGGTCGAGGGCGTGGCGCGCGAGCTGCACCTGAAAGCCGATACCGGCCAATTACTCAAAGACAAGGAAGATTGACCGATGCGTTTGCTTCTGGTGGAAGACCACGTGCCGCTCGCCGACGAACTGATCGCCGGCCTGCAGCGCCAAGGCTACGCGGTGGACTGGCTGGCGGACGGACGCGATGCGGTCTATCAGGGTAGCAGCGAGCCCTATGACCTGATCATTCTCGACCTCGGTCTGCCCGGCGTTCCCGGGCTGGAGGTGCTGGCGCAATGGCGTGCCGGTGGCCTGTCGACCCCGGTGCTGATCCTCACCGCCCGCGATTCCTGGGCCGAGCGCATCGAAGGCCTGAAGGCCGGCGCCGACGATTACCTGACCAAACCGTTCCATCCCGAAGAGCTGCATTTGCGGGTGCAGTCCTTGCTGCGTCGCTCCAAGGGCCAGGCCAATCAGCCGACGCTCAAGGCGGCCGGCCTGCATCTGGATGAAGGTCGCCAGTGCGTGATCCGCGACGGCAGCGAGATTCAGCTGACTGCCGCCGAATTCCGTCTGCTGCGTTATTTCATGCTGCACCCGGAACAGATCCTGTCGAAAACCCACCTCGCCGAGCACCTCTACGACGGCGAAACCGAGCGTGATTCCAACGTCCTCGAAGTTCACGTCAACCACCTGCGGCGCAAGCTGGGTAAAGCGGTGATCGAAACCCGTCGCGGCCAGGGTTACCTGTTCGGCGGGCAAGCTTCGTGAGGTCGATCCAGCGCCGCTTGAGCCTGGGCTTGATCAGCGTGATGGTGATCGTCGGCCTGGTGTTGGCGCAAACCAGTCTGTGGTTGTTCGAAGTCGGTTTGCAGCGCTATCTCGAAGCCGGACTGCGCAACGACAGCGAAAGCCTGCTGGTCGCGCTGGTGCGTGGCCCGCAAGGTTTGCAACTGGATGAGCGGCATCTGTCGCCGGCCTATCAGCGACCGTTTTCCGGGCATTACTTCCGCATCGATTTTGCCGACAGCCACTGGCGCTCGCGTTCGCTGTGGGATCAGGATCTGCCGCTGCTGGAGCACCCGGGTTTGCACAGCAACCTGCAACTGGGCCCGGACGGTCAGCAGTTGCTGGTATTGCGCTCGGACTATCGACGTCTGGGGCAGTCGATCTCGATCAGCGTCGCCCAGGATTACACCCCGGTGCGCGAGAGTTTCCAGCGCATGCGCCAGATCGGCCTCGGGCTGGGCCTGGCCGGTTTGCTGCTGATTCTGCTGCTGCAACGGCTGACGGTGCGCCGCGCGTTGAAACCGCTGGAACGGGCGCGCGAGCAGATCGCCCAGTTGCAGCAGGGCCAGCGCTCGCAACTGGACGATCAGGTGCCGGTGGAGCTGGAGCCGCTAGTGGCGCAGATCAACCATTTGCTCGCGCACACCGAGGACAGCCTCAAGCGTTCACGCAATGCGCTGGGCAATCTGGGGCATGCGCTGAAAACGCCGTTGGCGGTGCTTTTGAGTCTGGCGTCGAGCGAAAAACTCGATGCCCACCCGGAGCTGCGCCGAATCCTCAAGGAGCAACTGGAGCAGGTGCAGCAGCGGCTCAATCGTGAACTCAATCGCGCACGGTTATCCGGTGATGCGCTGCCGGGTGCGCTGTTTGATTGCGATGCGGAACTGCCGGGATTGCTGGCAACGCTGAACATGATCCACGGCGAGCATCTGGCGTTGAGTTACGTCGCGCCGCCGGGGCTGCAACTGCCGTGGGACCGCGAGGACTTGCTGGAACTGCTCGGCAACTTGCTGGACAACGCCTGCAAATGGGCGGACGCCGAGGTGCGTCTGAGTGTGATCGAACGTACTGACGGTTACGCCCTGAGCGTTGAAGATGACGGCCCGGGAATTCCTGAAGAGCAACGCACTCAGGTGTTCAGCCGTGGCACGCGGCTCGATGAGCAGACTGACGGGCATGGCCTGGGGCTGGGAATTGTGCGTGATATCGTCGAGACGTGGGGCGGGTTGCTGGTGTTGGGCGAGAGTGAGTGGGGCGGGTTGAAGGTGGTGATCGAGTTGCCTCGGCGGTGAGTCCTGGAAGCCCCTCACCCTAACCCTCTCCCGGGGGAGAGGGGACTGACCGAGATGTTTTTTCGAGCTACACCGACCTGAGATATCGCGCCGAACTTCAGCCTTGAAGTCTACGGATATCGGCTCCCTTTCCCCCTCGCCCCTTGGGGGAGAGGGCTGGGGTGAGGGGGAAAGCCCACTGACACCCCAACCATCTTCGAATCAGACCCGGAACTGATCCATCAGACTCTGCTGTTGATTCGCCAGGCTGTTCAGCGACTGGCTCACCCGCGCCGACTCATTGGCCTGTCCGGACAGCGATTCGGTCACGTCACGAATGGTCGCGACGTTGTTGTTGATCTCCTCGGCCACCGCGCTCTGTTCTTCCGCCGCGCTGGCGATCTGAAGATTCATGTCGCTGATCACCGTCACTGCATCGCCGATCTGGCGCAGTGCGGTCACCGCTTGCCCGACCTGTTCGACACTGCCCTGAGCCTGACGATGGCTGTTGCCCATCGACCCGACCACATCCTGGGTACCGGTCTGCAATTGCTCGATGACCTGACGGGTTTCTTCCACCGACTCCTGCGTGCGGCGGGCAAGGTTGCGCACTTCGTCGGCGACCACGGCAAAACCGCGCCCGGCTTCACCGGCGCGAGCGGCCTCGATCGCCGCGTTGAGCGCCAGCAGGTTGGTCTGTTCGGCGATGGCGCGGATGGTTTCCAGCACGGTGCCGATCTTCTCGCTGTTGGCAGCCAAGCCTTCGACCTGAACCATCGCCGCGCTCATGTCGGCGGCGAGCGTGTCGATGCTCGCGGTGGTGCGGTCGATCACGGTCAGGCCCTGACGGGTGGCGCGGTCGGCGTCCTTCGCCGCTTCGGCGGCTTGCGCGGCGCTGCGTGCAACGTCCTGCGCGGTGGCGCTCATTTCGTGGGAGGCAGTGGCGACCTGATCGACCTGACGGTATTGCTGCTCCATGCCGGCGCTGGTCTGGGTGGCGATGGCCGAGGACTGGTCGGCGGTGTTGCGCGCATCCTGCACCGAGCGTTTCACCTCGGCGATGATCGGCTGCAGCTTGTCGAGGAACTTGTTGAACCAGCCGGCCAGTTGACCGAGTTCATCTTTCTTGTCATACGCCAGACGGCGGGTCAGATCACCTTCACCACTGGCAATGTCTTCAAGCATGTGGGCCACGCCAAGAATCGGCTTGGTCACACTGCGCGCCATCAGCCACACCAGCAGCAGGCCGACCAATGCCGCCAGCACGCCGAGGCTCAGCTCGATCAGGGTGCCGGAGTTGTTGCTCGCATCCAGTTGCTGCTTGAGCGCTTCGGCGCGGCTGACCAGCACCTTTTCCGGCACGTCGAGCAACACGCCCCACGACGGGCCGCCGGGGATCGGCTGGAACGGCGACAGCACTTTCAACTGGCCGTTGCTGTGCAGGCTGCTGACGCTGCTGCTGGCGGCGAGTTGACGCAGCAGTTCGGCGCCGCTGACGGTATCCACGGCATCCAGGCGCTTGCTCAGTTTGCTGGCGTCCGGGCTGTAGCCGGCGAGCAGACCGGTGGGGCTGATGATGCTCACGGCAGTCTGGCCGTCGTAGAGCTTTTTGCTCGCGCCCTGGCTGATCGCTTGCAGGCTGTTGAGGTTGATGTCCACCGACAGCGAGGCGATGACTTTACCGTTGACCATCAGCGGGAAGACGATGCTGGTCATCAGCACGTTCTGGCCGTCGATCACATAGAAGTACGGCTCGATCACGCACGGCTTGAGCGTGGTGCGCGGGCAGGTGAACCAGGCGTTGGCGGCCTGACCGCTGGGGCCGGTGCTGGTGTCGGCCATGTCGCTTTCCGGCAGGGCCATCGAGGTGACTTTGCCGGGAGTTGGCTGTGACCAGTACAGGGCGAAGCGGCCCTTGTCGTTGCTGCCCAGCTCGGCCTGACCGGCGAACAGTTCATCCTTGCCATCCAGCGCGTTGGCTTCGAACACCAGCGACAGACCGAGCAGATCCGGGTTGGCTTGCAGCGCGGACTTGACCTGACGGGTCATGTCTTCGCGCAGGTCGAAGGCATCGAGGAAGCGCTTCTCCGCCTGCTCGCGCAAAAACAGCACCTGCCGCGAGAAACCGTGACCGTATTGATAGGCGTCCATGAACTGCTGACGAATCCCGGCAGCCTGCACCTCACCCTGCGATTCGATGCGCGCCTGGGCCGACTCGGTCAGCATCTCCATGCTCGAAGCTTTCACCAGCTCGGAGCTGTGCTCCATGCGATACAGCGAAAGACCCACCAGCAGGGTCACGATGCCCGCCAGGCACAGGCCGGCGAGCAGGGTGATTTTCCATTGAATGGAAAGTTGTCTGAGCGACATGGAGACGTCCTTATTCGATAAATATCTGAGACTTTGCACTGTAACGGCCGCGTTTCGGCTTTCTTTATTGTTCAAGCGCAATATGACCAATTGCCGCATGCTGGCGATCAGATACCTGTGGTGAGGGGATTTATCCCCGATGGGGGGGCGAAGCCGCCCTCACAATCGTTCAGAGAAATTGCATAGTCAGGTTTGGCGACTGCTGCGCAGCCGATCGGGGATAAATCCCCTCGCCACACGGTTCTCCATTGCCCGTTACATTGATCTCCTTACCGCAGGGTTCTGCATTGCCAGTTACATTTCAGTTCAGCCGCTCGCTTTGACACCGCCGCCACTCTGCGGCACAGTGCGCGCCCTTCTAATAAGACCCTCTTTGCAAATCCGCCGGTTAACCGTTGGCGGACTCATCCTGTCTGGCGGTGATATTTCATCGCAGTGTTTTTGAGGTAGTGAAATGAATGCAGTGATTGCTGCGGTCGGCGTCATGCTGATCCTCAGCCTGTCCCGTGTGCACGTGGTGATCGCCCTGATCGTCGGTGCGCTGGTCGGTGGCCTGACCGGTGGTCTGGGCATCGACGCCACGCTCAAGGCGTTCAACAGCGGCCTGGGTGGCGGGGCGACGGTGGCGTTGTCCTACGCGTTGCTCGGCGCTTTCGCCGTTGCGATTGCCAAGTCCGGCCTGGCCCATGCGCTGGCCGACAAGGCCCTGGCGATGGTCGATCGTCAGCATTCCACCGGCGGCGGCAGCGTCAAGTGGCTGCTGATCGGCCTGCTGTGGGTGGTGGCGATTGCCTCGCAGAACATCCTGCCGATCCACATTGCGTTCATCCCGCTGCTGGTGCCGCCGCTGCTCTATGTACTGACCAAGTTGCAGCTGGATCGCCGGTTGATTGCCTGCGTCATGACCTTCGGCCTGATCACCCCGTACATGTTCCTGCCGGTAGGCTTCGGCAACATCTTCCTCAACGAAATCCTGCTGGCCAACGTCGCGCGCAGTGGCGTCGACATCAGTGGCATCAACGTCACCCACGCCATGGGCATTCCGGCGCTGGGCATGGTGTTCGGCCTGGCGATGGCGTTCATCAGTTACCGCAAGAAACGCGTGTACGACCTGGCGAAGATCGAACAGGTCGAGCAAGTGGCGGTGCAGTACAACCCGCTGAGCCTGATGATCGCCGGTGTGGCGATTGCGGCGGCGTTCATTGTGCAACTGCTGCTGGACTCGATGATTATCGGGGCGCTGGTCGGTTTTCTGATCTTTTCGGTGTCCGGCATCGTCAAGTGGCGCGACACCGATGACCTGTTCACCGAAGGCATGAAAATGATGGCGATGATCGGCTTCATCATGATCGCCGCGTCCGGGTTCGCCGAAGTGATGAAGGCTACCGGAGAAGTGCAGACCCTGGTCGAATCGTCGGCGTCGTGGATCAATCACAGCAAGGGCATCGGCGCGCTGTTGATGTTGCTAGTCGGGCTGTTGGTGACCATGGGCATCGGTTCGTCGTTCTCCACCGTGCCGATTCTGGCGGCGATTTTCGTGCCGCTATGCGTGCAACTGGGCTTCAGCCCGCTAGCGATCGTGTGCATCGTTGGTACCGCCGGGGCCTTGGGTGACGCCGGCTCGCCGGCCTCGGACTCGACGCTGGGCCCGACCTCCGGTCTGAATGTCGATGGCCAGCATCACCACATCTGGGACACCGTGGTCCCGACCTTCCTGCACTACAACCTGCCGCTGCTGGCGTTCGGTTGGGTGGCCGCGATGGTCCTCTAAACCCGCCAATCCTCTGTGGGAGCGGGCTTGCTCGCGAAAGCGGTGTATCAGAAACATAAATGTTGACTGACACGACGCCTTCGCGAGCAAGCCCGCTCCCACAGGGGAATGCGGTGAATCCCCCGCTCAACTTTTGCTTTCGCGTGCCGTTAACGCCTTTAACCACGCCAATAAAACCAAAAGAGTGAGCCCCCCAATGCGCTTGAGTCTCAAGGCCAAAGTCCTGTCCCTTGCCGTCCTGCCGGTGCTGCTCTTTGCGCTGGTCATCAGCCTGACCACGCTATTCATCCTCCAGCAGCAGGCGCACACCGAGGTCGAACAGACCCGCGAGCGCTTGCTCGCCGATGCCAAGGCTACACTGCAAAGTTACGTCGCCGTGGCCATGACCACGATCAAACCGCTGTACGACGCAGCCGCCCCCGGTGACAACGCGGCGCGGGCGCAGGCGATCAAGCTGCTGTCGGGCATCCGCTACGGCAAGGACGGCTACTTCTTCGGCTACGACTCCGAGACCGTGCGCCTGTTCAAGGCCAACGACCCCGAAGGCGTGGGCAAAAGCTTCAAGGACAACCGCGATCCGAATGGCGTCTACGTCAACCTCGGCCTGGTGAAAGTGGCGAAGGACGGCACCCACTATCTGCAATACAGCTCACCGCTGCCGGGCAATGCCAGCGTGCTGGTGCCGAAACTCGGCTACACCGAGTACCTGGCGAAGTGGGATATGGCGGTCGGTACCTCGGTCAACCTCGACGGCATTGAAGCGCAAGTGGCAGTGGTCGAGGCGCAAGTGCAGGAGCGCATGCAAGGCGTGATCCTCAGTATCGTCGGCGTGGCGGTGCTGGTGCTGTTGGTGATTGCCATCGCGGGGATGCTGTTGGCCAACACCATTCTGCGGCCGTTGAACCTGATGAAAGCCAACCTCGACGACATCGCGGCGGGCGAGGGCGATCTTACGCGCCGGTTGAACATCACCAGCCAGGACGAACTCGGCGAACTGGCCGGCTCGTTCAACCGTTTCGTCGACAAGATCCACGGCCTGGTGCGGCAGATCACCGAGATGACCACGCAACTCACCGGCCTGGTGACCCAGGTGTCGGATCAGGCCCAGCGTTCCGATCAGGCCATGGAGCGTCAGCGTCACGAAACCGATCAGGTTGCCACGGCGATCAACGAAATGTCCGCCGCCGCCCAGGAAGTCGCCAAGAGCGCGCAGAACGCAGCGGTCGCCGCGCAGCAGACCGATGAAGAAGGCCAGAGCGCCAAACGCGTGGTGGCCGGCAGCATCAAACAGATTCATGCGCTGGTGGATGACATTCGCAGCAGCGGCGTGTCGCTCGACAGCCTGCAGCAGGACGTGTCGTCGATTGTCGGCGTGCTCGGGGTGATCCGCTCGATTGCCGAGCAGACCAACCTGCTGGCGCTGAACGCGGCGATTGAAGCAGCGCGTGCCGGGGAGGCCGGGCGCGGCTTTGCAGTGGTGGCGGACGAAGTGCGGGCACTGGCCAGCCGCACGCAGATCAGCACTCAGGAAATTCAGGGCATGATCGATCGCCTGCAGGCCGGCACGCAGTCGGCGGTCGAGGCGATGCGCCGTTCCAGTGAAGCGGGCGATGGTACTTCGGCGCAGGCTAATCAGGCCGGGGCGTCGCTGGATGCCATGGCTGACCTGATCGCGACGATCAACTCGATGAACGCGCAGATCGCCAGTGCTGCCGAGGAACAAACGGCAGTGGCCGAAGAGATCAACCGCAGCGTGCATCAGATCGCGGTGGCGGTGGACAGTGTGGCGGATGAGACCCAGTTGGGCGCGCAGACTTCGCGCAGTCTGGCCGACCTTGGCCAGCGATTGGGCAAACTGGTGGGCCAGTTCCGCATCTGATAATTGTGTGAATCCTCAAGCGGGCCCTCAACCTAGCCCTCTCCCGGGGGGAGAGGGAACCGACCGCAGCGTCTCGCGTCATACATCGACCTGAAAAAACCAGTCGATTATGGATTCAAAGCCGATCGCTCATGTCAGCGTATCTCTTGACTATCCCCCGATCAGTCCCCTCTCCCTCTGGGAGAGGGCTAGGGTGAGGGGCTTTTGATTTTCAGCTTCAAGGTCTGTCCCAGTACGGCACTTCGCCGAAGCACTCAACAAAGAAATCAATCACCGTCCGCACCTTCACCGACAACCTTCGACTCCCCGGCCACAGCACTGCGATCTGCTGCGGCTCCAGGCTGTTCGACACCTGATACTCGCGCAACACCGGCACCAGCGTGCCTTCGCGCACCGCCTCACCAATCAGCCATGACGGAAACATCACCAGCCCCAGGCCTTGCTCGGCGGCCTGGGTGAGGGTGTCGGCGTGGTTGCCAGTGATCGGGCCTTTGACCGAGTAAGGCGTCCAGTCGTCCTGATCCTGACGGAAAAACCAGCGTTGCTGACCGGTCGCACCTTTGTAGGCCAGGCACTGGTGTTGCGCGAGTTCGTCGGGATGTTGCGGTGTGCCGTGGCGCTTCAGATAAGTCGGGCTGGCCGCGACCTGAAAGCGGTGCGGCGCCAGAATCCGCGCCTGCATGCTCGAGTCGTGCATCGGGCCGATGCGAAACAGCAGGTCGGCGCCTTCCTGCAACGGGTCGACGTAATGGTCAGTCTGCTGGATGTCCAGTTGCAGCTTCGGATAGCGCGCGCACAACTGACCGAGCCACGGCGTCAGATGCCGTTGGCCGAACACCACCGGCGCGTTGATCCGCACCAGCCCGGTGGGTTCGCTTTGCTGCTCCTGCAACGCCTGCTCGGCCTCTTCCAGTTGCACCAGCACCAGCCGCGCATGGTGGCCGAGCATGCGCCCGGCCTCGGTCGGCGTCACGGCGCGGGTGTGGCGGTAGAGCAATTGCTGGTTCAGCGCCTGCTCCATCAACTGGATCTGCCGTGAAATCGAAGAGGGCGCCACGCCCTCGCGGCGGGCGACTTCGGAAAAACTGCCGTGGTCGAGCACCGCCACAAACAGCCTCAGCGCCTTGAATCCTAGTTCGTTCAGCCCGTGCATGGATCGTCCTGCTGTGCGCGTTGCGCAAAAGTGTTGTCCGGATGCTCCCATTTATCGCACAGCTACGCCAGCCGATAATCCGCGCCATCGTTTACTTGCGTGGGTTTTGGATGATGCAGACTTTGGATGAAGTGAGTGTGCCGGCGCCGGCGACCCGGTCGTGGTTGCGCCTGTTGCTGCTGCCGCTGGTGATTCTGGCCGGCATGGGCCTGTCGGTGGAGGCCGGGTTACTGGGGCCGCTGGGGGAGCAGGTCGGGCATCTGTGGGCGACCTTGAGCATCTTCGGCGTGGGTTCGGCGATTCTGTTTTTGCTGCTGTTGTTCGCCGGCCCGCAGAAAGGCCCGGCGCTGACTGATCTGCCGCGTTGGCAATTGATCGGCGGCTTTCTCGGGCCGATGTACGTGGTGGTGCTGACCCTGGCGACGCCGCATATCGGGATCGCGATGACGATGATCGCGATTTTGTCCGGGCAGGTCGGCAAGAGTGTGCTGATCGACCATTTCGGCTGGTTCGGCGCGACGCGCAAGAAGGTCAATGCCGAGCGCTGGCTGGCATTGGTGTTGATTGTGGTGGCACTGGTTCTGATTGCGCGGGGTTGAGAATATGAGTCTGGTTATTTTGTTGGCAGTGGTGGTGTTGGCTGGCGCGGTGTTGAGTGTGCAGGCGGCGATCAATGGGCGCCTCGGTGAAAGCGTCGGAGTGTTGCGCAGCAGTTTGCTGACGTTTTTCGTCGGGGCTGTGGTCACCGGATTGTTGATTGTGTTTTTTGAACCGGCGCATGCGGTGAGTTTGCTTGATGTGCCGAAGTGGCAGGTCTGCGGGGCGCTGTTTGGCGTGGTTTACATGATGGTCATGGTTGGCGCGGTGCCTGTTGTGGGGACTGCGGTGGCGACTGTTGCGGTGATTGTTGGCCAACTTGGGATGGGGATGTTGATCGATAATTTTGGCTGGCTGGGGAATCCGGCGATCGAGCTTTCGTCCTCGCGGGTGTTGGCGATGGTGTGTCTGGGGTTGGCTTTGGTTTTTATGTATCGGAGCAGTGTTCGTCGTTCTGATTGAGATTGGGTGTATATCCGTTGCTGCGGTAACGGCCACTTAGGGTTTCGCCCTTACGGCGACTCACTTTTTTTACAAACGCCTAAAAAAAGTAAGCAAAAAAACGCTTGCTCCTACGTTCGGCCCGCTCGCTGGGGCTCGGGGTCCCTTCGCTCCGGGCTCCATCCGGGCGCAGCGCCTCCGGTTTGCTTCGCTGCACCTCCTCTCGCTGTGTTTGGCTGCGCCAAACGGTCGCTGCGCTCCCACCCCCGGATGAATCCCTCCACTCAGCCTTCCGACGTCGCCCGTGGATCAAGATCAAAAGCTGCAGCCGAGCGTGCGCTCATCCTGTTGAGTGGTGGAAAAGCATGCGGTCGGCTTGTGTTCTGTGTTGGATCTACCCCTCACCCCAGCCCTCTCCCGAGGGAGAGGGAGAGGGAGCCGATTTTTGAGCCTTTCAGAACCTGAGTTCGACTGGGTGTTTCACGTCGGCGCACCTCTCCCAAACACCGCGATCAGTTCCCTCTCCCTCCGGGAGAGGGCTAGGGTGAGGGGCTCTTGATCTGGCTTTTGATGTGGCTTTGGCTTTTGATCTTTTGCCCCTTCGGCAGGCCGAGCGAAGGTGTTCACCCGGGGGTTAGGCGCGCAGCGCCATGCGGCGGAGCCGCATACATCGAGAGGAGGTGCAGCGAAGCAAACCGGAGGCGATGCCCCCGGATGGACACCGTAGCGAGGGAACACTGAGCCTAAGCGAAGTGCCGTACGCCGGGGCAAAGCCTTTTGGGTTACCTTTTCGGCGTTTGGAAAAGGTGACTCGCTGTAAGAGCGAAACCGCCAGCGGCAGCACCCGAAGAAACGGATATTCACCCAACTCCCGAAAAAAACCAGATCAAAAGATCGCAGCCTTCGGCAGCTCCTACACTGTTCTCTACGGCTTGCCCTCGCAAGCCCCAGACAACCACCAAAAAAAGGAGTCTGCCCCCATGCCCGATAGAAAATGCGACTGCCCCAACTGCAAATGCACGATCAAGGAAGGCGACCACGCCTACGCCGTGCACGGCAAACACTATTGCTGTGAAGCCTGCGCTCACCACCACAAGGGCGGTGAAGAGTGTTCAAGCAAAGGCTGCCATTGCGCCCACCCCAAATAACCGCGCGCAAAAAAAGTGGAGCCTAATCAGGCTCCACTTGCAGTTTCAGGCTTTCATCATCCAGCCGTTCGGTACGGCGCACCGTGCCTTGCAGTCGTCGGCCTTCAACCCAGACCACCACGGTTTTAGCCTGGTCGAGGTCTTCCGGTAACGGCGCCGGCACACGCAGGGCGAAGCTATACGGGTCGTCTTCGACAGCCTCAAGACCCACCCGACAGTCCACGCTTTTGGTGCTACGTCCGAACAGGGTGTCCAGTCCGTAATCCAGATGCGCCGGGCTGAAGATGCTGGTCATTGTGTACGCCCCCAAAGAGTCCCCATCGCCTGACGAGAGTCTAGCTCGCCGGTCGCCATGTGACGTTTTCCACGCCGAATTTCTCCGCCATCGGTTTGCTGGTCTTTTGCACTTTTTCCCGGCCGAAACGCGGGATGCGACCCACACCGGCGTCGCAGCTTGCCCAGTGCCACGCCTCGGCGTTGTCCATTCTGTCCGAGCGGATAATGAACGACTTAGGCGTGCCGTGAAGGGTGTAATCGATGACAAACAGTTTTGCGTTGTTCATAAAGCCCGTAATCCTCCCTGTGGTATTAGAAGGATCGCGGCGCGTCGGGAAAATTCACTCGGATTGTCCGACGGTATCTATCGTTGTCGACGCTGTGACCGACTGGTTACCATGCGCCTTCCGCCAACCCCAATGAATGCTCGCCATGGCCCTCGCCGCACCCCCCGATCTCACGGATACCGATGTGCCGGTGCAACCGCTGGCGCGTACCTATCCGCGTGGTTTGTTCATCGAGCCGCACGAGCATGTCTGGGGGCAGTTGCTGTATGCAATGAGCGGGGTGATGTGGGTTGAAACCCCGCATGAGGCACTGGTGGTGCCGCCGCAGCGCGCGGTGTGGTTGCCACCCGGGGTGCCGCATGGAATTCGCGTGGTCTCGGACTTGCAAATGCGCAATATCTACCTGCGCCCGGTGCTGGCGGCAACGCTGGATCCGACGGTGCAGGTGATCGAGGTCGGTGGGCTGTTGCGTGAGTTGATCGTCGGGCTGGTGGAGCAGGGCGACAGCGGTGAGCCGGCTTATTACGACGCCTTGGTCGGGCTGGCGTTGCTGGAGCTCAAGCGTGCCCGGCGCTCACAATTGAAGATCCCGCTGCCGGACGATTCCGACCGGCGCCTGATGAATATGTGCCAGGCGGTGATGGCGGCACCGTCGCTGGACATTCCGTTCGAACAGCACGCGGAAAACGCCGGGGCGAGTGTGCGCACGCTGGCGCGGTTGTTCAAGGACAGCCTCGGCATGGGCTTCGCCGAATGGCGGCGGCAGGTGCAACTGGCGACGGCGGTGGCCGAGTTGATTCAGGGCGTGCCGGTGAGTGCGATTGCTCGGGAGCTGGGGTATTCGCCGAGCAGTTTCAGTGACATGTTCCGGCGCGAGCTGGGCGTGGCGCCTTCGCAATTTACGGCCACCTGAACGCAATCCCTGTGGGAGCGGGCTTGCTCGCGAAAGCGGTTTGTCTGTGAAGCATAAAGTGACTGACCCGCCGCCTTCGCGAGCAAGCCCGCTCCCACAGGGGACGACAGTGAACGCGGGGAATTGGCCGAAATTCAGAAGTCCTTGGCCGACACCTCTGCCGATCCTTCCCTAGACTTTGCCCATTCCTTTCACGCGGCGGAGTTTCCTCCATGAACTACCTGATTTCGCTGGCCATCGGTCTCGGTGTCGGCCTGCTCTATGGCGCGCTGGATTTTCGTTCCCCGGCACCTCCGGCCATCGCGCTGGTGGGGCTGCTGGGCATGCTCGCGGGTGAGCAGCTGTGGCCGATGGGCCGGCAACTGGTCGCCGGTTGGCTGTCCTGAATTCCTTTTTCCCTTTGATGGATGTCCTCATGAAAGCACTGCAATTCGATAAAACCGGCGATCTGTCTTCCCTGCATTTCGTCGACGTACCGACCCCGGTGCCCGGCGCTGATGAAGTGCTGGTCGAGATCAAGGCTGCCGGTCTGAACCCCAGCGATGTGAAGAACGTGCTCGGGCGATTTCCGTACACCACATTGCCACGGATTCCCGGGCGTGATTTTGCCGGTGTCGTGGTCGAAGGCCCGCAGGCGTTGCTCGGTCAGGAAGTCTGGGGCACCGGGCGTGAGCTGGGCTTTTTCGCCGATGGCTCGCACGCGCAGTTCGTCAAACTGCCGGCCAATGGTGTGGCGCACAAACCGTCGCACTTGAGTTTCGCCCAGGCGGCCAGCCTCGGTGTGCCGTACACCACGGCGTGGGATGCGCTGGAGCGTAGCTTGGTGACGGCTGAAACCCGTTTGCTGGTGATCGGTGGCGGCGCGGTGGCCACGGCGGCATTGGCGTTGGCCAAGGTGCGCGGTGCGCAGATCCTCGCGGCAGCGCGGCGGCCGGAGCAGGTCAAGGAGTTGCAGGCGCAGGGCTATGCGACGATTCAGCTTGATAAACCCGAAGACCTCGGCGCGCAGGTCAACGCGGTGTACAGCGGCGGCGCCGACGTGATCTTCGACACCACCGGTTTCTGGCTGCCGGCCTCGGTCGCGGCATTGGCAGCGTTCGGGCGGATCGCGATCATCGCCGCACCGGTCGACGGCCATGTGCAGTTGCCGGCGCTGGCGTTGTACCGCAAGGGCGGTTCGGTGGTCGGGATCAACTCGCTGCTGTACGGCGTGCAAGCCTGTGCGGCGATGCTCGAGCAGTTTGGGCGGTTCTTTGATGAGGATCTGTTGCCGTTGCCGCAGGGGTTGGTGCAGGTGCCATTGGCGGAGGGGGTGGACAGCTTCGCGCAGGTGAATCAGGGCAGTGGCGACAAGGTCATCCTGATTCCCTGACACCGCAAAACAACTGTGGGAGCGGGCTTGCTCGCGAAAGCGGTGTGTCAGCGAAGCAAGTATTGGCTGATACACCGCATTCGCGAGCAAGCCCGCTCCCACATTTTTACCGTGTTGTACTCAGGATTGCGGAACGCCGTTTTCCCACGCCGACCAGTGTTTCAGAATGTCCTGCACCAGCGGGTTGCCGGCGCGATAGAGGTTTTCCAGCGCTGGCACGAAGCCGCCCTGATCGGCGTACTTGAGCAGATTGTCCACTTCGCTGCCGCCCGGAGCAGGGCGGTCGAAGTCGGAGCCGGCACGCACCACGGCCAGACGCTGCACATCCACCAGACCTTCGCGACTGGCACGCAGCAGCGCTTCATAGGTGGAGTTGTCTTCCTGTTGTGTGGTGCAGTATTCACCCTTGTTATCGGTCAGCAGTTTGGTCCAGACCTCGGCGCGTTCGCTCAGGCGTGTACCGGAGAACCAGGTGTTGCCCGCGAGCGTGTCGCAGCGCGTGACCACGGGCGGCTGATTGGCTGGGGCCGAGGGGTATTTCCGGCGCCACGCCGCCGACTCCTTGCTCTCGCTCAGTTCGACCTTGTGGCTCAGGGCGAAGGCTTTGGCCTGCAGTGTCGGGTTGAGTTCGAAGACTTCGGTCTTGTAGTCCAGCGGCGGCTTTTCGTTCGGACCCTTGGTGTTGATGCCCAGGTAGCCAGTCGGCCAGCTCGCCGGCACATCGCGCGAATCCAGTTCCCATTGGGTACCGAATTCCACCAGGTAATGCGCCCACGCCGCAGTGCCGATGGTCCCGTGTTTCGGGCTGATGCCGGCGATCCCGGCGATCAGAAAGTAGCTTTTGCGCAGGTCGAATTTCGGCGACAGCGCCAGTGCCAAGGTCGAGGCGGCAGCGTTGGTCTGGCCCATGCCGGTGGTCAGCAGACACACCTGCTGGCTGTTGCAGCGAATGCTCGGGTACTCGGCGGACAGCCCCGGTACGCGGATTTCCTGTTTTAGGTCGAGGCGCTCGATCCAGTTCTGCGCCTCGGGGGCGAACATGGTGATCAGTACGACTTTCGGCTGGATCGGCGCTTCAGCCGCCCACGCCGTGGAAGAGAGCAGGGCCGCAGCGGCCAGGGTCAGACGCGTCATTGCTTGCATGAGAATCTCCTGATTTCAGAACTGGTAGCCGATGCCGGCGTAGTAACCCCAACCGTTGGAGCGCGCGCGGAAATTGCCGTCGCCGAAGTTCAGCTCGCTGCCGTCCTCCCAGTTGCCGCCGTTATGGAAGTAACGGCCGACCAGGGTGAAGCGCAGGTGGGTGAACGAATACAGCAACACGTTGGTCGCCACCGTGGCATTGGCGGTGCGTGCCGGGTTGTCCTTGTGAATGTCCGAGCCGAAATCGAAGTTGGTGAAACCGATGTAGGTCAGCGACGCGCCGTTGCTGAATTTGTCGATGGGCACGATGTACTTGAGCTGCGCGCGGTAGCCGTCCCACGAATACTCATTGCTCGCGCCATAGTTTTCCCACTGGTAGCGCCCGTACAGGTTGGCCGACAGGTTGACCCGCGAATGGGTGTCGATGTCGGTGCCGAAACCGCTGTACAGGGTGTTGGCGCGGTTCTCTTTACGGCTGCCGTGATCGTAGATCCAGTCGAACGCCACGTACCATTCCTTGAACGGGCCGATGGCCAGGCTGCGGCCGGCGAGGTAGTCGATGGAGATGCGCGGCTCGTGTTCCATGAACACCGGTGAGCCGTGATCCCACACGCCTTTGTCGTGGCTGTTGCCGATGTTGAAGATCTTCGGAATGTCGACGTAGCCGTACAGCTCGAACGGACCCTTGCGCCCGAAGTACTCGTATTCCAGATAAATGTCGTCGGCCGGTTGCGGCCCGAAGCTGATGTCCTTGCTGCCGATCAGCGTCAGGTCCTGGTTGTACCAGTCCGACAGGTAAGCGCCTTTTTTCGGCGGGGCAGCTTCCGGGCTGAGGGCCTCGCCCTGAGCGGACTCTTCGGGCAGCGCCGGTTGCGCCAACGCGCTGTGGCTGAGAACTCCGGTAACGCCGGTCAGTAGCAGGGAAACAGCAAACGTGCGCGCAAATGGGGCGCGAAGACGGGAAGCAGCGTGCATTCAAAGTCCTTTTTTTGCGGATCGAGGCCCGGATTCTGCGGGTCTGTACGGTTTTGTTACGAAAAAGCCGTTATAGGCAGGTCGCAAACGTTTGCACAAGGCGTACCAGTTTTCCAGATACACCCATTTCCCCTTGTGGGAGCGGGCTTGCTCGCGAAGGCGTCGGGTCAGGTGACACATCCTTCTCAGATACACCGCTTTCGCGAGCAAGCCCGCTCCCACAGGGGGAGTCAGCTGCCGTTGACTCCAGTGTTTACTGGCCGAAACCCTCGTTCTAGACGGCCCTAGTATTAAAGTATTAACACCATTTAATCAGTGCCCCATCGCGGGGCGTCTACTAGCTTGTCAGCCAAGACGCGGTTTTGTGATGACCGTCGCAGTCTTGATTCGCGTGTGGAATAAGCACGTCTCCCACGCCTTCAAGGAAGAATTTGGCCACGACAAGGAGTAGCCCGTGGAAGCAAGGTTTGGTGTCGCCCTCGTTTCGCGTTTTTCCCCACTTTCCCTTGCTGTGCACCTGAGCGTTGCCGGACTGTTGTTCGGCGGCGTCAGCGAGCAGGCGCTCGCGACCTGCTCGGCGGCTGGTTCGACGATTACCTGTTCGGGCGTCCCGACGCTGCCGCTGTTTCTCAATGACTACAGCAGTGCCACCAGCGGCCTGACGGTCAACGTCACCAACGGAGCGCAGATGAACGCCACCCTGGGCGGCAAGGTGCTCAACCTGACCGGGGCCAACATCAACCTGAACAACTCCGGCACCCTCGACCCGGCCTTGCTGGGCCTGGTGTCGATCCTCAGTGGCGGTGCGTTCATCGGTACCGGCGCGACCAGCACGGTGAGCATCGTCAACAACGCCACCGGGCTGATTCGCGGCACCGGCATGTTGCTCGGGCTCAACCTGACCAGCATCGACGGGCTGGGGATTGCCGTGAACAACTCGGTGTCGGGCACCACGACCATCACCAACGACGGCACCATCACCTCCACCGGGCTGTCGGTCGGCGGCATCACCCTGGCCGATACCCCGGTGGTCGGGGTGTATGGCGGTTCGCAAGTCAACATGACCAACAGTGCCAGCGGCACCATCAATGGCCGGATTGCGTTCGAAACGTCAGTGGCGGGCAACACCTTCACCAACGCCGGCAACATCACCGGCGGTGTGTCGATGGGGGCGGGCAGCACCAACACCTTCTACGCGATCACCGGTTCCAGCGTTAACGTCGGCGACGGTGTGCAAGTCTCCGTCGGCCTCGGTGGCCTGATCGGCATCAACCTGACCTTCGCCCCGACCGGAACGATCGATGGCGGCGCGGCGGGTACCAACACGCTGATTCTGCAAAACCCGATCGGCCTTGGCGGCGGCACCACCGGGACGGGCACGGCGTCCAGCGCCACCTACGTCAACTTCAACAACCTGACCCTCAACAGCGGCACCTGGACCTTGCAGGGGCCGTTGGTCAGCGGTGCGACCACCCTCAATGGCGGTGTCGCGCAGTTTAACGACAACGCGGCGTTCGGCAGCGGCGTGCTGACGTCCAACGGCGGGATCCTCCAGGCCAGCAATGCCGGTTTGACGCTGGCCAACCAGATCAACCTGGGCGCCGGCGGCCTGACCCTGCAGGGCATCAACGGCACGACCCTCAACGGGGTGATTTCCGGCACGGGCGGCCTGACCAAGATCGGCAGCGGCCAGCTCAACCTCAACGGCATCAACACTTACACCGGCAACACCGTGCTCAATGGCGGTGTGGTGCTGGTGGGCAACAACCAGTCGTTCAGTACCGGTGGCATCACGGTTGGCGGCTCTTCGAGCATTTCAGCGACGGCACCGATTTCACTGGCTAACGCGATCACGCTCAACAGCACCCTCACCGCAACCGGCACCGGTGCGTTGACCTTGGGCGGGGTAATCAGCGGCGCCGCCAACCTGACCAAGACCGGCAGCGGCAGCCTGACCCTCAACGGCATCAACACCTACACCGGGATCACCAGTCTCAGTGCCGGGGCCTTGCGCGTCGGCAACAACAACGCACTGGGTACCGGTGTGCTCAACACCAGCAACGGCACCAGCCTCGACAGCACCGGCAACGTGACACTGGGCAACAACGTCGGCATCACCGGTGCGCTGAACGTGCTCGGCAGCAATGCGCTGACCCTGGGCGGCATCGTCTCCGGCACCGGTGCGATCACCAAGAGCGGCAGCGCCAGCCTGACCCTGACCGGCAACAACACCAACAGCGGCACCACCGCACTCAATGGCGGCAGCTTGCTCGTTGGCAGCAACACCGCCCTCGGCACGGGCGCATTGAACGCGGCGGCCGGCACCACGCTGGATGCGACCGCCGCCGTGACGTTAGCCAATGCCGTCGCGCTGGCAGGCGGGCTGACCATCGGTGGCACTCAGGCGCTTGGTTTGAGTGGTGTCATCAGCGGCGCCGGCAACCTGATCAAGGGCGGCACTGCGAACCTGACCCTCAGCGGCAACAACACGTTCTCCGGTGGCACCGCGCTGAATAATGGCACGCTGATCGTCGGCTCCAACACCGCGCTGGGCACCGGCGCGCTGACCACGGCGGCGGGCACCACCCTCGACGCCAGCACCACCGTGGCGCTGAGCAACGCGGTCGCCCTCGGCGGCAACCTGAACATCGCCGGCAACGCCAATCTGACTCTCGGCGGCATAGTCAGCGGCAGTGGCGGGCTGACCAAGAACGGCGCGGCCAACCTGATTCTCAACGGCGCCAACACCTTCAGTGGCGGAACCACGCTGAATGCCGGCACCCTGACCGTTGGCAACGCCGCCGCATTGGGCAGCGGCGACCTGACCGTCGCGAACGCCGCGACCCTCGACAGCAACACCTCGGTCATCCTCAACAACAACGTCGCCCTCAACGGCAACCTGGCCATCGGCGGCAGCAACGGCATGATCCTCGGCGGCGTGCTAAGCGGCGCCAGCCAGTTGATCAAGAACGGCACGGCCAACCTGACCCTCAACGGCGCCAACACCTTCACCGGTGGCACCGCGCTCAACGCCGGCAGCCTGACCGTCGGCAACGGCGCGGCACTCGGCACCGGCACGTTGACCGTGGGCGGTGCGGGCGCAACGCTTAACAGCAGCGCCAACGTGACGCTGAACAACGCGATTGCCCTGAACGCCAACCTGACTGCCGGCGGTGCCAACCCGCTGACCCTCGGCGGCGTGATCAGCGGCAGCAGCAACCTGATCAAGACTGGCGCTTCGACCCTGACCCTCACCGGCGCCAATACCTACACCGGCTCTACGTCGCTGAACGCCGGGACACTGATCGTCGGCTCCAACACCGCGCTCGGCACCGGCGTGCTCAACGCTGGCAACAACACCACGCTGGACGCCAGCACCGCGACCAGCCTGGCGAACAACGTCAACCTCGGCGGCAACGTGACAATCGGCGGCAGCAACGCGCTGACCCTCGCAGGCGTGGTCTCCGGGGTCGGTGGTCTGACCAAAAGCGGCCCGGCCGACCTGATCCTCAACGGCGCCAACACTTACTTCGGCAACACCGCTCTCAACGTCGGCAAGCTGATTGTCGGCAGCAATACCGCGCTCGGCAGCGGCGCATTGAACGCGGCGGCCGGCACCACGCTGGACACCAACACCGCCGTCACGCTGGGCAACCAGGTCAACCTGGCCGGTGCGATGAACGTGGGTGGTAGCGCCGACCTGACCCTCACCGGGACTGTCGCCGGAGCCGGCAGTCTGGTGAAAAACGGCGCGGCCAATCTCAACCTCAACGGCACCAACACCTACGCCGGCGGCACCACGCTGAACGCCGGTACGGTGACCGCCGGCAACAGTTCGGCGCTCGGCACCGGTGCGTTGACCGTTGGCGGCGCGGCAACGCTCGACAGCAGTTCGCCGCTGGTCAGCCTGGCCAACACGGTCGTGCTCAATGCGGCGCTGAGCGTCGGCGGCACCCAGGACCTGACCCTCGGCGGCGTGATCAGCGGCGCCGGCCAACTGGTCAAGAACGGTAGCGCCAACCTGACCGTCAACGGCACCAACACCTTCAGCGGTGGCAGCACGCTCAACGCGGGTACGCTGACACTGGGCTCGGCCGCTGCGTTGGGCAGTGGCGGCCTGACCGTCGGTGGCGCTTCGACGCTGGACACCAGCACCGGCATGAGCGTCGGCAACAACATCACCCTCAACGCCGGCCTGACCCTGGCCGGCAGCAACACCCTGAACCTCAGCGGCGTGATCGATGGCGCCGGCAGCCTGACCAAGGACGGCTTTGGCGATCTGACGCTCAGCGGCAACAACACCTTCACTGGTGCGCTGAACATCGCCTCCGGCAGCGTCACCACCGTGAGCAGCGGGGCGCTGGGCAACACCTCCGGCGCCAACATCAGCGCCGGTGCCAATCTCTATCTCAACAGCAGCGCCAGCCTCAACGGCTTGAGCGGCAGCGGCAGTGTGCAGATCGCCGGCGGCAATACCTTGACCGTGGGGGGGCTGAGCAACACCAGCACCTTTGACGGTGACCTCGGTGGCAGCGGTGCGCTGACCAAAGTCGGTACCGGGACGCTGAACCTCACCGGCAGCAACGGCCTTACCGGCAACACCAATGTCAACGGCGGTACGCTGAATCTCACCGGTTCGCTGGCCAGCACCCAGCTCAATATCAACAACGGCGCCACGCTCACAGGTACCGGTTCGGCGCTTGGCTTCATCACCATTAACAGCGGCGGTCATCTGGCGTTGTCCTCGGGCAACACCTTGTCCACCTCGTCGCTGATTCTCACTGCCAACAGCAATGTCGACGCGAGCCTCGCCACGCCATCGACCTCCTCGCTGATGAACATCGGCGGCAACCTGACCCTCGACGGTAACCTCAACGTCACCGATGCCGGCGGCTTTGGCGTCGGTGTCTATCGCTTGTTCAACTACATCGGCGCACTGACCGACAACGGCCTGACCGTGGCCGGTGTGCCGGTGGGTTATGGCCTCGGTGACATCCTTGTGCAGACCCTTGGCAATCAGGTGAACCTGGTGGTGTCGGCACCGAACACCAACCTGCGTTTCTGGGACGGCAGCCAGACCATCCCGAACGGTAATGTGGACGGCGGCACCGGTACATGGACTGCCGGCGGCACCAACTGGACCAATTCCAACGGCACGCTGAACCAGACCTGGGCCGGCGATTTTGCGGTGTTCCAGGGCACGGCCGGCACAGTGTCGGTCAACGGCACGCAACTGTTCACCGGGATGCAATTCCTCACCGATGGCTACAACGTGGTCAACGGCACGTCGGGTCTGCTGACCGCCGTCAATGGCACCGGCGGCACCACGGCGATGCGGGTCGATCCGGGCGTGACCGCCACGGTCGGCGTGGACATCAACGGCAGCGGCATCCTCAACAAACTCGATGCCGGCACCCTGGTACTCAACGGTGCCAACAGCTACACCGGCGGCACGCAACTGGACGGCGGCAAGATCATCGTCGGCAGCAACACCGCGCTGGGCAGCGGCACGCTGACCGCCAACGCTGGCACACAACTCGATAGCAACACAGCGGTCACTTTGGCGAACGCGGCAACGCTCAATGGCAATCTGACGGTGGTCGGCAGTAATGCGCTGACCCTCAACGGCGTGATCGGCGGGACTGGTGGCCTGATCAAAAATGGCGCGGCCAGCCTGACCCTCGGCGGCAACAACGCTTTCCTCGGGCCGGTGGCGCTGAATGCGGGCGGCTTGATTCTGGCGTCGAACAGCGCGCTGGGCTCGGCCACTCTGAACGCGGCGAGCGGCACCACACTGGATGCCAGCGGCGCCTTTACGGCGGGTAACGCGATCAATCTGGCGGGCAACCTTGATGTCGTCGGCAGCAACGATCTGACACTGAGCGGTGCGATCAATGGCGCCGGCAGCCTGACCAAGAATGGCGCGGCCAACCTGATCCTGAGCGGGGCCAACAACTTCCTCGGCGGCGTCACCCTCAACGCCGGCACACTGACCGCCGGCAACAACGGCGCACTCGGCCTGGGCAACCTGACCGTGGCCGGTGCCTCGGCGCTGGACAGCAACACCGCGGTGTCGCTGGGCAACAACGTGGTGCTCAACGCCAGTCTGACCAATACCGGCAGCAGCGACGTAGCGCTCAGCGGCGTGGTCAGCGGCACCGGCGCTCTGATCAAGAACGGCGCGTCCAACCTGACGCTCAACGGCATCAACACCTACAGCGGCGGCACCACACTGAACGCCGGCACCGTGACCCTCGGCACCTCGGCGGGCCTGGGCTCCGGCGCGGTAACCGTGGCGGGTGCGTCGACCCTCGACACCACCGCGCCGCTGGTGCTGGCCAACAACGTCAACGTCAATGCCAACCTGAGCGTGGCTGGCAACAACAACCTGACGCTCGGTGGCGTAATCGCCGGGGCGGGCACCCTGACCAAGAATGGTCTGGCCGACCTGACGCTGTCCGGCAACAACACCTTCAGCGGCACCTTTGATGTGCAATCGGGCAGCCTCACGACACTGGGCAACTCGGCATTGGGCAGCAATGCCGGAGTCAATCTCGGCGCTGCGGCGACGCTGAACCTCGGCGGCTCCGGCAGTCTCGCCAGCCTGACCGGTAGCGGTACAGCGCTGATCGGCGGCGGCAACACCCTGAGCATCGGCGGCAACAACGCCAGCAGCCTTTTCGCCGGTGTACTCACCGGAACCGGCGAATTGAACAAGCTCGGCACCGGAACCCTGACCCTGACCGGCCTCAACAGCCTGACCGGCAACACCACGGTCAACGCCGGCACCTTGAACGTCAGCGGCTCGCTGGACAGCGCCAGTGTGCTGGTCAACAGCGGCGGCACCCTGACGGGCGGCGGCTCGCTGGGCGGCGCGGTGAGCGTGGCCGACGGCGGTCATCTGGCCGGCGCCACCGGCAGCACGCTGGCGGTGGATTCGCTGGTGTTCAACGCCAACTCCAACTTTGATGTCGGACTGGGCACGCCGGTCTCCGGTGGTGGGAACGCACTGGTGAATGTTGGCGGCAACCTGACCCTCGACGGCACCCTTAACGTCAGCGACATCGGCGGTTTCGGCAGCGGCGTGTACCGGTTGATCAACTACACCGGCGGCCTGACCGACAACGGCATGCTGATCGGCACGGTGCCGGGCAGCGTCACCCCAGGCGATCTGACCCTGCAAACGGCGCTGGCCAACCAGATCAACCTGCTGGTTACCGCACCGGGCGTCACCGTGCAGTTCTGGGACGGCAACCAACTGGTGGCCAACGGCTCGGTCGATGGCGGCAGCGGCACCTGGGGCACCGGCACCACCAACTGGACCGACGTCAACGGCACCACCAATCAGGCCTGGACCAACAACTTCGCGGTGTTCCAGGGCACGGCGGGCACGGTCACCGTGAACGGCGCACAAACCATCACCGGCATGCAGTTCGTCACCGATGGCTACAGCCTGCAGGACGGCACCGCGGGTTCGCTGAATCTGGTCAACGGTTCGTTGGGTAACGCCACGGTGCGAGTCGATCCGAACGCCACCGCGACCGTCGGCGTTGCGCTTAACGGCAGCGGCACCCTCGGCAAATACGACACCGGCACGCTGGTGCTCAACGCCGCCAACGGCTACACCGGCGGCACCGCGCTCAATGGCGGCAAGATCGTCGTGGGCAACAACGCAGCGCTCGGCAGCGGTGTGTTGACCGCTGCGGACGGCACCGCGCTGGACAGCAACGCGGCCGTCACGCTGGGCAACGATGTGGTGGTGAACGGTGGCCTGACTGTCGCAGGCAGCAACGCCTTGACCCTCGACGGTGTAGTCAGTGGGGCGGGCAGCCTGATCAAGTCTGGCGCTTCGAGCCTGACCCTCAACGGCAGCAACACCTACAGCGGTGGTACTCAGCTCGCTGGCGGTACGCTGGTGCTGGGCAACAACAGCGCAATCAGCAGCGGTGCACTGAGCGTGACCGGCAACGCCAGCCTCGACAGCACCTCGGCGCTGCAACTGGCCAACGCGATCAATCTGGGGTCGCAACTGACCCTGGCCGGCAGCCAGAACACCACGCTGCTCGGCGCCATCACCGGCACCGGCAGCCTGGTGAAAAACGGCAGCGCTGACCTCGTGCTTAGCGGCGCCAACACCTACAGCGGCGGCACCACGCTGAACGCTGGTACTACCACCGGCGACACCAGCAGCCTGCAAGGCGCCATCGTCAACAACGCGGCGCTGACCTTCGCGCAGAACGCCGACGGCAGCTACACCGGCAACCTCACCGGCGCCGGCACGCTGAACAAAACCGGCACCGGCCAATTGCTCCTGACCGGCAACAACACCTTCACCGGCAACACCTCGGTGCAGGCCGGCAACCTGATCGTCAACGGCGTGCTCAACAGCGCCAACGTCAACGTCGCCAGTGGTGCGAAAGTCGGTGGCAGCGGACAACTGGGCGGCAACGTGCAACTGGCCAGCGGTGCGACGCTGACCGGTGGCGGCACGGCTACACCGTTGTCGGTCGGCTCGCTGGCATTGTCCTCGGGCACCAACCTGGACTTCAGCCTCGGCTCGGCCGCCAGCTCCACCACGGTGGTCAACGTCGCCGGTAACCTGACCCTCGACGGTACGCTGAATGTCAGCAACGCCGGCGGCTTCGGCACTGGGGTCTATCAATTGTTCCGCTATGGCGGCAGCCTGACCGACAACGGTCTGGTCTACGGCAGCCTCCCGGTATCGGCGGCCAACCTGACTCTGCAAACCGCGATCGCCAATCAGGTCAACCTGCTGGTGCAGGGCAGTCCGGGTGAGGTGCAGTTCTGGAACGGCGGCACTACCAATCCTGACGGCAGCATTGGTGGCGGTAGCGGCGTGTGGGGACCGGGCACCAACTGGACCGATCCGAGCGGTACGCAGGCGCTGGCGTCCAATGGTCAATTCGCAGTGTTTGGTGGCCAGGCGGGTACCGTCACTGTGCAGGGCAATCAGAACTTCACCGGTCTGCAGTTCCTCGCCGCAGGTTACAACCTGGTGCCGGGGGCTGGCGGTACGCTGACGCCGGTCAACGGTGCCGACGGCAGTCTGGCGCCGGTGCGGGTCAATGCCGGGGCCAGTGCTGAAATCGACGTGCCGCTGATCGGCACCGGCGGTATCGAGAAACTCGATTCCGGCACCCTCGTGCTGACTGGCGCCAATACCTACAGCGGTGGTACCACCGTCAGTGGCGGTACGCTGATCGGTAACACCACGAGTTTGCAAGGCAACATCACCGACAACGCCACACTGGTGTTCCAGCAAAACACCGATGGCCAGTTCAATGGTGTGCTCAACGGCACCGGCGCGCTGTTCAAACGCGGCGTGAGTCGCCTGTTGATGGTTGGCAATCAACCGTTCAGCGGTACGGTTTCCGTCGATCAAGGCTTGCTGCAAGTCGGCAGCCGTGCGGCCCGGGCTTCGCTGGGCGCACAAGTCACGGTCGCCAACGGCGCAGGCCTGAGCGGTAACGGCAGCGTCGGTTCGGTGGTCAACCACGGTGTGGTGGCTTCCGGTGGCGCTGACGGCACCTTGAGCGTGGCCGGCAACCTGATCAACGGCAGTGATGGTGTACTGGCGCTGACGGTCAGCTCGCCAACCGCGACACCGCTGGCGGTGGGTGGTACGGCGGCATTGGGCGGCGGTCTGGTGGTCAACAGCCTGGCGCCGTTCACCGGCAATACCACCTACTCGCTGATCACTGCGGGCGGTGGGGTGACCGGCACCTTCAGTGCCACCGATCTGCCGCAGTACGCGTTCCTCGACAGCTCGCTGATCTACGGTGCCGATTCGGTGACCCTGGCCGTGAGCCGCAACGGCAACTCGTTCGCCGATGTCGCTGCCACGGGCAACCAGCGCGGCACCGCCACGGCACTGTCCAATAACGGAGCGGCCGGCGCGGCGTTGCAGAACCAGATCGTCAACCTCAGCGTGGCCGGTGCGCGCAATGCGTTCGACAGCCTGTCGGGTGAAATCCACGCCAGCACCGCCAGCGCCATGCTGGAGGACTCGCGCTTCATCCGCGAGGCGGTCAATGACCGCATGCGCCAGCCATCGTGCAGCGCCGCGGATGATCCACGCAAAACCCTGGCACCGAGCGACACGCAACTGAGCAGCAACGGCTGCCACGGGGAAATGGTCGGCTGGATCCGGGCTATCGGTGCCTGGGGCGACATGGGCGGCGACAGCAACACGGCAAAAGTCGATCGCAACCTCGGCGGTTTCATGCTCGGCACCGACAAGGCTCTGGATGACACCTGGCGTGCCGGGATGGCGGCCGGCTACACCCGCAGCAACCTCAACGCGCATGATCGCAACTCAGATGCCAAGGTCGACAGCTACCACCTCGCCGGGTATCTGAACTCGCAATTCGATGCACTGGCGGTGCGCCTCGGCGCGGCTTACAGCTGGCACAGCATCGAGACCAAGCGCGATGTCAGCGTCGGTACTTACAACGATCGCCTGAAGGCCGATTACGACGCGCGCAGTGCGCAGGTGTTCGGTGAAGTGGGTTACGCGATCAACGCGGCAGGCGTTGCCATCGAACCGTTCGCCGGGCTGGCCTACGTCAACTACGACAGCGACACCGGCAAGGAAAAAGGGGGAGTGGGGCGCCTGAAGGCCGACGCCGATCAGGACATCACCTACTCGACCCTCGGTGTGCGTGTCGGCAAATTGGTGACCCTGGCCAACGGCAGCCAACTGACGCCACGCGCGGCCATCGGCTGGCGGCATGCCTACGGCGACACCAAACCTGACGCCGACCTGACCTTCATCGACGGCGGCGCCTCGTTCAGCACCCAGGGCGTACCCATCGCCAAGGACAGCGCATTGCTCGAAGCCGGCATCGACTTCCAGGTCACCCCGACCGGCAAGCTGGGCATCGGCTACTCGGGCCAGGTGTCGAGCGACAACAACGACAGCGCGTTCAACATCAGCTTCAGTCAAAGCTTCTGAATCATGGTCGAAGTACTTTAGCCGCCCGAAAGGGCGGTTTTTTTTGCACAATCAAAGGCCTTTGGGGAAAGTGATTTATGCAATGAGGTAGGAACGAGATGGATCTGTCGAAGCATTTGTTGCATCTGGAAAACCGCCTGCTGTCGCGCGCCGTGCGCGAGGACGTCGCTGAACTGGCGCGATTGATCGCGGACGACTTTGTCGAATTCGGCGTCAGTGGCGGCATCTGGAATAAATCCGATGTACTAGAAGCATTGCCGCAGCAGACATTCACACAACGTACCGTCAGTCAGTTCACGCTCAAGCCCTTGTCGGAAGATTCGGCGCTGGTGACGTATCACTGCCATACCGGCGCTGTCGACCAGCGGATGCCGGCGGACAGTTTGCGCAGTTCGGTATGGCGGCGGCAGGGTGAGCAGTGGCAGATGGTTTTTCATCAGGGCACTTTTGTGCCCGGCCGTGAAACCGTGGAGACCCGTCGATAGCTTTCGCGAGCAAGCCCGCTCCCACACTGGATCTTCAGTGAACACAGGATTTGTGGATGACAGCGATCCCCTGTGGGAGCGGGCTTGCTCGCGAAGGGGCCGTGACAGTCAGCGCAAAAATCAGCCGGCCCGCGCTCTGCTAGAATCCGCCCCATCAACTGCCAGAGACTCTCCCATGAGCGAGCCGATTCGCCTGACCCAATACAGCCACGGTGCCGGTTGTGGCTGCAAGATTTCCCCGCAGGTGCTGGAAGTGATTCTGGCCGGCAGCGGTGCGCAGAACCTTGACCCGAAACTGTGGGTCGGCAATGCCTCGCGTGATGATGCGGCGGTGTACGAGATCGACGCCGAGCGCGGTGTGGTGTCGACCACCGACTTCTTCATGCCGATTGTCGACGATCCGTTCGACTTCGGCCGGATCGCTGCGACCAATGCGATCAGCGACATCTATGCGATGGGCGGCGATCCGTTGATGGCGATTGCGATCCTCGGCTGGCCGGTGAATGTGCTGGCGCCGGAAGTGGCGCGGGAAGTGATTCGCGGCGGGCGCGCGGTGTGTGACGCCGCCGGCATTCCGCTGGCCGGCGGGCATTCGATCGATGCGCCGGAGCCGATTTTCGGCCTGGCCGTGACCGGTCTGGTGGAAAAGCGCCACATGAAGCGCAACGACACCGCTACCGCCGGTTGCCTGCTTTACCTGACCAAGCCGTTGGGCATCGGCATCCTCACCACCGCCGAGAAGAAAGGCAAATTGCGTTCCAGCGACATTGGTGTGGCCCGCGACTGGATGTGCACCCTGAACAAACCCGGCAGCCGTTTCGGCAAACTGGCCGGCGTCACCGCGATGACCGACGTTACCGGTTTCGGCCTGCTCGGGCATCTGGTGGAAATGGCCGACGGCAGCCACCTGACCGCGCGCATCGGCTACAACCATGTGCCGCGTCTGGACAGCGTCGAGTACTACCTCGAACAGGGCTGTGTGCCCGGTGGCACCTTGCGCAACTTTGACAGCTATTCGAGCAAGCTCGGTCGTCTGCAGGAGTTGCACAAGCGCGTGCTGTGCGACCCGCAGACCAGCGGCGGTCTGCTGATTGCAGTTACACCGGAAGGCAACGCCGAATTCCTCGCCGTGGCTGCCGAACTGGGCCTGGACCTGGCGCCGATCGGCGAGCTGGTCGAGCGACAGACCCACGCAGTCGAGGTGATCTGATGTCACGCGACTGCACCGATTACCGCGACATTTTCCTCAACGACCGGCCGATGATGGATGCCCGTGCGCCGATCGAGTTTGCCCACGGCGCGTTTCCGGGCGTGGTCAACCTGCCGCTGATGAACGACCGCGAGCGCGAGCAGGTGGGGACTTGCTACAAGCAGCATGGACAACAAGCCGCCATCGCCCTGGGTGAGCGGCTGGTGTCTGCTGAAGTGCGTGAGCAGCGCATTCAGGGCTGGGTCGAGTTTGCCCGGGCACACCCCGACGGCTATCTGTATTGCTTTCGCGGCGGCCTGCGTTCGCAGATCGTCCAGCAATGGATCAAGGAAGAGGGCGGGATCGATTACCCGCGTGTCGGCGGTGGCTATAAGGCGATGCGTACGTTCCTGCTGGAGACGATCGATCACGCCGTGGCCGAGTGCGATATGGTGCTGCTGGGCGGCATGACCGGCACCGGCAAGACCGAACTGCTGGTGCAGTTGCGCAACGGACTGGATCTGGAAGGCCACGCCAATCATCGGGGTTCGAGTTTCGGCAAGCGCGCCACCGGGCAACCGACCAACATCGATTTTGAAAACCGTCTGGCCGTTGATCTGCTGAAAAAACGCGCCGGCGGGATCCAGCAGTTTGTGCTGGAAGACGAGAGCCGGGTAGTCGGCAGTTGTGCCTTGCCATTGCCGCTGTACCGAGGCATGCAAGTGGCGCCGATGGTCTGGCTCGAAGACAGCCTGGAGCAGCGGGTCGAGCGGATTCTGCAGGATTACGTGATCAACCTGCACGCCGAGTTTGTCGCGGTGCATGGCGAGCAGGGCTTTGCGCTGTATGCCGAGCGGCTGATTGCGAGTTTGAACAATATCCAGCGCCGGCTGGGCGGCGAACGCCATCAGCGGATGTTCCTGCAGATGGAAGAGGCCTTGGCGGAGCAGGCGCGCAGCGGTTCGGTCGAGCAGTTCCGTGACTGGATCAGCGTGTTGCTGCGCGAGTATTACGACCCGATGTATGCGTTCCAGCGTGAGAAGAAGGGCGGGCGGATCGAGTTTGCCGGGGAGCGCGGGGCGGTGCTGGAGTATCTGCATGAGCGGCTGAATCAGCGGGTTTGAGGGTGCTCTTGCGGGCCTCTTCGCGAGCAAGCCCGCTCCCACATTGGGTCTCCACTGGGCAGAAATTTCTGCCTGACGCAGATCCCCTGTGGGAGCGGGCTTGCTCGCGAAAGGGCCGGTACAGGCAGCGCAACACTCAAGTCGGACAGGTCGCCTTGCCGTTATCCAGCCCCTGCTTGTAGCTGTGGCTCTGCAGACTGGCCTTGCCGTTGTGCCAGGTCAGGGTCAGCACGTACAGCGAATCGAAATCGCCAGCCGCCCAGTCATCGGTGATGGTCTGCTTTTCGCCGACTGCCTTGCCCGCGACTTTGTTGATCAGTTCCGGCAGATAACCGTGCGACCACGCGGTGTAGATCGTCGCGTTGTGGTACTTGTCCTCGGTCAGCTCGCGCGCCAGATCACTGGTGTCGTTGGCAGAGAACTCGATGTTCACCGGCAGGCCGAGCTTGATCGCGGCGGGGCTGATGGTCATCAACGGACGGATGTAGCTGTAGGAATTGTCCAGTTCGCCTTCCTCGACATTGCGCGTCGGGTTGGCGGCAAACACGTAGTCGGCCTTGCCGAATTTTTCCGGCAGCAGGGTCGACAGCTCGATCGCCCGGTTCAGACCCTGACAGTTGAGCTGGCCGAGACCGCCCTCGGGTTTTTCCGCGTGGCGCAGGAAGATCAGTGTCTGCGTACCGTCCACCGGTTGCGCGCGAATCTGGCTCGATTCGAGCGACAAGGTCAGCGCACTGACTGCCAGCAGGGAGGGCAGGGCCACATAGGCGCGATGTTTGAAGCGTTTGGCGAAACTCATGAGGTTCGTCATTGAATATAGGATTCTTCAGCAAATTCGGTTGGGGCTGACCAACCCTTACACCGCGGGCTCCCAGCACCGGGTGTTGTCCATGTCGTGTCGTACTTCCCTTGCAAAGACATAGCTCAGAGTCCACTGAGGCCGCTTGGTTCGATCCTGGCTTCTGCACACTAGCTGCAGAATGTTACGGTTCCTGGATTATGATCAGCGCTTCCCATGTGACTGGATGTTTCCCATGACCGATCTGTCCGCGTTCCCCATCACCCAGAAATGGCCGGCGCAGTACCCCGACTGGATTCAACTCTATTCCCTGCCGACCCCCAACGGCGTCAAGGTCTCGATCATGCTCGAAGAGATCGGCCTGCCCTACGAGCCGCACCGCGTGGGTTTCGACACGCAAGACCAGATGTCCCCGGAATTTTTGTCGCTGAACCCCAACAACAAGATCCCGGCGATCCTCGACCCCCACGGCCCGCAAGACCAGCCGCTGCCGCTGTTCGAATCCGGCGCAATCCTGATCTACCTCGCCGACAAGAGCGGCCAGTTGCTCGCCCAGGAAGGCGCGCTGCGTTACGAGACGATTCAGTGGCTGATGTTCCAGATGGGCGGTATCGGCCCGATGTTCGGCCAGCTCGGCTTCTTCAACAAATTCGCCGGCAAGGACTACGAGGACAAGCGTCCGCGTGACCGCTATGTCGAGGAGAGCAGACGCCTGCTCAGCGTGCTGGATAAACGCCTGGAAGGTCGCGACTGGATCATGGGCGAGCGCTACACCATCGCCGACATCGCCACGTTTCCGTGGGTGCGTAACCTGATCGGCTTCTATGAGTCGGGGGATCTGGTCGGGATCAATAATTTCCCGAACGTGACCCGGGTGCTGGAGCGCTTTCTGGCTCGCCCGGCTGTGGAGCGCGGGTTGACCATTCCTTCCTGAGGCCACACATAACCCTGTGGGAGCGGGCTTGCTTGCGAAGGCGTCGTGTCAGTCAACACGTCTTTTTCTGATACACCTCCTTCGCGAGCAAGCCCGCTCCCACAGGAATAGTGATGACGCCCGCAGATTATTGCGTCCTCGGTAACGCACTGTTGATTGATCCAGGTTTGTACCTGCGCCCAACGAAGGCATAAGCTTCGCCCCCTACGACTTTCGTCTCATCTTCCGATTTCAGGAAAGCCCCATGTCCAGCCAGTTCCCCGAAGCACGTCCCCGCCGTCTGCGCCGCAATGCGAGCCTGCGCAGCCTGTTCCAGGAAACCGAGTTCAGCCTGAATGATCTGGTGCTGCCGATTTTCGTCGAAGAAGAGATCGACGACTTCGTGCCGATCAAGAGCATGCCGGGGGTGATGCGCATTCCCGAGCGCAAGCTGGCCAGTGAAATCGAGCGTTATGCCCGTGCCGGGATCAAGTCGGTGATGACCTTTGGCGTGTCCCATCATCTGGACGCCAACGGCAGCGACACCTGGCGCGAAGACGGTCTGGTTTCGCGTATGTCGCGGATTGCCAAGGACGCCGTGCCGGAAATGATCGTGATGTCCGACACCTGCTTCTGCGAATACACCGATCACGGCCACTGTGGCGTGATGCACAACCACGAAGTCGACAACGACCAGACCCTGATCAACCTCGGCAAGCAAGCTGTGGCGGCGGCGCGTGCCGGTGCTGACGTGATTGCCCCGTCGGCGGCGATGGACGGTCAGGTGCGGGCGATTCGCCGCGCGCTGGATGACGCAGGTTTCACCCAGATTCCGATCATGGCTTATTCGACCAAATTCGCCTCGGCGTTGTACGGCCCGTTCCGCGAGGCCGGCGGCAGTGCGCTGAAGGGCGACCGCAAAAGCTATCAGATGAACCCGATGAACCGCCGCGAAGCCCTGCGCGAATCGCTGCTCGACGAGCAGGAAGGCGCCGATGCGCTGATGGTCAAGCCGGCCGGTGCGTACCTCGACATCATCCGCGACATTCGTGAAGCCTCGAACCTGCCGTTGTCGGCGTATCAGGTCAGCGGCGAGTACGCGATGATCAAGTTCGGCGCGCAGGCCGGTGCAATCGACGAGGATCGCGTGGTGCGCGAAAGCCTGGGCGCGATCAAGCGCGCGGGGGCGGATCTGATCTTCACCTACTTTGCGATGGATCTGGCGCTGGCCGGGATCTGACGAATACCGCACAACCCCCTGTGGGAGCGGGCTTGCTCGCGAATGCGGTGTATCAGCAACGAATAGGTTGACTGACACGACGCCTTCGCGAGCAAGCCCGCTCCCACATTGGGACTGTGTAGGGTCAGGGGCAGTTGAAGTAGGGTCGGATCCCGTGATCCCGAAAGTACCGCTCGATCACCTTCGGATCCGCACTGTTATCGGCAATCGCCACATAAGTATCCGGGCGCAACAGGTAAAAACCGTTACGCCCCAACCCCGCCGTGTCAAACGCCGGCCGCCAGTCGAACACGTGCAGCGACAGATGGTGTTCATTGCACCAGGCGATCATCTCGTCGCTGGTATCGCCGTACACGTGCACCTGCCAGCAGGGCTGGCGCAGTGGCTCGAAATTATCCCCCTCACCATCATGCGCCCACGGCAAGCGGTCGCCGCCGTGGACGTGGCCGGCCGTGCCCTGGCTCAGCGGCATGCCGCGGTAGTTGAGGGTGACCTGTGAGACGGTGCGAAAGAGGAATTCGCGGCTGGCCTCGAACGTGGCCATTTTCGGGATCAGAAACGGTGCCAGGCGCGTGCGCAGCAGATCGGCGATGCGCCCTTCGGCGGTGACGAAACTGAACACCTTGTCGGTGGTCGACACCAGCCGCCGGGCGAAGGCGATGCGCTCGGTTTCGTAAGTGTCGAGCAGCTTCGCCGTGGCGCTGCCGTTGAGCACGGCGGCGAGTTTCCACGCCAGGTTGATCGCATCGCCGATGCCGGTGTTCATGCCCTGGCCGCCGGCGGGGCTGTGCACGTGCGCGGCGTCGCCGAGGAGAAACGCCCGACCGCTGCGAAAGTGCTCGGCCACGCGGTGATGCACGCGGTAGGTGGAGAACCAGTTGACCTCGTCGATGTGCACTTTCAGGTGCTCGATGGCGCGGCTGCTGACGTCGGCAAATTGCAGGGTTTCGGCGCGGTCGGCACGTTCGTCACGCACCGTGCCGATCAGCCGGGCGCGGCCTTCACCGGCCAGCGGGAACACCGCGAGAAAATCCGCTTCGTCCAGATCCAGATGCAGCTCGCCATTCAGCGCCGGGCCGCTGGCCTGCACATCCGCGACGTAGAAAATCTGCTGATAGGTGCCGCCCGGGAACCCGGTGTCGAGGGTTTTGCGCACCACCGAGCGCGCGCCGTCGCAGCCTGCCAGAAAGCACGCCTGACAGATTTCCTGCTGCCCGTCCGGTAAGCGCAGATGCGCGCTGAGGCCGTCGCCGGTTTCTTCGAAACTCTCAAGCTCGGTGTTGCGCTCAACCGTCACGTCATAGTCTTCGAGGCGTTCGAGCAGGAGCTGTTCGTGTTGGTCCTGGGGGAAGATTTCGACGAATGCGTACGGCGTCAGGCCTTCGCCGATGCGGTTCAGCGGCAATTGCGCGACCGGTTTGCCGTTGACCCAGAAATTCGCCGCCGCCACCCGATGGCCGTTGCGCACCACGGTGTCGGCCAAGTCCAGTTGCCGGTACAACTCCAGCGTGCGCGCCTGCACCGCCAGCGCTCGTGACGTGCTGCCGGGGGCGGAGGCCTTGTCGATGATGCGCACGCGCACGCCCAGTTTGCTCAGCCACAGGGCCAGCACCAGACCGGTCGGGCCGGCACCGATGATCAGTACGTCGCTGCGGTTCATGGGCCTTTCCTCCGTTGGCTGTGCAGCAAGTATGGATCAGATGGAAAGGGTGGCCAGTTGATCGGTCAGACGGAAAAAGGCCCCGTAGCGGTGGGGGCTGTGGGGCCTTTTTTCGGGTGTTTGGCAGGAGATTTGGTGACAGTGAAATTTGCC
>NZ_JALMEY010000017.1:0-151385 GCF_023100615.1 Pseudomonas sp. MWU12-3103b
TCCTACAGCATGCGGTAGGCCCTTCCGGCTGTCACAGCCTGCCGACAGTGCTAAGGTTCTGCCTTGGCTTTTGTACTTTTCCAAGGAAGCTTTTATGCCGGACGCCTCGTCCCTCAACGCTGCATTCATGGTGGTTCAGAGCAATAGCCTGGACGAGCTGCGCAGCCTGGTGGTCAGCATCATGCGGCGCTACCCATTGGCTCCCTTGGAGAATGAAATCGCTCTGGTCCAAAGCAACGGTATCGCCCAATGGCTCAAGCTGGCATTGGCAGAAGATCCTGAAGAGGACGATCTCGGTGGTTGCGGAATAGCCGCTGCCATCGATGTGCAGCTTCCAGGCAGTTTCATGTGGCAGCTCTACCGTATGGTGTTGGGCCGAGACGAAATCCCCGCCACATCCCTGCTCGACAAAGCTCCCCTGACCTGGCGGCTGATGCGCCTGTTGCCGCAAGTGATTGATCGCCCCCATTTCGAACCGCTACAACGCTTCCTCACCCATGACACCGACTTGCGCAAGCGCTACCAGTTGTCCGAGCGCCTGGCAGACCTGTTTGACCAATATCAGGTGTATCGGGCCGACTGGCTCGAAGATTGGGCCGAGGGCCGGCATCAGTTACGTAATGTTCGAGGCGAGATAAAGCCACTGCCTCCAGTAAGTTGCTGGCAGGCTGAACTGTGGCGTGCTCTTTTGGAAGATGTCGGTGAGCAAGGCATGGCCCAGAGCCGCGCCGGTGTTCATCAACGATTTATCGAGTGCATAAATTCCCTCGAACATGCACCAGCAGGACTACCCTCGCGGGTGATCGTGTTCGGTATATCCTCGTTGCCCGCCCAGGTGCTTGAAGCGTTGGCCGGACTCGCACGTTTCAGTCAGGTGCTGTTGTGTGTACACAACCCTTGCCGACACCACTGGGCCGATATCGTCGCCGACAAGGATCTGCTGCGTCATCAATACAAGCGTCAGAGCCGCAAGAACGGCATGCCGGTCGTACTCGATCCTGAAACGTTGCACCAACATGCTCATCCGCTGCTCGCCGCCTGGGGCAAGCAAGGCCGCGACTATATCAACCTGCTCGACAGTTACGATGACCCCAACAGCTATCGCGCGGCGTTTCGTGACGGGCGCATTGATCTGTTCAGCGAAAATCAGCCACATAACATGCTCAACCAACTTCAGGACGACATCCTCGAGTTGCGGCCACTCAATGAAACGCGTGAGCGCTGGCCTGCCGTTGACTTGACGCAGGATGGGTCGATCCGCTTCCACATAGCCCACAGTGCCCAGCGCGAAGTGGAAATCCTTCACGATCAGTTACTCGCACGCTTCAGCGCCAATCCAGATCTGCGCCCACGAGATGTAATTGTGATGGTGCCGGACATCGACAGCTATGCGCCGCATATCCGGGCGGTGTTCGGACAACTGGATCGACATGATCCACGCTTCATTCCATTTACCTTGGCCGACCAGGGCCAGCGGGGCCGCGATCCGTTGCTGATTGCTGTCGAGCACCTGCTGAAGCTGCCCGATAGTCGTTTCCCGGTGAGCGAGATCCTCGATCTGCTCGACGTCCCTGCGTTGCGCGCCCGATTTGGCGTACAAGAGCGTGATTTGCCTACTCTGCATCGCTGGATCGAAGGAGCAGGCGTGCGCTGGGGAATGAACGCCGGGCAACGTGCCGGCCTGGGCTTGCCGGATGAGCTTGAACAGAACAGCTGGCATTTCGGTTTGCGGCGGATGTTGTTGGGGTACGCAGTTGGCAGCTCCAGCGCCTGTGCCGGTATCGAACCCTACGATGAAATCGGTGGTCTGGATGCTGCGTTGATCGGTCCGTTGGTTGCCCTGCTCGATGCATTGGAACTGGCCCATCACGAACTCACTCAAGTCGCTCAGCCCAAGGTGTGGGGCCAGCGCCTGCAAATCCTGATGCAGCTGTTTTTCAAGGCCAGTAACGAGCACGACGATTATCTGCTCACGCAACTTGAGGAGTTGCGCGAAACCTGGCTGCAGACCTGTGAATCCGTTGGGTTGGTCGATGAATTGCCGCTGACGGTGGTTCGCGAAGCCTGGCTCGCGGGGCTGGATCAGGGGCGTCTGTCCCAGCGTTTTCTCGCCGGCGCAGTAAACTTTTGCACGCTGATGCCCATGCGGGCGATCCCGTTCAAGCTTGTCTGTTTGCTGGGGATGAACGATGGCGATTATCCCCGGGCGCAACCCCCGCTGGATTTCGACCTCATGGGCAGTGACTACCGGCCAGGGGACCGTTCCCGGCGTGAAGACGATCGCTATCTGTTGCTCGAGGCGCTCCTGTCTGCGCGCGATCAGCTGTACATCAGTTGGGTCGGACGCAGCATTCGCGACAACAGTGAACGGCCTGCTTCAGTGCTGATCGGGCAGTTGCGCGATCACCTCGCCAGTGGCTGGCGGTCGCTCGATGAGCATCAGGATCTGTTGACCTCCATGACCGAGGAGCATCCCCTGCAACCGTTCAGTTCGCGCTATTTCCATGACGGCGATCAACTATTCAGTTATGCCCGTGAATGGCAGGTTTTGCACCAGGTGCATGCGCCACAACATGAGATGGAGCTACTCGCGCCCCATGTTCAGGAGGAGCCGCTGAGTCTGGCTCTTCTGCAGGATTTCTTGCGTAACCCGGTCCGGCACTTTTTCACGCAGCGCCTCAAAGTGTACTTCGAGGCCGCCGAGGCGCCCCTGGCTGACGAAGAACCGTTCGTGCTGGACGCATTGCAACGCTACACACTGAGCGACAGCCTGCTCAACGCCGCACTCCGGCAGCCCGACAATATCGATCGGGCACTCGAAGATCAGGCGCGGCGTTTGCAAAACAGCGGATTGCTGCCCATGGCCGGCTTCGGCGAATGCTTGCAACGAGAGTTGATCGAGCCGTTACCGGACTTGCTGCAACGTTACCAACACCTTCTGGCGTTATGGCCGACACCATTGACCAGCGCGCTCCCGGTCAGTCTAGAGTTGCAGGGCGTGCGTGTTGAAGGCTGGCTCGCCGGTTTGCATCAACGCGCTGACGGTGGCGTGTTGTCGGTCACGACCATTCCCAACAGCATCGGCTCGATCAAAAGTCGAAAATGGCATCGGTTGATCAAGCCGTGGGTCAATCACCTGGTGGCCTGCGCCAGCGGACTTATCCTGACCACGGCACTGGTGGCGAGTGACGATACGCTGCTGCTTGAGCCGACGGAGAAGGACCGAGCGGTTCGTTTTCTGGGTGATCTGCTGCTCGCCTGGCAGGCCGGCATGCGCCAGCCGCTGCCGATCGCGGTCAAGACGGCCTTCGCCTGGCTTGCGCAGACTGATCCGCTCAAGGCTGAGGCGGCTGCCAGAAAAGCCTACGAAGGCGACGGCCAGACCAGTGACGGTGAGCGCCGTGAAAGCCCTGCGCTGTCACGCCAATTCGCTGACTTTGACGCATTGAGTGCCGACGAAACATTCTCCGGTTGGTGCGACGCGTTGTATCGCCCCCTGTTTGAAGCGCCATGGCGCTCGTTGGCCAGCGAAGGGGCACGCGCATGAGTACCAAAACACCGCTGGCTCTGGCCTTCCCACTGCACGGCAGTCAACTCATCGAAGCCAGTGCGGGTACCGGCAAGACCTTTACCATTTCTGCTCTCTATCTGCGGCTGATCCTTGGCCACGGCGGCGAATCGAGCGGCTTCGGCCGTGAATTGCTGCCCCCGCAGATTCTTGTGGTGACCTTCACCGATGCCGCCACCAAGGAGCTGCGTGAAAGAATCCGTACGCGGCTGGCCGAGGCTGCGCGGTTTTTCCGTGAAGAAACCCCGGCGCCGGATGGCTTGATTGCCGAGCTGCGCGAGCAGTTTGACCCGGCACAATGGCCCGGTTGCGCCAATCGCCTGGACATCGCCGCGCAATGGATGGATGAAGCGGCTGTCTCCACCATCCACAGTTGGTGCCAGCGCATGCTGCGCGAACACGCGTTCGACAGCGGCAGCCTGTTTACCCAGTCCCTGGAAACCGATCACAGCGATCTGCTCGGTGAAGTACTGCGCGATTACTGGCGACTGTTCTGTTACCCGATGCAGGGCGACGCGCTGAACTGGGTTCGCGCTAACTGGGGTGGGCCGGCAGCGTTGTTGCCACGAGTGCGCGGCCTGTTTGGCAGTGAGCGCGACAGTGATGACGGCAAGGCCCCTGCAGAATTGATCAATGAGTGTCTGCAAGAACGGCGTGCCGCGTTGCTTGAGCTGAAGATGCCGTGGCGTCAGTGGGCCGATGAGCTGCTGGTGATCTGTCACGAAGGCGTTGCGAGCAAAGCCGTCGATGGACGCAAGATGCAGGCGCGCTACTTCGAGCCCTGGTTCGAGAAACTCAAGGCGTGGGCCGAAGACGAGGCCATGGAGCAACTGGACATCGGCACCGGTTTCACCCGATTGACCCCTGACGGAATGGCCGAAGCCTGGAAGGGCCAGGCACCGAGTCATCCGGGTCTCGACGCGATGCCGGGGCTCAAGTCGAGCCTCGACGCGCTTCCCACCCCCGATGCCGCCGTATTGCAACATGCGGCGAGATGGGTGGGCGCGCGTTTTGAGGAAGAGAAGCGTCGTCGTGCGGAAATGGGGTTCGACGACATGCTGTTGCGCCTCGATGCGGCGTTGCAATCCGACAGCGGCGAGCGCCTTGCTGCGGTGATCCGCGAGCAGTTTCCGGTTGCTCTGATCGATGAGTTTCAGGACACCGACCCGGTGCAATACCGGATTTTCGAGAGCATCTACCGCATCGAGGACAACAGTCCGGATACCGGCCTGTTCCTGATCGGTGACCCCAAGCAGGCGATCTACGCGTTCCGTGGCGCCGATATCTACACCTACCTGCGTGCGCGTCAGGCCACTGCCGGCCGCCTGCATACGCTGGGCACCAACTTCCGCTCCAGCCATGGCATGGTCAACGCGGTCAATCACGTATTCGAACGCGCCGAGTCCCGCGAACAGGGACGCGGCGCGTTTTTGTTTCGGGAAAAAACCGGTGAAAACCCGGTGCCGTTCCAGCCTGTTGAGTCTCAGGGGCGCAAAGAGCGGCTGCAGATTGCCGGGCACGATGTCGCGGCACTGAATGTCTGGCACCTGTCGACGGAGCAGCCGCTGACAGGCGCGGTCTATCGCCAGCAGTTGGCGGCGGCCTGTGCCAGCGAAATCACCGCGTTGCTCAATGGCGGGCAAGCCGGTGCGGCGGGATTTGTCCGCGACGGAGAAGACTTCAGAGGCTTGCGACCCTCTGACATTGCGATTCTGGTACGCGACGGCAAAGAGGCCCAAGCCGTACGCGCAGAACTCGCGGCCCGTGGCGTGCGCAGCGTTTACCTGTCGGACAAGGACTCGGTGTTCGCCGCCCAGGAAGCGCATGACCTGCTCTCCTGGCTCAAGGCCTGCGCGGAGCCGGATGTCGAGCGCTCTCTGAAGGCTGCGCTGGCCTGCATCACCCTCAATCTGCCGTTGGCTGAACTGGAACGTTTGAATCAGGACGAGTTGGTCTGGGAAGCCCGGGTCATGCAGTTTCGTGGCTATCGCGAACTGTGGCGCAAGCAAGGTGTGTTGCCGATGTTACGGCGCCTGCTGCACGACTTTCACCTGCCGCAGACCCTGATCGCACGCAGTGATGGCGAGCGGGTACTGACCAACCTTTTGCACTTGTCGGAACTGATGCAGCAGGCTGCCGCTGAGCTTGATGGCGAGCAAGCGCTGATTCGTCATCTGGCCGAGCTTCTGGCGTTGTCTGGTCAGGCCGGCGAAGAGCAGATATTGCGTCTGGAGAGTGACGAGCAACTGGTCAAGGTCGTGACCATTCACAAGTCCAAGGGGCTTGAGTATCCACTGGTGTTCCTGCCGTTCATCTGCTCGGCAAAACCGGTGGATGGCAGTCGCTTGCCGCTGCATTACCACGATGCCTCCGGCGAAGCCCAGGTGACACTGAAGCCGACCGCCGAATTGATCGCCCTGGCGGATGACGAGCGTCTGGCCGAGGACCTGCGTCTGCTCTACGTCGCCCTGACTCGCGCGCAACATGCCTGCTGGCTGGGTGTCACGGACCTCAAACGCGGTAATAACAACGGTTCGGTGCTTCATCTTTCGGCGCTTGGCTATCTGCTGGGTGGCGGCGCAAGGCTGGATGAGTCAACCGGTCTGAGCCGCTGGCTGCAGGATTTGCAGCAGAACTGCACGGCCATCAGCTTGGGGGAGTTGCCTCAAGCCACTCAGGATATCTACCGGCCCGAGCGTAACGAAGCGATCCTCAGCGCTACATTGGTGCCCAGGCGCAAGGCCAGCGAAAACTGGTGGATTGCCTCTTACAGTGCTTTGCGCATCAGTGACGTATTGAGCCTGGGCAGCGATGAGGCGCCGGACAGTCCACAAGCGCAAAAGCTGTTTGATGATGAGCGTCTCGACCCGGATGCGCCACGCGAGATCGTCGCCGGTGGCGCCGATATTCATCGTTTTCCTCGCGGTCCGAATCCGGGAACCTTTCTTCATGGTCTGCTCGAATGGGCCGGAGACGAAGGTTTTGCCGTTCCTTTTGAAACGCTCAAGGATGCGATTGGCCGGCGCTGCAACCTGCGTGGTTGGGAGGGGTGGATCACCACCCTGAGTGACTGGCTGCAACACTTGCTCAAGTCGTCGCTGCCAGCAGGTGGCGGACAGCCTCCGGTGGTTCTCGAGCAACTGAAACAGTACCGCGTCGAGATGGAGTTCTGGTTCGCCAGCCACAAGGTCGATGTTCTCAAACTCGATGAGTGGGTGCGCCAGTACACCCACAACGGTGTGGCACGAGTGGCCGCCGAGCCAGTACAGCTCAACGGCATGTTCAAAGGCTTCATCGACCTGACCTTCGAACATGAAGGGCGCTACTACGTGGCCGACTACAAATCCAACTGGCTGGGTGTCGACGATGCGGCCTATACCGAGCAAGCCATGGAGCGCTCGATTCTCGACAACCGTTATGACCTGCAATACGTGTTGTATCTGCTGGCGTTGCATCGACAACTGAAGGCGCGGTTGCCTGACTACGATTACGATCGGCATGTCGGTGGTGCCTTGTATGTGTTCCTGCGCGGGACCCGGGCAGACAGTCGCGGGGTGTATTTTGCGCGGCCGCCGCGCGAACTGATCGAGCGCCTGGATCGCCTTTTCCAGGGCAAGCCGGAACCCAAGGCCGAACCCGCATGGGAACAGGGAGTCCTGCTATGAGCCGTACCTTCGCCGATCTGTCATCGGCTATCGACAACCCGTCGAGCCTGGCGCCACTGACCAGTGCCTCGGATCTGCTGATCTTGCTTGATCGCTGGGTCGAGCGAGGCTGGCTTCGTTCGCTGGACAAGGCCTTTATCGGTTTTCTGTACGAACTCGCACCCCAGTCCGATCCACTGGTGTTGCTCGCTGCCGCACTGACCAGCCATCAACTGGGTCACGGACATGTCTGCCTCGACCTGTTCGAAACCCTCAAGGCCCCGGATTTCGCCCTGTCTTTACCTCCTGAAGGCGATGAGCAAAGTGATGTCTTGCTCCTGCCGTCGCAGTTGCTTGAAACGCTGGATGGCGCCCATTGGTGCAAGGTGCTGGCGAGCAGCGCTCTGGTTGCACTCGCTGCGGACAATAGCGAAGCGGCGCATCAGCGACCGTTGGTGCTGTCCGGCAAGCGTCTGTACCTGCGGCGCTACTGGGCCTATGAGCGGCGTATCGATGCGGCGTTACGCACACGTCTGGCCCAAGGCGAAACGCCGCCGGATGACTTGCCCCAGCGTCTCGATGAATTGTTCGGCCCCGCCAGGCCCGGAGCAGTGATCGACTGGCAGAAACTCGCCTGCGCGCTTGCCACTCGGGGAGCCTTCAGCATCATCACGGGTGGTCCGGGTACCGGCAAGACCACCACGGTGGTGCGCCTGTTGGCGTTGCTCCAGGCACCTGCCGTGGAGGCCGGTCAGCCGCTGCGGATTCGCTTGGCAGCACCCACCGGCAAAGCCGCTGCGCGGTTGACCGAGTCCATCAGCCAGCAGGTGCAGTCGCTGAAGGTCGCCGAAGCCGTTCGCGAGAAAATCCCCTGCGACGTGACCACCGTGCACCGTCTGCTCGGCAGTCGTCCCGGTACCCGACACTTTCGTCATCATGCCGGCAACCGCTTGCCGCTGGATGTGCTGGTGGTCGACGAAGCGTCGATGATCGACCTGGAAATGATGGCCAATCTGCTTGATGCTTTGCCGGCGCATGCGCGTCTGGTGTTGCTTGGCGACAAGGATCAGCTCGCCTCCGTGGAGGCGGGTGCGGTGCTCGGCGATCTGTGCCGCGATGCCGAGGCTGGCTGGTACAACTCGCAGACCCGGCAATGGCTGGAGTCGGTCAGTGGTGAGTCATTGCAGAACAGCGGTTTGCACGAAGACGACGACGGTTCGCATCCCCTGGCGCAGCAACTGGTGATGCTGCGCCACTCCCGGCGTTTCGGTGAAGGCAGCGGCATCGGTCAACTGGCGCGGCGGGTCAATCAGCAGTTGCCGGATGAGGCGCGCCAGTTGCTGGCGGCCGGACACTACGACGATGTGTTTTCCCTGCCGCTCAAGGGCGAACACGATCACACGTTCGAGCGGCTGCTGCTCGACGGTCATGGGGAAGGTCCAAAGGGTTATCGCCACTATCTGAATATCCTGCGCCAACAACGCCCGCCAGCGGAAAGACCGCTGGAGCATCCGGACTGGATCAACTGGGCGCGGGAAGTGCTGCAGGCGTTCGACACCTTCCAGTTGTTGTGTGCTGTGCGCAAGGGGCCTTGGGGCGTTGAAGGGTTGAATCTGCGGATCACCGAAACGCTGCTCAAGGCACGCCTGATCGAGCATGACCAGCAATGGTATGAAGGCCGGCCGGTGCTGATGACGCGCAACGATTACGGTCTGGGTCTGATGAACGGCGATATTGGCATTGCCCTCAAGTTGCCCGAGCGCGAAGGCCCGGACGCCGGCAAACCGGTGCTGCGCGTGGCCTTTCCGCGTAACGACGGGCAGGGCGGTGTGCGTTTCGTGCTGCCGAGCCGGCTCAACGATGTGGAAACGGTGTACGCGATGACGGTGCACAAATCCCAGGGCTCCGAGTTCGCCCACACCGCGCTGATCCTGCCGGACGCCTTGAATCCGGTGTTGACCAAGGAATTGATCTATACCGGTATTACCCGGGCCAAACACTGGTTCACTTTGATCGAGCCCCGGGCCGGCGTGTTTGAAGAGGCGGTGCAGCGCAAGGTCAAGCGCCTGAGCGGATTGATGCTGGAACTGGAAGAAGGTGGCGAGGTTCGGGAATGAAATAGCCTGATGTTCGGTGCCGATTACTGACCAACTGGTCAGCAGCTGCTGTCTCGCTGGTGTTACTGCGCTGTGCTATCGTTGCGGCATCATTTCGGTACGATCCAAGAGAATCCCTGCATGAAGGTGGCTGTCTGGGCGACAGAGCGCGTGGTTCGCTGCAAGCACGCATTGCTTGTCGGTCTGCTCTGTTTGCTGACCGGCGCCGCCATGGCGCAGGCACAGACGCCGGTGGGCATGGCCGAGCAGCGCGCCCAGTCGGTGACGCAGGTTGTGCTGGGCATCCTCAGTTACGCGCGCTGGCCGGTGGAACCCGCACAATTGCGCCTGTGCATCGTCGGCCCCACCGAATACACCGATGACCTGGTCAAAGGCACTACGCAAGCCACCGGTCGTCCGGTCGCTGTGCGCCGACTGCTGGCCGACAACCCGGCGATCGTCAGCGAATGCGATGCGGTGTACATCGGCAAACTCACCGCAGATGAACGCAGTCGGCTGTTCACCTCATTGATCGGCCATCCGGTGCTGAGCATCAGCGAAGGGGGCGATCAGTGCACGGTCGGCAGCCTGTTCTGCCTGCGGGTCGGCGATCAGCAGGTTTCCTTCGAGGTCAATCTCGACTCCGTCGCCCGCAGCGGTGTACGCATCCACCCGAGCGTACTGCAGTTGTCGCGCCGCAAACCGGCGGCACCATGAAGCTGTTTCGTTCCAGGAGCCGCCCGACACTGGGCTCGGTCATCGGCCGCGGCCATTTGATTGTCGCGCTGGTGGCCGTGACGATGGCCAGCGTGTCGCTGACCCTGCTGGGCGTTCTCGCGCTGCGGGTGTACGCCGATCACAACCTGCATCTGATTGCACGTTCGATCAGCTACACCGTGGAAGCGGCGGTGGTGTTCAACGATAAGGACGCCGCCACCGAAGCGCTGGCCTTGATCGCGTCCACCGAAGAGGTGGCGGATGCCCAGGTGTTCGACACACAGGGGCAGTTGCTGGCGCGTTGGCAGCGGCCCGAAAACGGTCTGTTTTCCCAACTGGAAATGCAGGCTGCCCGGACCATTCTGGAAAAGCCGATCAGCCTGCCCATCATGCATCAGGACCGTGAAATCGGGCGTATTCTGCTGGTCGGTCACGGCGGTAGCCTGATGCGCTTCTTGCTCAGCGGTCTGGCGGGGATCATTCTCTGCACCGCAATCAGTGCCTGGGTCGCGCTGTATCTGGCGCGCCGACAGCTGCGCAGCATTACCGGCCCGCTTCGCAGCCTCGCGGCGGTGGCCCACGCTGCCCGCAGCGAGCGAGCACTGGATCGCCGGGTACCGCCGGCGCAGATCGCCGAGCTCGACAACCTCGGCAACGACTTCAATGCCCTGCTCGATGAACTCGAATCCTGGCAGACCCATCTGCAAAGCGAGAACGAAACCCTCGCCCATCAGGCCAGCCACGACAGCCTCACCGGTTTGCCCAACCGGGCGTTTTTCGAGGGGCGATTGATTCGCGCCTTGCGCAACGCCGGCAAGCTCAATGAGCGGGTGGCGGTGCTGTTTCTCGACAGCGACCGCTTCAAAGGCATCAATGACAACTTCGGTCACGCCGCTGGCGACGCGGTGCTGGTGGCGGTCGCCAATCGGATCCGCGCGCAACTGCGTGAAGAGGATCTGGTGGCGCGGCTCGGCGGCGACGAGTTCGCCGTACTGCTCGCGCCGCTGCACAAGATCGAGGACGCCGAGCGCATTGCTGACAAGATTCTCGCCAGCATGGACATGCCCATCGCGCTGCCGGGCGACACCAGTGTGGTGACGTCGCTCAGTATCGGCATTGCGGTTTTCCCCGATCATGGCGCCACGCCAGGTGCCTTGCTCAACGCCGCCGACGCCGCGATGTATCAGGCCAAGCGCCTGTCGCGTGGCGCTCAATTCACTGCCGGGTCGGAGAGCCCGGTCGTCAATCTGCAAACCAGGAGCTGATTCCGTGTTCACATTTCCCGCTCGACTGTTTTCCGCCTTGCTGATGATCGCCGTACTGGCGCTGACCGGGTGCCAGACCGCACCGCAGAAAGGCCTGACCCCGGCGCAGATCGCCGTCCTCAAACAACAAGGCTTCGAAGCGACCGACGAGGGCTGGGAGTTTGGCCTGTCCGGCAAAGTGCTGTTTGGCAGCGATATCGAAAGCCTGAACAACCAGAGCACCGAAATCGTCGAACGCATCGGCAAGGCACTGCTCGGCGTCGGTATCGAGCGGGTGCGGGTCGACGGTCATACCGATGCCTCGGGCAAGGAAACCTACAACCAGCAACTGTCACTGCGCCGTGCCAAGAGTGTGGCCAAAGTGCTGACCACCGTCGGTATGAAGGAAGAGAACATTCAGCTGCGCGGACTGGGCAGCAGCGAGCCGGTGGCGTCCAATGACACTGCCGCCGGACGCACCGAAAATCGCCGGGTGTCGATTGTGGTCAGCGCCGATTAATCGGCAAACCGCATCTCGCGGGTCTGCCCCATCAGCAGACCCTGATTACGCTCGGTCACCTCACGGATGTAATCCCACAACAGGGTGATCCGCTTCAACTTGCGCAAGTCCTCCCGGCAGTACATCCAGAACTGTCGGGTGATGTCGATTTCTTCGGGCAGCACCGGCAGCAGGCGCGGATCCTGCGCCGCGAGGAAGCACGGCAGAATCGCCAGTGAACGCCCTTGCTGCGCCGCGACGAACTGCGCGATCACGCTGGTGCTGCGCAGGTTTGCGCTGGCGCCGGGCAGCACGTTCGCCAGGTAAAGCAGCTCCGAGCTGAACGCCAGGTCATCCACATAACTGATGAATTGATGCTTGCCCAAATCGGCCGGGCGGCGGATCGGTGGGTGCTGGTCGAGGTAGTCCTGGGTTGCGTACAGCTGCAAGCGGTAGTCGCAGAGTTTGCAGCACACGTACGGGCCGTGCTCCGGGCGCTCCAGGGCAATGACGATATCGGCTTCGCGTTTGGACAGGCTGATGAAGTGCGGCAGCGGCAGGATGTCCACCGAGATCGCCGGGTAGGCGTCGACGAAGTGGCTCAGCTGCGGGGTGATGAAAAAACTGCCGAAACCTTCGGTGCAGCCCATGCGTACATGCCCGGAAAGTGCCACACCAGAGCCCGAGACCTGCTCGCAAGCCATGTGCAACGTGCTTTCAATCGACTCGGCATAGCCCAGCAAACGCTGGCCTTCAGTGGTCAGGACAAAACCGCTGGTGCGCGATTTTTCGAACAGCAATGTACCCAGCGCCGCTTCCAGTGAACTGATGCGCCGCGACACGGTGGTGTAGTCCACCGCCAGACGTTTGGCCGCGGTGCTGGCCTTGCGGGTACGGGCGACTTCGAGGAAAAACTTCAGGTCGTCCCAGTTCAGCGACCCCAGGGAGGTGATGTTTTTTTGCATGATGGACGGGCTTATATGTGCGTTCTTATTAGAAGTTTGCACATCTATACTCCAAAAACAGTCCGACAACCAATTCGTGACACACGCCTCATCTCAAGGCGAACCCTTTCGCCTTGGCTCCTACGATAAAAACAAGTTTTGGAGACCAGCATGAACGCATCGCTTACGCCCAACGAAACCACGGTCCAGAAGGTCAAGTTGCTGATCGACGGCGAGTGGGTCGAATCGCAGACCACCGAGTGGCACGACATCGTCAACCCGGCGACCCAGCAAGTGCTGGCCAAGGTTCCGTTCGCCACCGCCGCTGAAGTCGATGCCGCCATCAGTGCCGCGCACCGCGCGTTCCAGACCTGGAAACTGACCCCGATCGGCGCGCGGATGCGCATCATGCTCAAGCTGCAGGCACTGATCCGCGAGCACTCCAAGCGCATCGCCGTAGTGCTGAGCGCCGAGCAGGGCAAGACTATTGCCGACGCCGAGGGCGATATTTTCCGTGGCCTGGAAGTGGTCGAACACGCCTGTTCCATCGGCACCCTGCAAATGGGCGAGTTCGCCGAAAACGTGGCCGGTGGCGTCGATACCTACACCCTGCGTCAGCCGATCGGCGTGTGCGCCGGCATCACCCCGTTCAATTTCCCGGCGATGATTCCGCTGTGGATGTTCCCGATGGCGATCGCTTGCGGCAACACCTTCGTCTTGAAGCCTTCGGAACAGGATCCGCTGTCGACCATGCTGCTGGTGGAGCTGGCAATCGAGGCTGGCGTTCCGGCAGGTGTGCTCAACGTCGTTCATGGTGGTAAAGACGTGGTTGATGGCCTGTGCACCCACAAGGACATCAAAGCGGTGTCGTTCGTCGGTTCGACCGCGGTCGGTACGCATGTCTACGACCTGGCTGGCAAGCACGGCAAACGCGTGCAATCGATGATGGGTGCGAAGAACCATGCTGTCGTGCTGCCGGACGCCAATCGCGAGCAAGCGCTGAATGCCTTGGTCGGCGCCGGTTTCGGTGCGGCAGGGCAACGCTGCATGGCCACCTCGGTGGTGGTGCTGGTCGGTGCGGCGAAACAGTGGCTGCCGGATCTGAAAGCGCTGGCGCAGAAACTCAAGGTCAACGCCGGCAGCGAGGCGGGCACCGATGTCGGCCCGGTGATCTCGAAGAAAGCCAAGGCGCGGATTCTCGAGCTGATCGAAAGCGGCATCAAGGAAGGCGCAAAGCTTGAACTCGATGGTCGCGACATCAAGGTGCCGGGCTACGAGCAAGGCAACTTCGTCGGCCCGACCCTGTTCTCGGGCGTGACCACCGACATGCAGATCTATACCCAGGAAATCTTCGGCCCGGTGCTGGTGGTGCTGGAAGTCGACACCCTCGATCAGGCCATCGCACTGGTCAACTCCAACCCGTTCGGCAACGGCACGGGCCTGTTCACCCAGAGCGGTGCGGCGGCGCGCAAATTCCAGACGGAAATCGACGTCGGCCAGGTCGGCATCAACATCCCGATTCCAGTGCCGGTGCCGTTCTTCAGCTTCACCGGTTCCCGTGGTTCGAAACTCGGCGACCTCGGCCCGTACGGCAAGCAAGTGGTGCAGTTCTACACCCAGACCAAAACGGTCACGGCGCGCTGGTTCGATGACGACAGCGTCAACGACGGCGTGAACACCACCATCAACCTGCGCTGAGGACTGGCCATGAAAATCGCATTTATCGGTCTGGGCAACATGGGCGCGCCGATGGCGCGCAACCTGATCAAGGCCGGCCACTCGCTGAATCTGGTCGACCTGAACAAGACGGTGCTGGCGGAGCTGGAGCAACTGGGCGGCACCATTCGCGCCTCGGCCCGGGAAGCGGCGGAAGACGCCGAACTGGTGATCACCATGCTCCCGGCGGCGGTGCATGTGCGCAGCGTCTGGCTGGGTGAGGACGGCGTGCTGGCCGGTATCGGCAAAGGCGTGCCGGCGGTGGATTGCAGCACCATAGATCCGCAGACCGCCCGCGATGTGGCCGCCGCTGCCGCCAAACAAGGCGTGGCCATGGCTGATGCACCGGTCTCCGGCGGCACTGGCGGCGCGACCGCCGGCACGCTGACCTTCATGGTCGGCGCCACTCCGGAACTGTTCGCCACCCTGCAACCGGTGCTGGCGCAGATGGGCCGCAACATCGTGCATTGCGGTGAAGTCGGCACCGGGCAAATCGCCAAGATCTGCAACAACCTGCTGCTGGCGATCTCGATGGTCGGCGTCAGTGAAGCCATGGCGTTGGGCGATGCGCTGGGGATCGACACTTCGGTGCTGGCCGGGATCATCAACAGTTCGACCGGGCGTTGCTGGAGTTCGGAAATGTACAACCCGTGGCCGGGCATCGTCGAAACGGCGCCAGCCTCGCGCGGGTATACCGGTGGGTTTGGTGCCGAACTGATGCTCAAGGATCTGGGGCTGGCGACCGAAGCGGCGCGTCAGGCGCATCAACCGGTGGTGCTCGGCGCGGTGGCGCAGCAGTTGTATCAGGCGATGAACCAGCGCGGGGAGGGCGGCAAGGACTTCTCGGCGATTATCAACAGCTATCGCAAGCCACAGTAACTTGGACATCAATACTTTTTGTGGCAACGGAGACTTTTTGGTGAGGGGATTTATCCCCGATCGACTGTGTAGCAGTCGCAACCACTGAGCCTGCGTTTCAACTGACACAATGCGGGGGGGCGCTTTGCGCCCATCGGGGATAAATCCCCTCGCCACAAATCTCACAGGCGCCACAACCATGGCGTCAGCCAGAATGCAGTAGGTGTTGCCGGGAAATCACGTCGGGTGGTTTCCCGGCTTTTTTGCATCAGGCAAAGACGAAATATTTGCGTACGGTCTCCACCACTTCCCAAGTGCCTTTCATCCCCGGTTCAACCACGAAGATGTCGCCAGCACGCAGGTGAATCGGCGCCATGCCGTCCGGGGTGATGATGCAGTAGCCTTCCTGGAAATGGCAGTACTCCCACTTCACATAATCGACCCGCCACTTGCCCGGGGTGCAGATCCAGGTGCCCATGATCTTGCTGCCGTCTTCGCTGGTGTAAGCGTTGAGGTTGACGGTGTGCGGGTCACCTTCGAGTTTTTCCCATTTGCAGGCATCGAGTAACGGCAGCGGGTGGGTGTCGCGCAGAACGGTGATGGGGGCGGTCGCGGTCATGAGAACTCCGGGCAGTGGGCGGATGGCAAAGAAACCAACTCGCACCCTATAGCGCCCGGTTGCCGCTCAGTTGTCTGTGCTCGACATCGAGCTGCTCAGAAACGCGCAAACCGTCAAAGGTTTTCCAGCGGGCATTCGACCCGCGCCCGTTCAAGGTCGATTTCGAAACCTTCCAGTTGCGCGTATTGCCGCGTCAGCTCAGCGATGCTGCTGTTGATCTCGCGTTTTTTTGCCTCGATAGCCTGTTGGGCCAGATCCCATGGCATGGCCTCGCCATGATGCGCGGCAAAAATCGTCTGCAATTCCCGGAGCCTGAAGCCCATCTCTTTTGCGCATTTGATGAAGATCAGCAGTTCGATGCTTTGTTGGTCGTAGAGGCGATATTTACCTTGGCGCCGGGGCGTGGGCAGCAGACCGATCGACTCGTAGTGGCGAATGCTTTTGATGGTGGTGCCGGCACGTTGCGCGGCTTGGCCGATGTACATAAAAGTCCTTTTTCAATGTGAAACCGTGCGGCGCATTATCGGCAGACTTAGCGGCGGGCGATAGCGTGCGCCTGATGCAGCCAGCGCTGGCGCTGCCGGTCGCTGGAGTCAAGCAGCGGGCCGAAGGTCAGCGTGCGCAGGGGGTTGATACCACAGAACTGCAGGGTGGTCTTGCGCACCTGATGCAGTCCCGGCATCCGGTAGATCCAGCGGTAATACCAGAGTGGCGTGTCCATCGTCACCAGCAAATGCGCGGTGCGCCCCTTGAGCAACTGATCGGGAAAGGGTTTGCCTTTTCGGTATTTGAAAGCGAATCCCGGCAGCAACACCCGATCAAAAAAACCTTTGAGCAGCGCTGGAATGCCGCCCCACCAGATCGGGTAGACCAGCGTCAGATGTTCGGCCCAAAGGATGTCGGATTGCGCGCGGCTCAAGTCTTCTTCCAGCGCTTGAACCTGTTGATACCCCTGGCGCAACACCGGGTCAAAAGCCATCTCTCCCAGGCGTAGCTGACGCACCTGGTGTCCGGCATCGAGCGCTGATTGTGCGTAGCGCTCGGCGAGTGCGGCGCAGAAACTCGTCGCGCCGGGATGGCCGAGAATCAGCAGAATGCGTTTGCCCATGGTCATGCTCCTTGCCGTTGAACGCCAAGGATGAAGTCTGCCCCTCAGGGGAGAGTCAAGGCTTGCAGCAAGGCTTTGGCATAACCGGGCAGCGCGCTGAAGTCCCGGGCGCAGAGCATCAGCGTGCGGCGGGCCCATGGCTCGTTGAGGGGGATGCTGTTGAATGAGCGCGGCGTCGCGCGTTCAATGGCCACCAGCGGCACGATGGCGAGGCCGGCGCCTCGGGCGACCATGCGCAGCACCCCTTCGAAACCGTCGGCGCGGATCCGCACCTGCATGCGCGAGCCGCTGTGCAGCGCCTGTTCTTCGAGGTAGATCGCCAGCGCGCTGTCGGTGCTCAGGCCGACGAAATCGTGGTGCAGGGCGTCGCTGAAACTGACCTCGGCGGCGTCGGCCAGTGGATGTCCGTGCGGCGCGATCAGTCGCAACGGGTCGTCGCGAAACGGCTGGGTCTGCAGATCGGTGGTGTCCACTGCATCGGAGACGATGCCGATATCGGCTGCGCCCTGGCGCAAGGCGTGGATGATGCGGGCGCTGGGCAGTTCCTGCAGATCGATGTCGAGGTTGGGATGCTCGCGCAAAAAGTCCGCGAGCACTTCCGGCAGGTATTCGGTGATCGCCGTGGTGTTGCACAACAGTCGCACCTGACCTTTGACGCCCTGGGCGTAGTCGGCCAGATCCTGCTGCATGCGTTCGGCCTGTTGCAGGAGGATGCGCGCGTGGTGGGCCAGCGCCTTGCCAGCGGGCGTCGGGCTCACGCCACGGCGGCCGCGCTGCAGGAACTCGGTGCCCAGCGAGGCTTCCATGGCGCGAATGCGCGCACTGGCGGCGGCGAGCGAAAGATGGCTGCGGGCGGCGCCGGCGGTGATGTTGCCGGCGTCGAGGATGTGCAGGTAGAGGCGCAGGTCGGTGAGGTCGAAGTGCATGGGGCCGCCTGTGGTTGTTGTGGTGTCTGGGCGGGCCTCTTCGCGAGCAAGCCCGCTCCCACAGTGGATCAGTGGTGAATCCAAAACTGTGGGAGCGGGCTTGCTCGCGAAGGGGCCATCAGCCGCAACGCAATTAACAGCCTCTTGTACCGGCAGAGGCAGCCTCAGTATATGGCAGATTTTCAACGCACCCGCCAAAGCGCACAGTAGCGCCATGAACGCATTTGCAGACTTCTATCAAAACCTCGGCTTGGCTCTGTGCCTGCTGGTCATCGCCACTTTCATCATGGCCGGACTGGTCAAAGGCGTGATCGGCCTCGGTCTGCCCACTGTCGCCATGGGCCTGCTTGGTCTGGCTATGGCGCCGTCACAGGCAGCCGCGCTGCTGATCATTCCGGCGACGCTGACCAATGTCTGGCAATTGGCGTTCGGCGGGCATCTGAAAGGGCTGCTCAAACGCCTGTGGCCGCTGTTGCTGATGATCTTCCTCGGCACCGCCGTCGGCACGTTGTCGATCGGCATGGCAGGCGGGCATTGGGTGGTGCGTGGGCTGGGCGCGGCGTTGCTGCTGTATGCGTTGAGCGGATTGCTGCTGCCAACGCTGCAGGTCAATCCCCGGCATGAACCGTGGCTCGGCCCGCTGTGCGGGCTGATCACCGGGGTTATCACTTCGGCCACCGGTGTGTTCGTTATTCCGGCGGTGCCGTACCTGCAGGCGCTGGGTTTGAGTCGCGATGAGCTGGTGCAGGCGCTGGGCCTGTCGTTCACCGTGTCGACCCTGGCGCTGGCCGGCGGCCTGTTCTGGCGCGGCGCACTGGGCAGTGGCGAATTGAGCGCGTCGCTGCTGGTGCTGATCCCGGCGATGCTGGGCATGTGGTTCGGCCAATGGCTGCGTCAGCGCATCAGTGCCGTGCTGTTCAAGCGGGTGTTCTTTATCGGACTGGGCGCACTCGGCGCCCATTTGCTGATCAGCGGCTAGCCGACGAGGCGCTGAGCATGTCGATCCGACGGATATCGAAATCACGCTCCAGATACGTCATGCGGTTGTCGAAAAATTCGCGCATGTGCGGCAGGTTCGAATGCACGTCGAGGTGCGCCTGGCTTTCCCAGATCTCGTAAAAGATGAACAGCGTCGGGTCTTCCTTGTCGCGCAGCATGTGGTACTCGATGCAGCCTGGCTCGGCGCGGCTCGGCTCGACATAGGCGCGAAACAGCGCTTCGAAAGCCTCGGCTTTTTCCGGGCGGGTCTTGGCATGCAGGATGAAACCGTGGCGTTCACTCATCGAAACAACTCCTCAAATGCAGATGGCCGGGAATGCTATTGCAACAATCGGCATTCGATTCGTGCTTTTTGATCAAATGTATTTTGCGCCGAGGCGGCTTATTCCGCGCGAGATGGATGGTTAACCTGCCGCCATTCGTTTTCCCATCTTTCTCCAGCCCAATGGCTGCGCGAGGCGTTCCGATGAAAAAAGTGTTGTTGCTCAATGGTGGCAAGAAATTCGCTCACTCCGACGGTCGTTACAACGCCACCCTGCACGAAACCGCGCTGAGCGTGCTGGATCGTGGCGGTCTGGATGTCAAAACCACGTTCATCGACGAGGGTTACGACGTCGCTGAAGAAGTGGCCAAATTCCTCTGGGCCGATGTGATCATTTATCAGATGCCGGGCTGGTGGATGGGTGCGCCGTGGACCGTGAAAAAGTACATCGACGAAGTCTTCACCGAAGGCCACGGCAGCCTCTATGCCAGCGATGGTCGGACCCGTTCCGATGCGTCGCAGAAGTACGGCAGCGGCGGTCTGATTCAGGGCAAGCAATACATGCTGTCGCTGACCTGGAACGCGCCGCAGCAGGCGTTTGACGACCCGAGCGATTTCTTTGAAGCCAAGGGTGTGGACGCGGTGTATTTCCCGTTCCACAAGGCCAATGAGTTTTTGGGCATGAGCGGGCTGCCGACGTTCCTCTGTGTGGACGTGATGAAGCGCCCGAACATCGAGAATGATGTTGCGCGGTATGAGCAGCATCTGAAACAGGTGTTTGCTCTCAAGGCGTGAAGTGATTTCATGTGGTTACAGTTGTAACTGTGGTGAGGGTTTTAAATGTGGTGAGGGGATTCATCCCCGATGGGTCGCGCAGCGGCCCCCCGATCTTGATCTCGAAAAGCGGGGCCTGCTGCGCAGTCCATCGGGGATAAATCCCCTCGCCACAGGGGTGTTCTCTCTCCACAATGGATTTTGTGCTGACGATCAATAAGGGACACCCGTGAAAGCCAGATCCGATGAGTTGCAGATTTTCGTCTGCGTGATCGAGTGCGGTTCGATTTCCGCCGCTGCCGAGCAGGTCGGCCAGACCCCTTCGGCGGTCAGCCGCACACTGTCGCGGCTGGAAGCCAAGCTCGACACCACGCTGATCAACCGCACCACGCGGCGCATGGACCTGACCGAGGAGGGCAAGTATTTCTTCGAGCAGGCCAAGCTGATTCTCGATCAGATGGATGCGCTCGAAGAGCGACTGTCCTCACGCCAGCAAACCCCGTCCGGACGCCTGCGGATCAACGCCGCGTCGCCCTTCATGCTGCACGCCATCGTGCCGTACATCGACGAGTTCCGTGGCCTGTACCCGGACATCCAGCTCGAACTCAACAGCAATGACCTGATCATTGACCTGCTGGAACAAAGCACCGACGTCGCCATCCGCATCGGCACCCTTGCCGACTCGACGTTGCATGCGCGCTCACTGGGTTGCAGCCCGCTGCTGATCGTCGCCAGCCCGGCGTATCTGGAAAAGCACGGCGCGCCGCAGCAGGTCGCCGACTTGAGCGAACACACCCTGCTCGGTTTCACCCACAACGAAGGCCTCAACCAGTGGCCTTTGCGCTACGTGCATGGCGACCGTTGGCCAATCACTCCGGCCATCAGCGCCTCCAGCGGCGAGACCGTGCGTCATCTGGCGCTGGAAGGGCAGGGCATTGCCTGCCTCTCGCACTTCATGACCATCGACGACATCCGCGCCGGGCGCCTCAAGGTGCTGCTGGCGGAATTCAACAGCGGTTATCGCCAGCCGATCAACGCGGTGTACTACCGGAACTCGCAACTGGCGCTGCGCATCCAGTGCTTCCTCGACTTCATCCAGAGCAAGCTTGCGGCTTACGCCAGTGCGGATTTCAAGGGTTGATTCGTGATCCCTGCGCAACAGTGATTTGGGTGATCGCGGGTTTTTCCACCGGGGTTAGCGGTCGATACTCGCGGCATCACTTATTCACGCAGGGAGTTTCTCCATGAACGTATTCATCACCGGCGCTGCCGGATTCATCGGCGGTTCCATCGCCACCGGTCTGGTTCGGGCCGGCCACACCGTCACGGGTCTGGTGCGTAGCGCCGAACAGGCTGATGAGCTGAAAGCACTGGGCATCACCCCGGTGATCGGCACCCTCGAAGACGCCACGCTGCTGGCCGCACAGGCCCGCGCCGCCGATGCGGTGATCAACGCCGCCAGCAGTGACCATCGCGGCGCGGTCGAAGCGTTGCTCGATGCCCTGCACGGTTCGAACAAAGTGTTCCTGCACACCAGCGGTTCGAGCATTGTCGGCGATGCCTCGGGCGGCAAGTCCAGCGACGTCATCTACTACGAAGACAACCTGCCGGAACCCACCGTCGACAAGGCTGCCCGTGTGGCCATCGACAACCTGATCCTCGCCGCCGCGAAGGACGGCGTGAACTCGGCAGTGATCTGCAACACGCTGATCTACGGCCACAGCCTGGGCGTCAATCGCGACAGCGTGCAGTTGCCGCGCCTGCTCAAACAAGCGCGCAAAAGTGGTGTGGTGCGCCATGTCGGCACTGGCCAGAACATCTGGTCCAACGTGCACATCGAAGACGTCGTCGCCCTGTACCTGCTGGCGCTGACCAAGAATGTGCCCGGCACCTTCTACTTCGTCGAAAGCGGCGAAGCGTCGTTCATCGACATGACCACCGCCATGGCCGAAGCGCTGAATCTCGGCGAGCCACAAGACTGGCCACTGCAAGACGCCGAAGCCGAGTGGGGCTACGAAATGGCCAACTACGGCCTTGGCTCCAACAGCCGCGTACGCGGCAAACACGCTCGTGAACTGCTGGGCTGGGCGCCAAAGCGTACGTCGGTGGTGGAGTGGATTCGTAACGAGATGGTGTGAGTTCACGCTACACCGCGTGAAGCCATTCGCGAGCAAGCCCGCTCCCACAAGTGAAGCGCATTCTGGCTGAAGGAATGCGATCAACCTGTGGGAGCGGGCTTGCTCGCGAAAGCGGTGGATCAGTCGGCAGAGATGTTGAATGTGCAGCCGCCATCGCTGGCAAGCCAGCTCCCACAAGTTTTTGTGTTTGCCTGAGAACCATGTAAATCCCGCCCCGCGATTTTCATTAATCGCGACAAGACATACCCAGCAGCGACACGCCTTACCTCTCCACGAAAATTACTTTCATGGTGTTTGAAAATTCGATCTCGAAATGATTTATGAGTTTCACAACCCATTCGAACGTGACCCTTTCGAGGAGTACCGCATGACGCCTTCCTTCGGCTATTGGCTGCTGATGTATGCCGCCGTCGCCATCATCGCCTTGATCGTGCTGATCGCCCGCTACCGGCTCAACCCGTTCATCGTCATCACCCTGATTTCCATCGGTCTGGCGCTGGTGGCGGGGATGCCGCCGTCGGGCGTGGTGGGGGCGTATGAGGCCGGGGTGGGCAAGACGCTGGGGCATATTGCGCTGGTGGTGGCGCTGGGGACGATGCTCGGCAAGATGATGGCCGAGTCCGGCGGCGCGGAGCAGATGGCCCGCACCTTGATCGAAAAATTCGGCGAGAAGAACGCGCACTGGGCGATGGTTTGCATCGCGTTTCTGGTGGGGCTGCCGCTGTTCTTCGAAGTCGGTTTTGTGTTGCTGGTACCCATCGCCTTCACTGTGGCGCGGCGGGTGGGCGTGTCGATTCTGATGGTCGGCTTGCCGATGGTTGCCGGTCTGTCGGTGGTGCATGCGCTGGTGCCGCCGCACCCGGCGGCGATGCTCGCGGTGCAGGCGTATCAGGCCTCGGTCGGGCAGACCTTGCTGTATGCGATTGCCATCGGTATTCCCACCGCAATCATCGCCGGCCCGCTGTACGCCAAATTCATCGTGCCGCGCATTCAACTGCCGGCGGATAACCCGCTGGAAAAACAATTTCTCGACCGCGAACCGCGCGACAAGCTGCCGGGTTTCGGCATCACCATGGCGACCATTCTGTTGCCGGTGGTGCTGATGCTGATCGGTGGCTGGGCCAACCTGATTTCCACGCCGGGCAGTGGTTTCAACCAGTTCCTGTTGTTCATCGGCAACTCGGTGATTGCCTTGTTGCTAGCAACGCTGTTGAGTTTCTGGACGCTGGGCATCGCCCAGGGTTTCAATCGTGAATCGATCCTCAAATTCACCAACGAGTGCCTGGCACCGACCGCCAGCATCACCTTGCTGGTCGGCGCCGGCGGTGGTCTGAACCGGATTCTGGTGGACGCTGGGGTCACCGATCAGATTGTCGGGCTGGCCCACGAATTTCACCTGTCGCCGCTGATCATGGGCTGGTTGTTCGCGGCGTTGATGCGGGTGGCCACCGGCTCGGCGACCGTCGCGATGACCACCGCATCCGGCGTGGTCGCGCCGGTGGCCATCGGTCTGGGTTATCCACACCCGGAATTGCTGGTGCTGGCGACCGGCGCCGGCTCGGTAATCTTTTCCCACGTCAACGACGGCGGCTTCTGGTTGATCAAGGAATACTTCAACATGACGGTCGCGCAGACGTTCAAGACCTGGACCGTGCTTGAGACCCTGATTTCGCTGGTCGCTTTCGGTCTGACCGTCGGCCTTTCTTACCTGCTGTAACCGGAGCCAGCCGCCATGGACATCCTTTATCAGATCCGCGCCCGTCAGGACTCCTTCAGCGCCGGCGAGGGCCGCATCGCCCGGCTGATGCTCGACGACGTCGGTTTTGCCGCGAGCGCCAGCCTCGAAGACCTCGCGCAACGGGCCGAAGTCAGCACCGCCACGCTGTCGCGTTTCGCCCGCACGGTGGGCTGCCGCGACCTGCGTGATCTGCGCCTGCAACTGGCTCAGGCCAGCGGCGTTGGCAGCCGTTTTCTCGACCCGGCGGGCACGCCCGAGCAGTCGGCGTTCTACGGGCAGATTGTCGGCGATATCGAAACCACGCTGCGCCAGCATCTGGCCGGGTTTGACGAATCACGCTTCGCCGACGCGGTAAAAATGCTCGGTCAGGCGCGGATGATTCATGCGTTCGGCATGGGCGGTTGCTCGACCCTGTGCAGCGACGAATTGCAGGTGCGCCTGGTGCGCCTTGGCTACCCAATTGCGGTGTGCCACGACGCGGTGATGATGCGCGTCACCGCCGCCAGCCTGAACGCCGAGCAAGTGCTGATCGTCTGCTCGCTGACCGGCATCACCCCGGAGCTTTTGGAAACTGTCGAGCTGGCGCGCAACTATGGCGCGCGCATTCTGGCCATCACCCGCGCCGACTCGCCGCTGGCCGAACTGGCCGACATCGTCCTGCCGCTGCAAGGCGCGGAAACCTCATTCATCTACAAACCGACGGCGGCGCGCTACGGCATGCTGCTGGCCATCGATGTGCTTGCGACCGAGCTGGCGCTGGCCAACCCTGAAGACAATCAAGAGCGTCTGCGGCGGATCAAACTCGCCCTCGACGAATACCGTGGCGGCGACGATCACCTGCCGCTGGGAGACTGACATGCTGTACGACACGCTGCTCCGCAACGCCACCGTTATCGATGGCAGCAACACCCCCGGCTACCGCGCTGATGTGGCGATTCTCAATGGCTGTATCGAGCGTATCGGCGACCTGCGCAATGCCCACGCCGCTGAAGAAATCGACGCCGCCGGCCGCGTGCTCGCCCCGGGTTTCATCGACGTGCACACCCACGACGACACCGTGGTCATCCGCCAGCCGCAGATGCTGCCCAAGCTCAGCCAGGGCGTGACCACGGTGATTGTCGGCAACTGCGGGATCAGTGCTTCGCCGGTCAGTCTGAAAGGCGATCCGCCGGACCCGATGAACCTGCTCGGCAGCGCAGCGGCGTTCGTCTATCCACGTTTCAGCGATTACCGCGCCGCCGTCGAAGCGGCGAACACCACGTTAAACGTTGCCGCACTGGTCGGTCACACCGCACTGCGCAGCAATCACCTCGACGACCTGTTCCGTACCGCCACTCCAGATGAAATCGCCGCCATGCGCGAGCAATTGCGTGAAAGCCTTGAGTCTGGCGCGCTCGGTTTATCCACAGGCCTGGCCTACGCCAGCGCCTTCAACGCCTCCACCGACGAAGTGAAGCAACTGACCGAAGAACTCACGGCGTTCGGCGCGGTGTACACCACCCATCTGCGCAGTGAATTCGAACCGGTGCTGGAGGCGATGGAGGAAGCGTTCAGCATCGGCCGTCACTCACAATCGCCGGTGATCATTTCCCACCTCAAATGTGCCGGTGTCGGTAATTGGGGGCGCAGTCCGCAGTTGCTCGCGGCGTTGGAGGAAGCAGCGAAAACCCAGCACGTGGGCTGCGATTGCTATCCCTACGCGGCGAGTTCTTCGACCCTGGATCTGAAGCAAGTCACCGATGCTCACCGCATCACCATCACCTGGTCGACGCCGCATCCTGAAGTCAGCGGACGCGACCTGATCGACATCGCCGCCGAATGGAACGTGCCACTGCTCGAAGCCGCCAAGCGCCTGCAACCGGCGGGCGCGGTGTACTACGGCATGGACGAGGCCGATGTACGAAAAATCCTCGCGCATCCATTGTCGATGGTCGGGTCTGACGGCCTGCCGGAAGATCCGTTCCCACATCCACGCCTGTGGGGCGCTTTCCCACGGGTACTCGGACATTTCAGTCGCGATGTCGGGCTGTTTCCGCTGCACACGGCGGTACACAAGATGACCGGTCTGTCGGCGGCACGGTTTGGCTTGCAGGGGAGGGGCGAGATTCGCGAAGGTTATTGGGCGGACCTGGTGCTGTTTGATCCGGCGACCGTGCGCGATGTGGCGGATTTCACTGATCCGCAGCGGGCGGCGCAGGGGATTGATGGGGTGTGGGTCAATGGCGTGTTGAGTTATCGCGATGGGCAGGCGAATGGTCGCCGGGAAGGGCGGTTTCTGGCGCGGGACGGGGATTTGCGCAACAACTTTCGCTGACGTTTCGCGGAGTGCGTCACAGTGGTGGCACATTGCAATTAAAGAAAGCCACCGCCAAGCCGAATTGCTGACATCCAGCCCGTCTACACTTTTGGGCCAAACAAGTCAGGGAGCACCCCATGAGCTTCGGCAAAACCACCCCGATCCTGCGGATCTTCGATGAAGCCAAGGCGTTGGAATTTTACGTCGACTTCCTCGGCTTCAAGATCGACTGGCAGCATCGTTTCGAAGCGAACTTCCCGCTGTATCTGCAGGTGTCCCGTGGCGAGTGCGTGCTGCACCTGTCCGAGCATCATGGCGATGCGACCCCGGGCTCGGCGTTGCGCATCGAGACCGATGAGCTGGAGGCGTTCCAGCAGCAACTGGTGGCCAAGGACTACAAGTTCTCGCACCCACAGATTCAGGCGATGCCGTGGGGCAGTCAGGACATGACGATTGCTGATCCGTTTGGTAATCGGTTGGTGTTTACCAACGCGATCAGTGTTTGAGCTGAGAAGAGCCCCCCACCCTAACCCTCTCCCAGAGGGAGAGGGGACTGACCGAGGTGTCTTGCGCTGTACATCGACCTGAATGATCCGCTGCGATTGTGCATTCACCGCAGCATTTTCAGGTCGGTGTGTCTCGCGAGCATCCCTCGATCGGCCCCCTCTCCCTCCGGGAGAGGGTTGGGGTGAGGGAAAAAGATTCGCGCCATACAAAAAAGCCCGCTGCCAAACCACTAAGGTTTTGCCGCGGGCTTTTTCGTTACTCGGTTGGCACTAACTGATCCAGCACCCGATTGACGGCGATTTCCGCCACCATCACCACCTGCGCGATGCCTTGCAGGGTCTTGCGGTGCGAGCCTTCCAGCAGGCCGGCGAAGTCGTTGAGCATCACGGTGGCCGAGCCAAGGGATTCGCTGGCATCGGCCAGCAACGGTTCGGTGCCGCTGGCCGGATTGGCCATGTAGAGACGATTGGGCTGGTACGGGGTGGCCATGATCGCGGGCCTCGGTGGGCCGAGGTAGTGGTCGAGAGCGCGCTCGGCGGCTTCGTGGAATTTCCTTGATTCGGGGGATTCGTAGGGGGAGGCCGCGTCGGTGGACGGCGGGTTGGGTGTAACTTTGAACATTTGCCAGATCCTCATTGAGGGCTGGCCACCGTTTCCCTACTAAAAGAAATGGAGGCAGCCGTGCGCAGGTTAGTAGACCGGGGATCTGGGAAACCGGCGCGCCCGAGGGCGCCCTGCGCACAGCCACCATAACGTTCAGGCAAAGACCTGACTGTCTGATGAGCGATACGCCCCAAAAACCTCGGGCTACTAAACCCGATCACTGGAAATCAGTGACGGACTCAAGTTACCGACGGGCTCCAGGGCGCACAAGCCGGCGGATTCTGGCTTAGCCGTAGGCAGCGGCGCAAGGATTTGTAGGCAGTAGGGCGTAACACTGAGTGTCTTTAAACACGGTACTGCAGTGGGTTTATCGGGCTGCTGAAATTGAGGAATTGTCTGCCGGATTGAGGTGAGGCGACTGGCGCCTTCGCGAGCAAGCTCGCTCCCACAGGGGGGTTATGTCGTACACAAAATCTGCATTCACTGAAGATCCACTGTGGGAGCGAGCTTGCTCGCGAAGAGGCCGGCGGCGTCACCCCCGATGCATCTGCCGAAACTCCCCGGGCGGCATCCCGCGCCGGATCTTGAACGTGCGATGAAACGACCGCGGCTCGGTAAACCCCAGATACTGCGCAATGTCTTGAATCGGCAACGTGCTGTTGAGCAAGTAATGCTCGGCCAGCTCCTGACGCAAATCATCCAGTATCTGCTGATACGACGTCCCCGCCTGATGCAACTGGCGTTGTAACGTGCGCACCGACACCGCGAGCTGCTCGGCCACCTGTTCCTTGCGCGGCAAGCCTTCCTTGAGCAACTGGCGCAGGATGCTTTTGACCCGCTGCTCCAGCGACGCATCCTCCAGCGTCGCCATCAAACCCATCGCGTGTTCTTCCAGCGTACGCAGCAACTGCGCATCGGCCTGGCGCAGCGGTAATTGCAGATACGCCAACGGCACGATCAGCGCTGAATAGGCCTGCTCGAACAGCACCGGGCAATCGAAAAAAGCTTCGTACTGGGCTTGTGTGGTGTCAGCAGGACGCGGATGTTCCAGCCACACGGCGGCGGGCGACATCTGCGTGTCGGCAATCCAGCGTGCATATTGCAGCCAGGAGCCGAGAACGTTTTCCACCAGATGCCGACGAATCCGCGGACGCTCGTAGCGGCAAGTCCAGATCAGGTGTACATGACCGTCCTGCACTTCGGCGCGGCTGACGCCCATGTCGCCCACCAGTTTTTCGAACGGCATGATCCGGCTCATGGCGTCGCCCAGAGTCGCGCAGTTCATGGTGATGTAACCGAGCACGCTCCAGGAGTTGGGCAGGACGAAGTTTGCCGCGTTGAGACCAAACAGCGGATCGCCCGAGTGCGCGCAGAAATAATCGAGCAGGCGCTCATGGGTTTCGCCCGGCAAGCGCAGGCTGTTGTCGCTCAGTTGCTGCGCCTGCAATCCGGCTGCCGCCAACGCCGGCTCGATGGCCATGCCCAGCTGCTCGGCATGGCGCACGTATTTGAGCAGCGGCGGAACCGAGGTGAAGCCGAGCGATTGCATGATCCGAATCCCTTGATCAAGGCCTGCGTGAGCGAATGAATGCCTGAAAGGTAATTTGAAACCCCGACTAAAGTAAATGGCTGGCACTTGCGCGACGTTTGACTCAATTGGCTACTCGAACTGGCCGGATGCGACCGTGACACTTTTTGGCCGCTGACTAGTATGGAGGCCTGCCACATCACTGATCAGACTGCATAAGAAGGACACACGCATGCGACGCTGGAACGGCTGGGGAGAGGCAACAACGGTGGTCGAACTGCCGGCCCAGGGCGCGAGGTTTCTCCATGAACGACTGGGGGCCGGGCAGGTGTTGCCCGATGCCACGCTGGACGCGGCATTGGCGCGGGTGCCGCTCTCACGATTAGCGGCGCACACCTTGTACAGCGTCGATGCCCATGACCGTCTGCTGCACGCCCGGGGTCAGAGCTTGCCGGACTGGCTGGCGTTGCGCGAAGGTGCGCTGGGTAACTATCCCGACGCGGTGGCGTTTCCCGAAACCGCCGGGCAGATCCGCCAGTTGCTGGCCCTCGCCCAGGAGCAGGACCTGTGCCTGATTCCCTACGGCGGTGGCACCTCGGTGGCCGGGCACATCAATCCGCCGGATTCGACGCGACCGGTGGTGACCGTGTCGCTGGCGCGGATGAATCGCCTGATCGACCTCGACGAGCAGAGCCAACTGGCGACGTTCGGCCCCGGTGCCAGTGGCCCGCAGGTGGAAAGTCAGCTGCGCGCTCGCGGCTACACGCTGGGGCATTTCCCGCAGTCGTGGGAGCTGTCGACGCTGGGCGGATGGGTCGCCAGTCGCTCCAGCGGTCAGCAGTCGTTGCGCTACGGGCGCATCGAGCAATTGTTCGCTGGCGGCACCCTGGAAACCTTTGCCGGGCCACTGGAAATTCCGACCTTTCCAGCCTCGGCGGCGGGGCCTGATCTGCGCGAAGTGGTGCTCGGTTGCGAGGGCCGTTTCGGGATCATTTCCGAGGTCAAAGTGCGGGTCAGCCCGTTGCCGGCCGATGAACGTTTTTACGGAGTGTTCCTGCCCAGTTGGAGCAAGGCGCTGCAAGCGATTCGCCAATTGGCCCAGGCGCGGGTGCCGCTGTCGATGCTGCGCCTGTCGAACGCGGTAGAGACCGAAACCCAACTGGCGCTGGCCGGGCATCCGCAGCAGATCGCCTGGCTGGAGAAGTATCTGAACCTGCGCGGTGCCGGTGAAGGCAAGTGCCTGCTGACCTTCGGCGTGACCGGCAACCGTCGGCAAAACGCGCTGTCGCTGAGCCAGGCGCGCCAGCATCTGAAAGCCTTCGGTGGCGTGTTCACCGGCACCTTGCTCGGCAAGAAGTGGGCGCAGAATCGCTTTCGTTTCCCCTACCTGCGCGAGAACCTGTGGAACGCCGGTTATGTGGTCGACACCCTGGAAACCGCCACCGACTGGAGCAACGTCGACCACCTGCTCAACCTGATCGAAAACAGCCTGCGCGATGCCTTGGCAGCGCAGGGCGAGCGGGTGCATGTGTTCACCCATCTGTCCCACGTTTACGGCGAAGGCTCGAGCATCTACACCACTTACGTGTTTCGCCCGGCGGCGGATTATCCGGCGACGCTGGCGCGCTGGCAGGCGCTCAAGCACGCGGCCAGCCAGACCATCGTCGACAACCACGGCACCATCAGCCACCAGCACGGCGTCGGCAAGGATCACGCGCCGTATCTGCCACGCGAGAAAGGCGCACTGGCGATGGACACCTTGCAGGCGCTGAGCAAGCACTTCGATCCGGCCGGGCGCCTCAACCCCGGCACGCTGTTGCAGGAGTGACGATCATGCACCCGGACTGGAACGCCGCGTGGCGCCAGCAAACCTTGCCGACATTGGCCGACGCAAGCTGGGACCTGATCGTGATGGGCGGCGGCATCAGCGGTGCTGGAATTCTGCGCGAAGCGGCACGGCGTGGCTGGCGTTGTCTGCTGCTGGAGCAACGGGATTTCGCTTGGGGCACCTCTAGCCGATCGTCGAAAATGGTTCACGGCGGTTTGCGTTACATCGCCAAGGGCCAGTGGCGCCTGACCCGCGATTCGGTGCGCGAGCGTCAGCGTCTGCTCGACGAAGCGCCGGGACTGGTGGAACCGATGAGTTTCATGATGCCGCACTATCGCGGCGGCTTTCCCGGGCCGCGTGTGCTCGATGGCTTGTTGTCGGTGTACGACGCGTTGGCGGGACGCCGCAGCCATCGTTTTCATGATGTGCAGCAACTGCGTTTTCTGGCGCCGGGGGTGAAGGAAACCCAGCTGCTCGGCGGTACCTGTTTTGTCGATGCGCTGACCGATGACGCACGGCTGGTGATGCGCGTATTGAGCGAAGCGCGGGCCGATGGCGCAGTGGTGCTCAACGGGGTGCGCGTCGAACATTTGCTGCGCGAAAACGGTCGGGTGTGTGGGGTGCAGATCGAGGACTGCGAAGCGGGTGGATCGCTGCAATTGCGTTGCGGCGTGCTGGCGGTGGCGACCGGGGCGTGGGCTGAGCGCCTGCGTTTGCCCGAGACACCACGACAGTTGCGGCCATTGCGCGGCAGCCATCTGTTGCTGCCGGGCTGGCGCTTGCCGGTGGCGCAGGCGTTGACGTTTCTGCATGCGCGCGACCGTCGGCCGGTGTTCGTTTTTCCATGGGAAGGGGCGACGGTGGTTGGCACCACTGACCTCGATCATCGCGAGAATCTGGACCAGAGCGCGAGCATCAGCGCCGAAGAACTCGACTATCTGCTGGCGGCTTGCACGCAACAATTTCCGGGTGCCGAAGTGACGGCGAGCGATGTGCTGTCGACCTGGTCCGGCGTACGTCCGGTGGTGGGCAGCGCGGCGGGTGAGCAGCAAGGCAAACCGTCGAATGAAACCCGTGAACATGTGCTGTGGCAGGAGCCGGGGTGCGTCACGTTGGCTGGCGGCAAACTGACGACGTTTCGCCCGCAAGCCATCGAAGTGCTCAAGGCCTGTGCCGACATGCTCGGTCGCTCTTTCGAAGATGATGGCGCCGCCGTTTTTGCCGCCGTAGCGCCACTGCCGATCCCCGGACTCAGCCCGCAACAGTGGCGACGTCTGGCCGGACGCCACGGTCGCGACCTGCCGCGACTGGCGCAGTTGATCGCCGAGTTGGGTCACGAAACGATCGGCAACACCGACACCTTGTGGGCAGAGTTGGCCTTTGCCTGCGAAGCGGAAATGGTGCTGCACCTTGATGATCTGTTGCTGCGCCGCACCCGTCTGGGCCTGTTGCTGGCGCGCGGTGGTGAAGAATATTTCGCTGCCATCCGCCAACTCTGCCAGCCAAGACTGGGCTGGGACGATGCACACTGGCAGCAAGAGTTGCAGCGTTACCGGGCGTTGTGGCAACGCCATCACGGTCTGCCGGATGCCACGCCTTGATGCCCCTTGAAGAGAGCGCCATGGATAACCACTCGAACAAGCGCTACCTGCTGGCGATCGACAACGGCACCCAGAGCGTGCGCGCATTGCTTTTCGATTTGCAGGGCAATCTGCTCGGTAAAGGCAAGGTCGAGTTGCAGGCCTACTACTCGACGCAACCGGGCTGGGCCGAGCAGGACCCGGAATATTATTGGGCGAAACTCGGCGAGGCTTGCCAGCAGGTATGGGCGCAAACCGGGATTGATCGCTCGCAGATTGCCGGGGTGTCGCTGACCACCCAGCGTGGCACGGTGATCAACGTCGATGCTCAGGGCAAGCCGCTGCGCCCGGCCATTCTGTGGCTCGATCAGCGCCAGAGCGAAGTCGAGGGCGGGATCAAGGGGCCCTGGGGCTGGCTATTCAAGCTGGTCGGCGCGCAGGCCACCGTGGATTATTTTCGCGCTCAGGCCGAGGCCAACTGGATCGCCCGACATCAACCGGAAATCTGGGCGGCGACCGACAAGTTTTTGCTGCTCTCGGGGTTTCTCACCCATCGCCTGTGTGGGCGCTTTGTCGACTCTGTCGGATGTTGCGTCGGCTATCTGCCGTTCGACTTCAAACGCCTGAAGTGGGCCGCGCCCAGTGACTGGAAATGGCAGGCGCTGGCGGTGCGTCCCGAGCAATTGCCGACCTTGCACAAACCCGGCGAAACCCTCGGCTACATCAGCGCCGAAGCCAGCCACCACACCGGGATTCCCGAGGGGCTGCCGCTGATTGCCGCGGGCGCTGACAAGGCCTGCGAAGTGGTCGGTTCCGGCGTGGTTGATGCGAGTACGGTGTGCCTGTCTTACGGCACTACGGCGACGATCACCAGCACCCGTTCGCGCTATCTGGAAATCGTCCCGTTGATCCCGCCGTACCCCTCGGCGGTGCCGGATCAGTACAACTGCGAGGTGATGATTTATCGCGGTTACTGGATGGTCAGCTGGTTCAAGAACGAGTTCGGCCTGCGCGAGATGCAGCAGGCGCAAGAGCAGGGCATTGAACCTGAGCAACTGTTCGATGCGCTGGTGAACGCGGTGCCGCCGGGGTCGATGGGGCTGATGCTGCAACCGTACTGGTCGCCAGGGATTCGTGAGCCGGGCGTCGAAGCCAAGGGCGCGATGATCGGCTTCGGCGATGTGCACACCCGCGCGCACATTTACCGGGCGATTCTCGAAGGGTTGGCGTATGCGTTGCGCCAGGGCCTGGAGAACATCGAGAGGCGTTCGAAGGTGTCGGTCAAGCGTCTGCGGGTGGCCGGTGGCGGTTCGCAGAGTGATGCGGCGATGCAGCTGACGGCGAATATTTTCGGCCTGCCGGCGGAGCGCCCGCATGTGTACGAAGCGTCCGGGTTGGGCGCGGCGATCTGTTGTGCGGTGGGGTTGGGCTTGTATGCGGATTTCCCCACGGCGATCGCTGCGATGACGCGAGTGGGCACGGTGTTCACGCCGCAGCCCGAGGCGCAGCAGGTCTATGAGCGTTTGTACAACGAGGTGTACCTGCGCATGTATCGCCAGCTCAAGCCGCTGTACCAGAGCATCCGCAAAATCACCGGTTACCCCGCCTGAAAAAACACCACCAATCCCCTGTAGGAGCGGGCTTGCTCGCGAAGGCGGTGTGTCAGCTTGCACATGAGGTGACGGGTAGGCCGCCTTCGCGAGCAAGCCCGCTCCCACAGGGGAACAGTGGTGTTCTCGCTATTGTGCACATGGCGCTATCGGAGACTTTTTCTGGTGAGATCGGACAGTGTCAGCGCCCGGGGCGGTTGTTAGGCTCAACCCCCACGGCACCTCCAATAAGAATTAAAAGCAATGAAGCTGACATTTCTCCTGTTGCTGCTTTGTGCAATGGCCCCAACGGCGTGGGGCTGGTCGAACCACGCGGTGGGCAGCTATCTGGCGTTGCAGGCACTGCCGGCGCTGCGCGATGCGCCGCCGGTCGAGGTCGAGCCGCTGGAGCGTTTTCTCGCCGAGCAATATCCGGCGGTGGTCGCGCTGCTGGAGCAACAGGAAAGCTTCGCCCGTGAACACTTCACCCAGTACCCGCCGCGCCCTGACAACCTGAAGCTGCCCGCGGTGCCGGGCGACAATCTGCGCCACGATTTTCTCACGGCGTTACGGCTCAATCCGCGCATTCATCTGGCGATGGTCATTCAGCCGCTACCGGGCCAAGACCTGCCCGAACGCGAACATCTGCCGGCCGATCAGGTGATGGTCGAGCAGACGCTTTCGCCATGGAATCGTCAGCGTTTCATTCGCGTGGCGGACGGCGAAAAAGTTGCGCCGCTGGCGGTGCTGGCAAGCGCCGCCGACGAGCCGGATTACGGTCACGATATCAACCTGTTCAGCGATAACCCCGGCGAGGTCGGCGCGCTGTATGGCTTCGGCCCGCAGCCGTTTGGCGATGCGCGTTTTCAGTACAGCTCGCAGGCACCGTTCCACATGGGCTTCTTCCATGAAAGCGCGGTGGTGTATGCCGCTGCCGGATTTCTTCAGCGCAGTTGGCCGGATTGGCGCGCTTATCAGTACTTGGGCTTGGCGCGTTTGGCGTTTGCCAGTGGCCATTCTTACTGGGGCTACCGGTTCCTCGGATGGGGCGTGCACCACGTGCAGGACCTGACCCAGCCGTATCACGCCAAGCCGCTGCCCGGGGTCGAGCTGCCGAGTCTGTTGTTGCTGGAAGGCAAGGCGCTGGCCGGTTTTGCCGATGAAAAAAAAGCCTCGATCGAACGCGTCGCCACCCGCCATATGGAAATCGAAAAGTATCAATCGACCTGGCTGCGCCGCGTGCTGCGCGCCGGTCAGGCGCATCCGATGCTCGCGGCCTACGCCGATGTCGCTCAAGACCAACAGTATCCGCCGTACTCGGTGGACTACTTGCGCGACGTGGTCAGCGCCGAGTCGGTCGAGGGCTCGGCAGCGTTCGATGAAGCCATCGGTCAATGGCTGGATACGGTGCCGGTGACCAGTGATTTCAGTAGCGGCAATCAGTTGCAGCGCGAGACATTCGAGCATCCGGCACTCAATCAGCAGCTGTTCAAGCTGCTCGGGCATTTCGGCGCGCACAGCCGGATTTATGTCAGCGCCGGACTGGCGCCCCCGCCCTAGCGGTATTGCACCCCACAACAATAAAACCAGGGAAAGAGGAACAGATCATGAAAGCTCGATTTCGCCTGTCTGGCGTAGCGCTCCCCGGCGTCGGTCTGGCAGGGCTGCTGCAACTGTGCGCAGTCGATGGCGTGCAGGCCAAGGAGTTCAGCGTGCTGGACAATCAGGTCACCGGCTCGATCGACACGACCCTGTCCTATGGCCGCTTGTGGCGGGTGCAGGGGCGCGACAAGAACAACGATGACGTCAACACCAACGACGGCAATCGCAACTTCGACACCGGGCTGGTTTCCGAGGTGTACAAAATCACTTCGGAGCTGGAGGCCAACTACCAGAACTACGGGATGTTCCTGCGCGGCACGGCGTTCTACGACACCCAGTTGATGGACAAGCGCAACGATTACTACCGCAACAACAACCCGGCGCAGCCGAGTCAGAGCTACCCGCAGGACGACCGCTTCACCAGCCAGACCCGCGACATCGCCGGCAGCCGGATCGAGATGCTCGACGCCTATGTCTACGGCAACTGGGACGTGGCGCAGATGCCGGTCACCGCGCGGGTCGGGCGTCAGGTGTTCAACTGGGGCGAGGGGATTTTCTATCGCGGCGGGATCAACACCACCAACCCGGTGGACGCCGCCAAGTACCGCTTGCCGGGCGCCGAAGTCAAGGAAGTGCTGATGCCGGTGGAGGCGGTGAGCTTCAACATCGGCCTGACCGATTCGCTGACCCTGGAGAGCTTCTACCAGACCAACTGGAAGGAAACCCGCATCGACCCGGTCGGGACTTTCTACTCGCAGACCGACCTGTTCGCCGATGGCGGCAACACCGGTTACAACAACTTCAGCGGCACTGCGCTCGATACCCCGGTGCCGGGTTTTGGCAACGTCATCGGCCTGTACAGCGCACTGGGCAACAACCCGTTGCTCGGCCCGGCGCTGAAAAGCACCGGCCTGTACGCCAACGGTGTGACGCCGGCCTACGGCAACACGCTGAAAGTGGCGTCGATCGGCAAGGACTACAACGCGCGCAACGATGGTCAGTTTGGCTTTGCGTTTCGCTACATCGCCGAGGAGCTCAACAGCACCGAGTTCGGCCTGTATCTGGTCAACTACCACGCCAAGGAGCCGACCATCGCCGCTGACCTCGGTGGCTACAAAGGCATCGACATGAATGCCCTGACCAACATGCTCTCCAGCGTCGCTGGCAGTCAGGCCGGGGCGCTGGCCAACGGTCTGGCGACAGCCGACGTGATGGGCAATATTCAGGCGCATCGGCGCTATGCCGAAGACATCCGCATGTACGGTTTCAGCTTCAATACCACTTTGGGCCAGGCCTCGGTGTTCGGCGAGATTGCCTACCGGCCGAACCTGCCGATCGGCATCGCCGCGACTAACGACTTGATCGGCGATCTGGCCAACGGTGCCGCTGTGGCGGTGACCGGCAAGGCGATCAACGTCGGCGGGCAGATGGTCACCCTCGACAGCCAGATCAATAACGCCGAGCGCGTGGAAGCGTTCAACACCTCGCTGGGCAGCATCTACAACTTCGGCCCGACGCTGTCGTTCGACTCGATGTTCGGCATCTTCGAACTGGCCTCCGAACACCTGCGCGGCAGCAGTCTGCAATACACCGCCTACGACGGCAGCACGCGTTATTACGCCGGTACCGGCAACACCTCTTATGTCTCCGGCGGTGATCGTGATGATCAGGTCAACCGCAACTCCTACAGCTACACGGTGATGTTCAACGGCACCTGGAACGACGTGTACGCCGGGGTCAACGTCTCGCCTTACGTCGTCTACAAGGACGACTTCAAGGGCAACAGCTATCAAGCCGGCAACACCATCGACGGGCGTAAGGCCTACACCCTGGGGATCAAGGCCAACTACCAGAACAAGCTCGAAGCCGAGGTGCAGTACACCAATTTCTGGGGCGGCGGGCAGAACAACGGGATTCGCGACCGCGACAACGTCGGGTTCAACCTCAAGTATTTCTTGTGAGTACCAAACACAATTTTTGCGGCAGCTCATCCCCTGTGGGAGCGAGCTTGCTCGCGAAGAGGCCGGCATATTCAACACAGATGTCGCCTGACAAACCGCTTTCGCGAGCAAGCTCGCTCCCACAGGTTTTTGTACTTCGGAGAAGATCATGTTCCACACTTCAAGACTGACCAAGATCTCGCTGGCACTCGTTCTCGGCCTTGTCACCGGCAGCACGCTGGCCGCCATCACCCCGCAACAAGCCGAACAACTGAAAACCACCCTCACGCCCCTGGGTGCCGAGCGTGCCGGCAACGCCGCCGGCACCATTCCGGCCTGGACCGGCGGCATCACCCAGGCGCCCGCCGGCTACAAACCGGGCCAACATCACCCGGATCCATATGCGGCGGACAAGCCGTTGTTCACCATTACCAAGGCCAATCTCGACCAGTACAAGGCCCACCTCAGCCCCGGTCAGATTGCGCTGTTCAACAGCTACCCGGACACGTTCCAGATGCCGGTCTACCCGTCGCGTCGCTCGGGTTCGGCGCCGCAGTGGCTGTATGACAACACCCTGAAGAACGCGACCTCGGCCAAGCTGCTGGAAGGCGGCAGCGGATTCGCCGATGCCTACGGCGGCGTACCGTTTCCGGTGCCCAAGGACGGCATCGAAGTGCTGTGGAACCACATCACCCGTTATCGCGGAATCTACGTGGTACGTCGCGCGTCCGAAGCCCCGGTGCAGCGCAACGGCAGCTTTGCGCTGGTGACTTCGCAGCAGGAAGCGCTGTTCAACTTCTACCGTCCGGGCGGGCAGTACGCCGACCTGAAAAACATCCTGTTCTACTACCTCGCCTTCGTGAAAAGTCCGGCGCGGCTGGCCGGCGGTGCGGCGCTGGTGCACGAGATGCTCGATCAGCTCAAGGACCCGCGCCAGGCCTGGGTCTACGACGCCGGCCAACGCCGTGTGCGCCGCGCGCCGAACCTGGCATATGACACGCCGATCGCCTCATCCGATGGCCTGCGCACGGCGGACGATACCGACCTGTTCAACGGCTCGCCGGACCGCTACGACTGGAAGCTCAAGGGCAAGCAGGAAATCTACATTCCCTACAACAACTACAAGGTCGGCAGCCCGGACGTGAAGTACGCCCAACTGCTGACCCCCGGCCACCTCAACCCGCAATTCACCCGCTACGAGCTGCACCGCGTGTGGGTGGTCGAAGGCAACCTCAAGCCGGGCGCGCGGCATATCTATTCCAAGCGCGTGCTGTTTCTCGACGAGGACAGCTGGGGCGCGGCGCTGGTCGATCAATACGATGGGCGAGGGGAGCTGTGGCGGGTGTCGATGGCCTACCTGAAAAACTTCTACGACCTGCCGACCACCTGGAGCGCACTGGACGTGTTCCACGACCTGCAGGCCCGCCGTTACTACGTGCAGAACCTCGACAATGAAGAAGCCTCCACCGTGGACTTCTCGCAACCGGTGCCGGAAGACGCGTATTTCATGCCCTCGGCGTTACGCCAGCGCGGGACACGCTAGAGTCAGGCAACACGCGCACCGGCCTGCTGATCCAACGCAACCCCTGTAGGAGCGAGCCTGCTCGCGAATCGGTCTTTCGTTCAGCGCAGAGGTGAAGGTCAGACGCGGAAATGGCTGACCATCTGCTGCAGTGAGAATGGCCGTTCGGAAGATTGCCCGGTGTGAGCCAGAACGGATGTGCTAGCATGCAATCAATGATTTCATTGATTGCAGGAGGCGTCATGGCCAGCATCACCATTCGAAACCTTGACGAAAAGCTCAAGGAACAGTTGCGTATCACCGCTGCACACAACGGACACTCCATGGAAGAAGAGGCGCGCCTGATTCTCGGTCGAGCCTTGGCCACAGTTGATCGTGCCGGCGGACTTGGAAGCCGGATACGCAGCAGGTTCAGTGCAAACGGCGGAGTTGAACTTGAATTGCCGGAGCGCTCAGAGAAAGCCACCGGGGTGGATTTTTCTGAATGATAGTGCTCGATACCAACGTGCTTTCAGAGTTTATGCGTATCGAACCTGAAACCAGGGTGCTGGCCTGGGTTGATGCGCAGCCCGCCATGGATCTGGCCATCAGTGCGATAACGGTGGCTGAGATACTCCACGGCATCGCCCGACTTCCCTCAGGCAAGCGCAAACAGAATCTTCAAGCCCATGCGATGGCAATGTTCGAAGAGGATTTCGCCGGACGCATTTTGCCGTTCGATGCGCATGCCGCTGTCGAGTACGCGGCACTCGTCGCAGATTGCGAAGCAAAGGGACGGGCGGTGTCGATGGCTGATGCTCAGATAGCCGCAATTTGCCGGGCTCATGGCGCGGCAATCGCCACCCGTAACGTGAAGGACTTTCGGTTCTCGGGAGTGGAAGTGATGAATCCGTGGGAGGTGTGAGCGGTGGGGCAGTGAGTATGGGCTGACTGGACTGACGCCATCGCGAGCAGGCTCGCTCCTACAGGGGATTGGCGTTGTTCACATGATCTGTGTTCAACGCATTACCTGTGGGAGCGAGCCTACTCGCGAATCGATCTTCCGTTCAACGCAGAGGTGAGATCAGACGCGGAAGTGGCTCACCATCTGCTGCAACTGACCACCCAGGCGTGCCAGTTCAACGCTGGACGCGGCGGTTTCATCACTGGCCGCGGCGGTCTGTTCCGACACGTCGCGCACGTTGATGATGCTGCGGCTGATTTCTTCGGCCACGGCGCTTTGCTGCTCGGCCGCGGCGGCGATCTGCTGGTTCATCGACTGGATGTTCGACACCGTGCGGGTGATGTTTTCCAGGGAGTCGCCAGCCTTGCGGGTCAGGGCCACGCTGCTGTCGGTCAGGGCGCGGCTGTTGTTCATCACTGCGGCCACTTGCTGGGTGCCGTTCTGCAGACCGGCGACCAGACCTTCGATTTCTTCGGTGGATTTCTGCGTGCGCTGGGCCAGACCACGGACTTCGTCGGCGACCACGGCAAAACCACGCCCGGCTTCACCAGCACGCGCCGCTTCGATCGCGGCGTTGAGCGCGAGCAGGTTGGTCTGTTCGGCCACGGCCTTGATCACGTCCATGACGCTGCCGATCTTGTCGCTTTCCTGTTGCAGCACGCTCATGGCTTCAGTGGAACGCACCACTTCGCTGGCCAGGCGCTCGATCTGCGCGATGGCTTCGTTGACCACCTTGTCGCCTTCACGGGCTTCGCCATCAGCGGCGGCAGCGGCTTGCGAGGCTTCTTCGGCGTTGCGCGCGACTTCCTGCACGGTGGCGGTCATCTCGTGCATGGCGGTGGCCACCTGGTCGGTCTCGACCTTCTGGCTGTTGACACCGGCGCTGGTCTGCTCGGTCACGGCCGAGAGTTCTTCGGCGGCGCTGGCGATCTGGGTGACGCCGTCGCGGATGCCGCTGATCAGGTCGCGCAGGGTCACGCCCATGCGCGCGATGCCTTGTTGCAGCACGCCGAGTTCGTCGCGGCGGGTGACGGTGACGTTCTGGGTCAGGTCACCGCTGGCGATGCGCTCGACCACGGCCAGGGTTTCCTGCAGCGGACGGGTGATCTGACGGGTGATGATCACCGCGGCAATCACACCGACCAACAGCGCCAGCAGGGTGCTGATCAGCTGGAAGGTACGGGCCTGGGCGCTTTCGATGTCACGGCGGTCGAGCTGGATCTGGTACAGCTGCTCGCTGGTGTTGACGATCGCGGTGCCCTGATCGGTCATCTCCTTACGCGCCTGCACCGCTTCGCTGTTGGCGTTCTTGTACGCCTGCAACGCGCTGCGGTAGTTGCTCAGGGCGGTTTCCAGCTGACGCAGGGCGTCTTGCTGGGTGGCGGCGAAATGCACGTTCAGTTGCTTGAGGCTGGCGATCGCCGCGTCCAGTTGGCCGACGGCTTTCTGCTCGGTTTCGGCGTTGGTGGTGGCGGTGTAGCCGCGCACTTCATAGCGCGCCAGGATGAACGCTTCCTTGGCTTCGGTGATGGCCTGGAACTGCTCGAAGCGTTGCTCGCTCATGTCCATTTGCTGCACGCGCTTGCTGATCGTTTCGATCAGGTTGTAAGCGGTGTCGGCGTTGGTGCCCATCACGTCGCGGGCGCTGTTGCCGGTGCGGTAGGCGTTGCGCATCTTGTTCAGCGAGGTCTGGTATTCGGCGATAGTCGCTGCCTGCTCTTTCAGCAGTTTGACGTTTTCCGGGCTCTTGAACTTGTTGATCAGCGCCTGTTGTTGCGCGGCGAAGCTTTCGAGGGTGGTTTGTACATTCTGCGCGGCGGTTTCGTCGCCGTTGGTCAGCATGTATTGCAGGCGCACCACGCGCAGCTTGGTCAGACCGGCATTGAGCTGGGTGATGTCGCTCATCCAGTTGCTGCGGTCAATCAGGCCGCCGAGGCTGGTCCAGCCCGTCAGGGCCAGCACGCAGGTCAGGGCCAGGACCAGGCCGAAGCCCAGGCCCAATTTCATGTTCACGCTGATGTTGCCGAACCAGCTATTCATCACAATTCCTCCAGGAACGTAGAGCTACTTGATCGTCGGTCAGGCTGGAAGATTGTTGTTTTTTTGAGCCAGCAAGGGTGTTAGCAGGTCTGTATCGGCCGCAAACACGAGAGCTGAAAGGTTTTTGTCCTACGGAATTTGTAACAAGGGCGCTTCAAGACTTTTTTCACATGCGTTTCACTCGCCACTTACGCCCGCTTCTCTACCCTCGCCGCATCGAATTGACTGTGATGGATGCCGACGAGGCGGCCCGATGTGGAATTGAGACTGAGTCTGTTCGGCGTCAAACGCTCGATTTCCCTGAGCGGACTGGCCCGCTATCGCAATACCTGGGTGGTGCTCGGCGCGTCGCTGCTGGTGATTCCGCTGACACTGGGGCTGCTCGCCCCGGCGGCGGTGCCGGACCTGGCCCATGGCAATGTGTCCGGCGACCGCGCACTGGCGGCCGGGTGGGCCAAGGGCGACATGATCGTGCTGGTGCGTCACGTCGAGCGCTGCGATCACTCGCCGGCGCCGTGCCTGAGTGGCGACGACGGCATCACCGACCGCTCGCGCAGTGTTGCGGTCGGTGTCGGTGCACAGTTTGAGCATCTGGGCCTGAATAACGCCGACATCTACAACAGCCCGATGCTGCGCACGGTGCAGACCGCCGGTTACATGTTCAACCGCGCGGCCAGCGGCGAAGATTGGCTAATCAGCTGCAAGGGCCACATCCTGCAGGAAGCGCTGGCGCACAAGCTCCCGGGGCGCAACCTGATCCTGGTGACTCACAGCGAATGCATGGCGGAGTTGGAGAAGGACTTGAATTCACCGGTTTCTGACCCTGGCTACGGCTCCTCACTGTTTGTGTCTGCCGCAAACAAAGCGGACCCTCGGGTGCTTGGCTTCATCGAAGCCTCCGACTGGCACTCGGTGAGCACCCGATGAACTGACGTTTGCCAAGCTTCAGCGCAAACAAAACCCGCCAGTGACGGCGGGTTTTTTATTGTCTGGTGCGAAGGACGTCAGTAGCCGACGAAGTAATACGCCTGACGCCCGACCATCATGGTCTTGAGCACTTTGAGTGGTGCGGCGGGTTCGCTGTCTGCCGAGATCACCGCGACGTTCGAGGGGGAAGCGCTGAGGAAGTCGTGCATTTGCGCGTCAGTATCCAGCCCCTTGAGCACGCTTTGGGTGTAGAACACGCTGGCGCCGCCGACCCGTTCATTGGCCTGGAACAGTGCGACCTGCTGACCGTTGGCCTGCAAGCTCTGAATGTGTTCGGTCAACGGCAGGAACGACAACTCCTTGTCGGCGTTGGGCAGTGCCCACTGCGCGGCGCCGAGGTAGCTGGCGATCACCACCGTGAGCAATCCTGCGGCAATCGCCTGACGATGGCGGGCGACTTTTCCGATAAAGCGGTCTGCGTTTTCACGCGCCTGCAAGCGCTCGAACAACACGCGTGCGTACTCAGCGGCGATCACCGCCGCCGCCGGGGTCATCGACATCAGGTACACCGTGCGTTTGCTGGAAGCGAGGGTCAGCATGATGAACTGCGCGACGATCCACAGGCTGAAAAACAACAGGTAACGGTTGGCCTTCAGTTCTTTGCGGAAATGCCACAGTCCCAGGTACACCAGAATGTTCCACGGCAGGAACGCTTCCGGCAGTTTGGCCAGATAGTAATAGAACGGCTCGTAATGCCCGGCCTCGACGAACGAGCCGCTGAAGCGACCGACGCTGTTGGTCAGCAGCACTTCAGCGACAGCGTGCGAACCACCGCGCTGATAGAGCACGACGAGCCAGATCAGCAACGGAATCAGACCTACAAGCGTGAGCAGGCCGGGACGCAGCCAGGCGCCGACCTTCAGGCGTCTGTCGATCAGGTTGTCGGCCAGCAGGTAGGCGAAAATCACTACCCCAGGCATCGCCAGGCCGAGCACGCCCTTGCTCAAAGTGGCGATAGCGATCCCAACGATAAACAGCAGCGAGTTAGCCGCATTCGGTGCGCGTTGTGCCTGAAAGAACGCCAGCAGCGCCGTGGTCACGCCGAGCGCCAGCAGCGCATCTTCGCCGACCCCGCGCACGTTGCTCCAGTAGCTGGCCATGGTTGCCAGCAGAATCCCCGCCGTCCACGCGACCGCTTTTGGCCGGCCGAAGCGGCGCAGCATGCCGTACAGCAGCATCACGCTGAGCAACCCGGCCACCGCCGACGCCAGCCGCACCGCCCACGGCGAAACCCCGAACACGCGTATGGCGCCGGCGTCCAGCCACAGGCTCAGCGGTGGTTTTTCCAGAAACGGTTCGCCGAACAGGCGCGGTGTCACCCAGTCATCGTCCAGATGCATCTCCATGGCGATCCCAGCGACCCGGGCCTCGGTGGAGCCTTGCAACTGGTGGTTACCCAAAGCGAAAAAAAACAGCAGGGCGGCGAGTAGAAACAGCGAAGTGGCGGCACGCGGCATGGGTTTCAGGCAACCGGAAAGGGCAGGAGCCTTGAGCATACTTCGCCAATGCTTAACAAATTGTGAAACTCACGCCAGTTGACGCGACCAACGCTTTTCCGGCGTTTCAAACAGCGGATTGACCAGCGCCGTCAGCACATGGTCCTGCCAGCGCCCGGCGATGTTGAGGTAGGCCTTGGCGTAGCCCTCGCGCTCGAAACCCAGACGCTCCAACAACCGCGCGCTGCGCTCGTTGCCGGGCATGTAGTTGGCCATGATCCGGTGCAGGTTCTGCGTGTCGAACATGTAGCCGATGCCGGCCTCCAGACCTTCCCGCATCAGGCCCTGACCCTGATGCGCGTGATCAATGTGATAACCCAGATAACACGCCTGAAACGCGCCGCGAATGATCCCGCTGAAATTGCACGCGCCGATCATCTGTTGGCCATCCGGCGTCAGCAGGGCGAAATGCATCGCCAGCCCGGCCTCGAAAGCACTGGCCTGAACTTCAAGGCGTCGACGAATGTGTTCGGTAGAAAAGTATTCGGTGGTGCGAATCGGCGACCACGGCGCGAGGTGGCGCTGGTTGCGTGCATAGAAGTCACTTTCCAGCTCGGCCTGTTCCGGAGCGAGGATGGCGAGCGTCAGGCGTTGGCAGGGCAGGCTCAGCAGTGACATCGGCGGCTCCGGTTGGCAGGGTCGAGGGACAGGATTGCCTAGGAGATGGAAAAAAACAAACCGCGCGCATCGCTCCGGCACCAAACGCCAGGCAAAAAAAAGCCCGCGGGAGAGCGCGGGCGAACCGTAGTTTCTTGAATGAGCGAGCGGACTGTACCGTGTTGATCGAACGGGGGCAGTGAAGAAAAATTCATCTCGGTGGCGGCGGCTCTGCAACGCTTCAGGGCAGATGATCCGCGGCGAAATCGGCTTCCGAACGCGCCGTCAGCCGGCCCTTGCGGCAGGCCTGCTGAAAGCGTTCGAAGTCGCGCTCGTTCTGCGCGGTGTAACTGCGGGCGTATTTGAACAAAGCGTCGGCCAAGGCATCGCCCTTGCCGATGTAACCACTGATCAGCGCAGCGTTGCCTGAGGCTTTGGCGTGCGCCCGTGCCAATGCGCGGCCACAGACCCGGGCATAGGCGGCGAAGGTGTCGGCGTCGAAGTTTTCCAGTTCGGCGGAGATCTTCATGTCGCGCAACTGCCGCACATAGAAATGCCGACCGTTGGGACCGGTGGTCCAGCCGAGAAACAGATCGCTGGCCGACTGCATCAAGCGCTGCCCTTCGACCACCCGCTGACCTTCATGACGCGTGCGGGACTTGGCCTTCACATAGTCGGCGAGTACCGAGCGCCGCGCCTCCTTGAACTGCAGGAACAACGGAAACTCCTGATCGTCGGTCAGCAGCGCCACCAAACAGCGGGTGCCGACACTGCCCACGCCGACCACTTTGAACGCCAGATCCTGCACGTGAAACCGCGAGAGCAATTCCCGCCGGTCAGCCTGCAGCGTGGTGCGATAGTCACGCATGAACGTATCGAACAACGGCCGCCAGTCCGCCAGCCGCAACCAGTCATCATCGGCGTCGAGCAGCGTGGTGTTCTTGTGCAGGTGGAAAATCTCCGGCAAATCGTCACGAATGACCAGCCGCCCATTCGCGTCGCGCTCGCTGATCTTCGGCAGCAACTCGGCGTGGGTGCGCCGTTCGGCTTTATCGACGGCGCGCTGCACGTGCTCCAGGGCACTCTTGCGCGCCTGATCGAGCAAATCTTCGTACTTGATCGATTCGTACCAGGTTTCCAGCGCACTCTGCTCGGCGCACTCCAGCATCGTCGCCTGATAGGCGCCGACCATCTGCCGACACACGTCTTCCTCAACCGACTCGCCATGGCGCAAATCCCGCGCCGCCACCACGAAACTCGCAGCCAGCCGCTTCACGTCCCATTCCCAAGGCCCGGGATGCGCCTCGTCGAAATCATTGACGCTGAACAGCAGATTGCGCTCCGGCGTGGCAAACCCGCCGAAATTCATCAAATGCGCATCCCCACAGATCGGCCCGACCAGCCCCATGTTCTCGGTGCTCGACAGATCACGTGCCTGCACCAGCGCATTGCCACGGAAGAACGTGAAGGGCGACACCAGCATTCGTCCGTAACGCAGTTCCACCAGCGAGGCGACGCGGCCCTGACTGGAGGCCTTGATCAGCGGGATCGGATCGCGGTTCATCTTTCCGGTGGTGGCGTGGGCGCTGCGCGAGCATTTCTTGCGGGCGTCCTTGCCTTGCTTCATGCGGGTTTGGAGGGTGGTCATGGGGGCTCGTCGTGGCAGTGGGGGCGGTGTGAGTGTAGAAGTGGTTCAGGGGTTTATCTGCCGGCGACACTGAGCGATGTCACTTCTGAACTCCGTCACTTTGTCCTCGTGCCAGATCCAGCATCGTTATTAACCAGCTTCAGAGACAAATCGTACTTGGCCACTTCATTACGCCGGGCGGCGTTGCGCATGAGGTAGACCTGAACCGTGTACTCGCCATCGCCGGGCAGTGGACCGAGAAAGTGATTGCCCATGATCGAGCCGTTGAACAGCGCGTAATCCGCACCCTTGGCGAGGATGTTGAAGTAAGCGGAGGTGTTGGACGGTTTGAAGTCGACGGTCAGTATCTGGCCGGCCTTGGCGTTGAATGTGTACTGCGCGGTCTGGTCCCCCTTGATCGACTGTTTGCGCTGGATGCTGTCGGCACTGGTTGTGAACGCGATCGGCTCGACGCGCACGGTGGGGGCGTCGGCCGCATGGACGGACAAGGAAATCAGCGCGGCCAGCGCTACGGCAATCCAGCTTTTCATCTTCAACTCCATTGCATCTCGATGTTCGCAGCATAGAGCCTGCTTCGAGCGACCGCCCAGAGATTGCGCGGATTAAATGTTGCTGGATTTGAGCACAAGCCAGAGATGATGTTCGCTGACACGAATCAGCTGTTCACATAATTCTCACCTGAGTTTTGCGATGATGGGCGCCGGTATTCCATCGGCCCCAGCGAGTGATCCCAGCATGAATGTGAGCGTTCTCCACGCATTGATTGCGGCGGCGCTGTTTGGCGCCAGTACGCCTCTCGCCAAACTGTTGGGGGTACAGGTTTCGCCGATTCTGCTGGCCGGGTTGCTCTATCTCGGTAGCGGTCTGGGCTTGACCGCCCTGCGTTTTGTCCGCGATCGTGGCTGGAAGCCCTCCGGGCTCGGCACCGGTGAATGGCCATGGCTGCTCGGCGCCATCGGCTTCGGCGGAGTGCTGGCGCCGGTGGCGCTGATGTTCGGTCTGACCCGAACGTCCGGCGCGAGCGCGTCACTGATGCTCAACCTCGAATCAGTGCTCACGGCGCTGCTGGCGTGGGTGGTGTTCAAGGAAAATGCCGACCGACGAATCGTGATCGGCATGCTCGCCATCGTCGCCGGCGGTGTCGTGCTGTCCTGGCCGCAAGAGACCGTCTCGGCGCAAGACTGGACCGGCCCGTTGGCCGTCGCTTTCGCCTGCTTCTGCTGGGCCATCGACAACAACTTGACCCGTAAAGTCTCGGCCTCGGACGCACTGTTCATCGCCGGCAGCAAAGGCCTCGTGGCCGGTTTGGTCAACTGCACACTCGCCCTGTTCATCGGCACCCAACTACCCGCCGCCACCTCGCTGGTGCCGATCATGCTGGTCGGCTTTCTCGGCTACGGCGTCAGCCTGGTAATGTTCGTCCTCGCCCTGCGCGGCCTCGGCAGCGCACGCACCGGCGCCTACTTTTCCACCGCGCCGTTTCTCGGCGCAGGCATCTCGATTCTGCTGCTCGGCGAGTCGATATCGCTGATGTTTCTGCTCGCAGCGGCGTTAATGGCCGTGGGGGTATGGATTCATCTGATGGAAAACCATGTTCATGAGCATCAGCACGAACCGCTTGAGCATGATCATCGGCATACACACGATGAGCATCATCAACATACGCATGGGTTTGAGTGGGATGGGGTGGAGCCGCATAGCCATCCGCATGTGCACACGCCGATGCGGCACAGTCATGCGCATTTTCCGGATGTGCATCATCGGCATGGGCATTGATTGAAACTCTGAAGTCTGTTGATTGATGTCATTGTGATATCGTCTCTGTCGATTTCTTCAGTCTTTCATTCGAGTCATTCCATGAAACCAATTTTCCTGCTGTTGCCCATTGCGGCCCTTTTTTCTGCTTTCAGCGTTGCCGCTGCACCTTCGCCGGTGGCGTCGTTTGCCGCTTGTGACGATCACTCCCTGGCAGTCGTGCAATCACCTTTGTTCAAGAATCTGGTGCCGAGCACTGTCGAAAATGGCCAGATCAAATTGTCCGGCGGCACCAAGAGCGATATGGGGCAGCGCTGGATGTTCGCCAAGCCGGTCGAAATTGACGGCATGTCGTTGACCGGCTTCTACGCCGAAGATACAGACCTGATGGGCACTCGCATCATCAGTTGGGGGTTCTACGCCAAACAGACGCCGAATGAACTCCACACCCAGTTGGAAAAAGCGGGTGGGCCGCGTATGGACATGTCGCAGGGACTCTACGCACGCGCGGAAATCTGGTCCCACGACAAATCCAACTGGCAGCCGGAAGACCCATCCGCAACGGCGGGCAAGCTGGTTGTCGACAGTGCCGAGCGCGTGTTCCTGATCGAGCCTGCTCCGCAAGAGCTGACGACTGGCAGCAAGGGGATGTTTACCTGCTCGATTCAAGGCAAGGTCAATGAGGCAATGCTCAAATCCAGCCGCCCGGATCTGCTCAGCGCGGTTCATTGATTTTGATGAATGCGGGTACGAAAAAGGACGACATCGTGTCGTCCTTTTTTGTGAGTAGGCAGAGCATTGCCAGGGTTATCGAGTTTGATCGCCTGCAGGCTGTGGGTTTGTGTGCCCGGTTTGGCTGATGTGCAAATGCGACAAAGCCCGCACAAGGCGGGCTTTGTCGTCGAGAGTTGGTGGAGCCGGGGGGATTTGAACCCCCGTCCGCCAGTGCTCCGCTGTCGGTACTACATGCGTAGCCGTGTCTATTAAGTTAACCCTCAGCGACCCGACGGGCAGGGTGCTTTGGGCGAGTTGTGTAAGTTTTAGCCGCTTCGTCCACAACGTACTGCACGGCGATTCTGTTCTATATGACAATCATTTCGGGTTTACAGACATCCCCTGATGATTGCTGGGCCCGAAGGCACCAGGAGTGCATGTCAGCTGCAATTAAGCAGCGAGAGCAGCACCGTATTGGTCGTCATTGGCAACTATAAGAAGTTGCAACAGTGGATTTACGACTTCTGTTACCAAGTCGGCATGCACCTAAAGTTTCGTCACCGGCGTCGAATCCTAATCGGCCCCGAACTCATTGCCTCGTACATCAGGTGAGGCAACAAGCCTGCGCAGTGTACGCCAAACGGCCGGCGAGGCCAACCCGAAGGTTGGCCTCGTGGCATATCAATTGCGCGTTGGATTGCGGATTTGCATTTTGGTTATCAAGGAAGAGGTGACCTCAACGCAATCCTTGTCATTGCCGGCCGCCTGCGCGTCTTCAGCTTTTTTCTGCGCTTCCTTGACGTTGTTCATGGACGTCTCGGGAATTGACGGCTGACTGGTAACGAAGTCTTTGATGGTTTGAAGATTCCCGGCACAAAGGTCTTTGTCTGCCGCAAACACCGGCGACGTCAGCAGGGCACCAGCGATGAACAATCCAGCAATTGCAGAATGCTTCATGGGTATCTCCTTGAACGGTTGGTCTCGGTGCTGCCGGACGGTCTGGCGGCGATGCCGAGGTCGTAACAGGCCGTGTTTGGTAGTGGGCCTGTTCAATCGACCGCGGCCGCACGCAGGAATTCGGTTTTTTTTACATCGTGGCCCGTCAACCCGAACCGCGCTGCATCACGCCACCTGAAGACTGGTCGTCCCGAGGTTTATTTCTTGGTATCCCCCGTCGAGTTCTGGATTACCAGAAGGGTTTGCTGGGTTTCCGCCAGGCAGTCGTCGATCCTGCCCTGAGCCTTAAGGGCCTGGGCTTTGCTGACGCTTGCCGAGACGCGCGAATTCAGATCCGGCGACGTCTGATATTGCGTCTTGGCGCTTTCGATCTTTTGCAGATTCGCCTCGCACAAGTCGGCAGGTTTGCCATCGGCGAACGAAGTAGAAGCCATCATCGAGGCAGTAACGAACAGACCAAACAGTACAGAATGCTTCATGAGTATCTCCTTGCACTGAGGAATCCAGACTCTCGCTGACTGTCAGAGCAGGCCTGCGAAAGGAGGAAAAGCCCCGCGTGTTCGGGGCTTGTTCCGTGGACTACCGCCTCGCTCAAGGGTTCTAACTTTCTTTTAGCAGGCCTTCGCTCGAGTAACCCGATCCACCAGATAGACCAGTCCGTGATAGTCGATGCCGCCGTGCTGCGTCAGGCCGATCTCACAGGTGCGGCTGGTGGAAATCCCCTCGTTGCAATGTTGCACCGCGTCCTTGAGTGTGCGCAGCGAGTGGCTGTTCAGCTCCGGCGTGGTGAAACCCTTGTCACCGGCAAACCCGCAACAATGGATGCCTTCCGGGATCACCACGGTTTTGCTGCATTTGCGTGCCAGTTCGATCAGCGCCTGGCTTTCGCCCAGATGCTGGGTGCTGCAGGTCACATGAACTGCAATCGGTGCTTCTTGCGGGGTGAACTCCAGTCGATCGAGAAGATGCGTACGGATGAAGCGCACCGGGTCATACAGATCCAGGCGAACATTTCCCACGTCCTGCACCAGGCGCAACGTGCACGGGCTGGTGTCGCAATAGATCGGATCGAGTCCACCGCGACTGGCGTGCAGCAGCGCGCTGATCAACTCCTGACGCTTGTGCTCGGCCTGTTCGGCGTAGCCTTTGGAAGCAAACGGCTGACCGCAGCAGAGGTTGTCCTGATTGTCCGGGAATACCACTTGGTAACCGGCCTTTTCCAGCAGGCCACGGGTCTTGTCGTACAGCGACATCTGCTCCTTGTCGCCCGCTGCCGGGCCCATCATCCGTGAAACACAGGCGGCCAGATACACAACGCGTGGGCGTTCGTCGGACACGCTCGGGCTGAAGCGAATGGCTTTTTCCGGTTGCGGCATCGCGCTGGTCCACAGCGGCACCTGGCCTTTGGACAAACGTGTCAGGGTTGCCGACAGCTTCGCCAGGCGCGGTGCGCCGAGCAGCATCCGTGCGCCGTTGGCCACGTGCAGGGTGAAGCGTGCGCCTTGCAGGGTCTTGGCGAAATTTCCTTCGATCCAGTCAGCGGTTTTCTGATGCGTGGCGTTACGGGCGCGGAGCTTTTTCACCAGTTCGCCGGTATTGATGCCTACGGGGCAACGCTGCGCGCACAAGCCTGTCGCGGCACAGGTTTCAATGCCTTGGTACTCGTAGGCTTGTTCCAGCTCGGTGGTGTCAACGCCGGCGCGTTTCTTCGCTTCAATGTCACGCCAGATCACGATGCGCTGGCGCGGGCTGAGGGTCAGACCTTTCGACGGGCAGACCGGTTCGCAGAAGCCGCACTCGATGCATTTATCGACAATCTCGTCAGCCGCCGGCAGCGGCTTCAGGTGTTTGAGGTGGATCTGCGGATCTTCGCTGAGCACCACGTCGGGGTTGAGGATGCCGTTGGGGTCGAGCAGACGTTTGAGCTGCCACATCAACTGATAGGCATCGCTGCCCCATTCCAGCTCAACGAACGGCGCCATGTTGCGCCCGGTGCCGTGTTCGGCCTTGAGCGAACCGCCGAATTCCACCGCCACCAGTTGCGCCACGTCGTCCATGAACGCCTGATAGCGTGCGACTTCTTCCGGACTGTTGAAGCCTTGGGTGAAAACGAAGTGCAGATTACCCTCCAGAGCGTGTCCGAAAAGGATCGCTTCGTCGTAGGCGTGTTTGTCGAACAGTTCGATCAGGCGATTGACGCCGATGGCCAGTTGCTCGACCGGGAAGGTCACGTCTTCGATGATCACCGTGGTGCCGGTTTTGCGCACGGCGCCGACGGCGGGGAAGGTGTCCTTGCGGATGGCCCAGAGCTTGGCGTTCTCGGCCGGGTCTTCAGTGAAATCGACCTGTTTTTCCACCGAGAAACCGGCTAGCGAAGCCATGATCTGCGCCAGTTGTTCCTGCAGCAAAGTGGAAGAGGCGGCGCGGGATTCGATCAGCAGCGCGCAGGCATTGTTCGACAGGTGCTGTACGAAATCCGGCATGCCCGGTTTGTCCTGCACCGAACGCAGACTGCGCCGATCGAGCAATTCCACCGCCGACACCGGTTGGCTTTTCAGCACGGTGACTGCGTTGCAGCAGGTTTCCACATCCGGGAACACGATCAGCGCCGAGGCCTTGTTCGGGTGATCGACCACCGTGTCGTAGGTCACCGCGCTGATGAAGCCGAGCGTGCCTTCGGAGCCGACCAGCAGGTGGCTCAAGATATCCACAGGCTCGTCGAAATCCACCAGGGCGTTGAGTGACAGACCGGTGGTATTTTTCAGACGATATTTGTGGCGGATTCGCGCAGCCAGTTCGGCATTGGCGCGGGTCTCGCGGCCCAATGTTGCCAGGCGTTCCAGCAGATCACCGTGGCTGGCGCGAAACGCGGCGACGCTGGCGGCGTCTTCGGTGTCGAGACGGGTGCCGTCGGCGAGTACCAGACGGATCCCGGCCAGCGTGTGATAGGTATTTTGCGCGGTGCCGCAGCACATGCCGCTGGCGTTGTTGGCGACGATGCCGCCGATCTTGCAGGCGTTGATCGACGCCGGGTCGGGGCCGATCTTGCGCCCGAAGGGAGCCAGCCACGCGTTGGCCTGCGCGCCGATCACTCCAGGTTGCAGGCGAATCTGCAGGCCTTGGCCGCGAATCTCGCGAGCGTTCCAGTTATCCCCCAGCACAATCAGCACCGAATCGCTGATCGCCTGCCCGGACAAACTGGTGCCAGCGGCGCGGAAGGTCACTGGAACCTGATCGCGCTGGGCCAGTTTCAGCAGCGCTACCACTTCATCTTCGGACTCGACGCGGATCACCAGTTTGGGAATCAGCCGATAAAAACTGGCGTCGGTGCCGAAGGCCAAGGTCGACAGCGGATCGTCAAAACGGCGCTCCGCTGGAATCAGTTGCTGCGCATCACGCAGGAAATTCACCGGAAGCGTCATTGGTCCTCCAGGATCAGCACCACAAGGTCTTTCGGGCCGTGGGCGCCGTAGGCCAGTACTTGTTCGATGTCGGCAGTTTTCGACGGGCCGGACACCAGCAGCGCGTTGGTCGGCATGCCTTGGGCCCACTCGAATTCCTGTTGCACCTGATAGAAGTTGTCGCGGATTTCGCTGGCCTTGAGCAGGGCGAAATGCACCGGCGGCACCAGGCTCATCAATCGCGGCTCTTCACGAGTGGGCCAGAGAATCAGGCTGCCGGTCGCGGCGATGGCGCCGAGAGTGCCAGTGAGGCTGGCCGGGGTGTCGTTGAACAGCTCGGCTTTCCACTCCTCCATCGGCCGGTCGTAGGATTTCAGTGTCGGCAGATCAGGATTGTTCGCCCAGTGTTGTGAGATGCGCTGCCCGTGAGGCGTAGTCGGTGCGATCAGCAGGCTCGGTAGCTGCCGGTCACGCAGCAATTGCGCGAGCAGCGTCGGCCAGTCTGCGCCGGTAGTCAGATGGATCTCGGTGTGGACCGCTTCCATCAGTTTGCGCAGCTGCGGGATGCGTTGCTCGGCGCTGTAGGTGTAAGGCTGGGTCACCAGATCGACGTCGAACTCGTCGGCAATCGGTGTGGCGCCGGTCAGACTTTTCCGTAGTTTGGCGAGGATATTTTGCTTGGCGCTCATCAGCGGTCTCCCTGTTTGGCCAGATGCTCGCGGGCCATGTCGTGCAGTGAGCGGGCGGCGGGTTTTGGTGCGCTGTGGTTTTGCGTCCATGGGCCGATATGGCTCGGGGTCAGGGCGCGCAGGCGCGTGGCGAAGAACCCGAACAACCGATACAGCGTCGGCGAGCTGTTGAGTTTCGCCCAGGCGTTCCAGATGAAGCGTTCCTTGCGCGAATATTTGCTGCCCTGGCCGCGCATCACTTGATGCGGACTGTCCGGGGCTTTGACGTTTTCTTCGCGCAATCGCCGCAGCAGGGCAGGGATCGGAATTTTCACCGGGCACACTTCACCGCAGGCACCGCACAACGACGAAGCGCTCGGATGATCCGGGACTTTCGCCAGACCGACCATGTGCGGCGTGATGATTTTGCCGATCGGTCCCGGATACACCTCGCCGTAGGTGTGGCCTCCGACGCGGGTGTAGACCGGGCAATGGTTCATGCAGGCACCGCAGCGGATGCAGTTGAGGGTCTGGCGCAGTTCGCTGTCGGCAAAGGCCTGGCTGCGACCGTTATCGAGCAGCACCAGATGCACTTCCTGCGGGCCGTCGAGTTCATGTTCCTTGCGCGGGCCGGAGATCATGTTGACGTAGGTGGTGATCGGAATGCCCAGCGCCGAGCGGGTCAGCAGCGACAACAGCGGCACCACGTCGCGCAGGTTTTCCACGACCTTTTCGATGCCGGTGACGGCGATGTGCACCGGCGGCACGGTGGTGGTCATGCGGCCGTTGCCTTCGTTTTCCACCAGCAGCAGGGTGCCGGTTTCGGCCACGGCGAAGTTGACGCCGGAAACGCCGATGTCCGCTTCGAAGAATTTCTGCCGCAGGACCCTGCGACCGATCTGAATGAGTTGGTCAACGTCCTTGGTGTACTCCACGCCAAGTTTGTCGTGGAACAAGGACGCGACCTGACCGGCATTCTTGTGGATCGCCGGCATAATGATGTGTGAAGGCTTCTCGTGGTCGAGCTGGACGATGTATTCCCCCATGTCGGACTCCAGGCATTCAACACCTTGAGCCTCGAGGAAATGGTTCATCTCCATCTCTTCGCTGACCATCGATTTGCCCTTGATCACTTGCCGCGCCTCGTGAGCGCGGATGATCGAAAGGACGATGCCATTGGCCTCGTCCACCGTTTCCGCCCAGTGCACTGTCACACCGTTGCGGGTCAGGTTCTGTTCCAGTTGCTCGAGCAGGTCGGGCAACTTGGAGAGCGCACGCGCCCTGATCGAGTTGCCCAGGGCGCGCAAGTGTTCTCTTTCGTGGGCATCGCTGAAAGCCGCTGCCCGCTTGGTCATCAGTGAATCCATCGCAGTGCGGAAGTTGTTCCGTAGCTGCTGATCACCCAGGGCGTTGTGTGCCCGGGTGCGGAAATCTTCTTCTACGGCAACCGTAGGAATAATCGTCGAGGTGCTCATTGCGCACCTCCGGTTCGTTGCCACAGAAAGCTGGCGAGATGTTGCCCGCGCAGCGCTTCCTTTTGTTTCTCCAATGCGCCGTTGATGTTCATCAAACAGCCACAGTCGGCGCTCAACACTTTGTGCGCGCCGGAATTCTTCAACGCCCGGGTCTTGTCCGCCACCATCGCGCCGGAAATGTCTGGCATACGGACGCTGAATGTCCCACCGAAGCCACAGCATTCGCTTTCGTGGTCGTGGTTGACCCGTTCCACGTTGCTCAACTGCGCCAACAACTCGCGGCCGTGCAGGTGGGTGTTCATTTCGCGCCGTGCCGAACACGAGGTGTGCAGCGCGACTTTGACCGGCTCGCCGCTGTCCTTGAGCTGCACCTTACAGACGAACAGCAGGAACTCGGCCAGCTCATAGGTGCGGGCCGCGAGGGCCTGCACCTGTTTCAACGTTTGCGGCTCGTCCTTGAACAAGTCGGCGTAATGCTCGCGCAACATGCCCGCGCAGGAACCCGACGGCACCACCACCGGATAATCCCCGGCAAACAGCGCCAGTTGCGCGCGCGCCACCGTCCGCGCCTGCTCGGTGTAACCCGAGGTGTAGGCCGGTTGCCCGCAGCAGCTCTGCCCTTGCGGGTACTCGACCTTGATCCCTTCACGCTCGAGCAAGTGGATCGCGTCCATCCCGGCTTCGGGGTAGAACAGGTCGACCACGCAGGTGCCGAACAGATAGACCCGCGACGGTTTCTCGCTGGGGTACTGCCGAGGTTCGGGCAGTGGCGGTGCGACGCGGGTGGCGTTGGGCACAGCGTTGTAAAAAAGCTCGCTCATCAGGCGTGTCTCCGGGTGGGCCCGGTTATCCGTCTGTGGCGGCTGCTGAATATAAAGAGCCTTGCTTTCAGCAGCCTTACAGACCGGGGTGTGAATTGCTGACGCCGGAATCACCAGCCGGCGTCGGTTATTTCCGTTTTGTTTATAGGTTTAGTGCACCAGCATGCCGGTGAACCAGTAGGCCTGGGCCAGAGTGATCAGGCCGACAATCGTGGCAAAGAATAGGCTGTGCTTGAGAGTGAAGCGGAACAGATCCGATTCCTTACCCACCAGCCCGGTCGCGGCGCAGGCCACGGCGATCGATTGTGGCGAGATCATCTTGCCGGTCACACCGCCGCTGGTATTGGCGGCTACCAGCAGGGTGTCATTGACGCCGATCTGGTGCGCGGTGGTCGCCTGCAGCGAACTGAACAGCGCGTTGGACGAGGTATCCGAGCCGGTGAGGAACACGCCCAGCCAGCCGAGGAACGGAGAGAAGAACGGGAAGGCTGCGCCGGTCGCGGCCAAGACCAGCGCCATGGTCGAAGACATCCCTGAGTAGTTGGTGACGAAGGCAAACGCCAACACCATGCCGATCGACAGAATAGGCCAGCGCAGTTCGTAAAAGGTTTCTTTCAAAGTGGTCAGACCAGTTTTGAAATTGATCTTCAGTACCAGCATCGAGATCAGCGCCGAGAAGAAAATCGCGGTACCGGTCGCGGAAATCGGGTCGAGTTTGAACACGGCCGGGATGGCGGTCGGGGTGGCGACGATCGGAGCAGTCTTGATCACCAGTTGGTCAAGGTGCGGGATGGCAAAGTTGAACACCCAGGCGTACATCGAACCGCCGGCGGCAAACATGGCCTTGAACGGCTTGAGGGTCCAGATGGTCACCAGCACGGTGAGGATCAGGAACGGCGACCACGCTTTGAAAATTTCCCCAAGACTGTAAGGCGAAGCGACGGTGGTGCGCTTCTGGCCGAAACCGCCGACGCTGGCGGTAATCGCTGCGCTCGAGGTGGCGCCGGCGATCTGTGCACCGGCGGTGCGTTTTGGCTGCCAGACTTTAAGGAACAGGGTCAGGGAAATCAGGCTGGCCAGGGCCGAGGTGATGTCCGGCAGCTCCGGGCCGATGAAGTTCGAAGTGAAGTACTGGGTCACGGCGAAGCTCAGGCCTGCGACCAGTGCTGCCGGCCAGGTTTCACGCACGCCACGCAGGCCGTCCATCATGAACACCAGCCAGAACGGCACGAACAGCGACAGCAGTGGCAGTTGGCGACCGGTCATGGCGCCGATCTTGAACGCGTCGATGCCGGTCACTTGCCCGGCAACAATGATTGGAATGCCCAGTGCGCCAAACGCTACTGGCGCGGTGTTGGCAATCAGGCACAGGCCGGCGGCGTACAGCGGATTGAAGCCGAGGCCGACCAGCAGCGCGGCGGTGATCGCTACAGGCGCGCCGAAGCCGGCAGCACCTTCAAGGAACGCACCGAAGCAAAAACCGATCAGCAATACCTGCAGGCGCTGGTCGTCAGTGATCGACAGCACCGAACTGCGAATGACCTCGAACTGACCACTCTTGACCGTCAGTTTGTAGAGGAACACCGCCGCGACAATGATCCAGGCAATCGGCCACAGACCGTAGGCAAAGCCGTATCCGGCCGCGGCGAAGGCCATGTCGACCGGCATGTGGAAGGCGAAAATCGCCACGGCAATCGACAGGGCCAGCGTGATGCTGCCGGCCACGTGACCCTTGAGGCGGAACACCGCCAGCGCGAGAAAGAAGAAAACGATGGGGATGACGGCCGCAAGAGCGGAGACGCCGAGACTGCCGAGCGGGGTATAGAGCTGTTGCCAGGTTTGCATATGGGGTGGCCCCTAATTGTTGTTGGTCAGGCACTGTCAGCGTTCTTGGTTAATTGGTAATACCAATTTACAATCGCTGTTGGCTAGGGTAAAAGCCTTGATATCGGTGTGTCAATTTGTCGCCCTGAAACTTTTGTCGAATAAGCGGTGCAGAGGGCATCTGATCCGGTCGGGCGAATGTGCGCTGACAGGTGTCGGCGGGGCGCCGATAGGCCAGAATAGAGAGCCCGGCGAGCGGTCGGGATCGTGGAGAAATGAGTTATGGGGTTTGATCAGATTCGTCAGCGCCGTTTGTCTGACGATATTGTCGAGCGCCTCGAGGGGATGATCCTCGAGGGCACGCTGAAGTCCGGTGAGCGGCTTCCGGCCGAGCGCGCCTTGGCCGAGCAGTTCGGCGTGTCGCGTCCGTCTTTGCGCGAAGCGATTCAGAAACTGGCGGCCAAAGGCTTGCTGGTCAGTCGCCAGGGTGGCGGTAACTATGTGGTGGATACGCTTGGCTCGACCTTCAGCGATCCCCTGCTATTGCTGCTTGAGAGCAACCCCGAAGCGCAGCGTGACTTGCTGGAATTTCGGCACACTCTGGAGGCATCGTGTGCCTATTACGCCGCATTGCGCGCCACGGATGTGGATCGTGAGCGTCTTACTGCAGCATTCAACGAGCTGCAGGATTGCTACACGCGACATGACGAAGTGAGCCGGGCGGAAGAAGGGGCGGCGGATGCGAAGTTTCATCTGGCGATCGCCGAAGCCAGCCACAACGCAGTGCTGCTGCACACCATTCGCGGGTTGTTCGATCTGCTCAAGCGCAACGTGGTGACCAACATTGGCGGCATGTACAAGCAGCGCACGGAAACCCGCGACATGCTGATCTCTCAGCACCGGGAGCTGTATCTGGCGATTATCGAGGGGCGTGCGGAGCAGGCGCGGGAGGTTTCCAGTCGGCACATTCTGTATGTGCAGGAAGTGCTGGAGGAGGTGCGGCAGGAAGTTCAGCGCATGGCTCGGGCGGAGCGGCGCAAGGGAATGTAGCTTTTAGAGGCAAAAAGATCGCAGCCTTCGGCAGCTCTTACAGGGAAATTCTCATTCCTGTGTAGGAGCTGCCGCAGGCTGCGATCTTTTAAAGCAGGAAAATTATTCTTCCTTGCCCTTGTTGCGCACGGCGCGCTGCAGCTCTCGACCGGCGTCGCGTTCGCGCTCGGTGTCACGCTTGTCGTATTCCTTCTTGCCCTTGCCCAGAGCGATCTCGCACTTGACCATGTGCTTGCTCCAGTAGAAGGACAGGCACACGCAGGCGTAGCCTTTCTGTTGCACGGCAGCGGCGAGTTTTTCCAGCTCGCGCTTGTTCAGCAGCAGTTTGCGGGTGCGGGTCGGATCGGCGATGACGTGGGTGCTGGCGGTCATCAACGGCGTGATGTGACTGCCGAGGAGCCAGGCTTCGCCATCCTTGAGCAGCACGTAACTGTCGACCAGTTGCAGCTTGCTTGCCCGCAGACTTTTTACTTCCCAGCCGGCCAGGACCAGACCAGCCTCGAAACGATGTTCGATGAAGTAATCGTGTCGCGCCTTTTTGTTCTGCGCGATGGTCCCTGTTGGGTGTTTCTTCTGTTTAGCCATAGGGGCGGCATTATATGGAGATAAACGGTCCTCGGCTACGGTGATGCTGCGTGCTTGAGCACGTTGAGTGAATCCCGGACAATGCGGCCTCTTTTTCTAACGCTTGGGCGTGATATTCAATGTCGACAGACAAGGTTTCTGTCCACGGCAGTTGGGCTAGCCGCTGGGTTTTCATATTCGCCGCGACCGGTTCGGCCGTGGGACTGGGCAGCATCTGGAAATTCCCCTACATGGTCGGGGTCTACGGCGGCGGCGCCTTCGTGCTGATGTTTCTGGCCTGCATCGCCCTGATCGGGATCCCGGTCATGCTGGCTGAAACCCTGATCGGCCGCCGCGCACGGCAAAGTCCGGCGAACGCCCTGAAGGTGCTGGCGCTGGAAGCCGGGCATTCGGGCAAGTGGTCGTGGGGCGCATTTGCCGGGATGATCACGGCGTTGCTGATCCTGTCTTTCTATAGTGTGGTTGGCGGCTGGTCGCTGGATTACATCATCGACATGGGGCGCGGCGACTTCCAGGGCGCCACGGCGGAGCAGGTCGGCGCTTATTTCGGCAATGTCATCTCCGATCCCTGGCGCCTGACACTTTGGCACACAGTTTTCATGCTGTTGTCGGCCGTGGTGATCGCCAAAGGCGTGGTTGCCGGGCTTGAGCGCAGTCTGCGGATCATGATGCCGCTGCTGTTCGTGATGGTGCTGGTGTTGCTGGGTTACAGCATGACCACCGGGCATTTCATGGAAGGCGTGCATTTCATGTTCGATTTCCACCCGGAAAAAGTCCTCGACGGCTTGCTGCCCGCCATGGGCCATGCGTTCTTTTCCCTGAGCGTGGGCGTCGGCTCGATCATGATCTACGGCGCTTACATGACCAAGGAAGCCTCGTTGTCCGGCACGGTGGTCGGTGTGGCACTGCTCGACACCTTCGTGTCGCTGGTGGCCGGTCTGGCATTGTTTCCGATTGTGTTTGCTGGCGGTTTGAACCCTAGCGAAGGTCCGGGCCTGATGTTCGTCAGTCTGCCATTTGCCTTCGGTAACGTGGTTTTCGGCCAGTTGATGGGCGTGGTGTTCTTTGTCCTGGTGGCAATTGCCGCCTGGAGCTCGGCGATTTCCCTGCTCGAACCGATGGTTGCCTATTTGGTTGAACGCACGAAAATCAGCCGTGGCTGGGTGACTTTCTGGCTGGCATTCATTTGCTGGTTCGTCGGTCTGGGTACGGTTTTCTCCTTCAATATCTGGAAGGAAGCCAAATTTTTCGTGAACGATGGCGGGCTGTTTCACCTCTACCAATGGGGGGCGGCAGGCGGTCTGGACTTCTTCGGCGTGATTGATTTCTTCACCTCGCGGATCATGTTGCCGCTCGGTGGCTTGTGCTTCGTGCTGTTTGCCGGTTGGGTGATGGGGCGTGAGGCGGTGCGTGACGAGTTGTCGATTCGTAACCCGGCGCTGTTTGCCCTGTCCCTGTTCTTGATGCGCTACGTGGCGCCCATCGGCATTCTGGTAGTGTTTGCCGCTCAGCTCTGGAAGTAACGCTTACATGACGACACATATTCAACGTTCGGCGTTGCTGCCATACCCGGCGCAATTCCTCTACGACCTGGTCAACGACGTCGCGCGTTACCCGGAATTCCTGCCGTGGTGCTCGTCCGCCGAGGTGCTGGAGAGTTCGCCCGAGCACATGCGTGCCAGCGTTGGCGTGGCCAAGGGTGGCCTCAGTCAGCACTTCGTCACGCGCAATACGCTGGTGCCGGGGCAATCGATCGAGATGAACCTGGAAGAAGGCCCGTTCAACCAACTGCATGGCGTCTGGGTCTTCAAGGCGTTGAACGAGAAGGCCTGCAAGATCAGTCTTGACCTGTCTTTCGACTACGCCGGCCCGCTGGTGCGCGCGACACTCGGCCCGCTGTTCAATCAGGCGGCGAATACGTTGGTGGATGCGTTCTGCCAGCGCGCCAAGCAGATGCATGGTTGAGCCGGTGATCGAGATTGAGGTGGTGTATGCCGCCGTGGATCGTCAGATCTTGCGCACTTTGAGCGTTCCTGAAGGGACGACAGTGCGTGAGACGGTGCTCAAGTCAGGTATTGGCGATGAATTTCCGGAGCTGGACCTGAACGAATGTCCGCTGGGAATCTTCGGCAAGGTGGTGGCTGATTCACAGGTTCGCTTGATTCAGGCAGGGGATCGCATCGAGATCTACCGACCATTGCTGGCTGACCCGAAAGAGGTGCGGCGTCTGCGCGCGGCCAAGGCTGCCGAGGCGAAAGCGCGAAATCAGTAGATGGGCCAAATCGCAGGCAATAAAAAACCCGGAAATTCCGGGTTTTTTATTGCCTCGCACCTTACTGCGGCGAGGTGTCCAGCGGTTCAGGCGTCGGAACCGGAACGGTTTCAACACCGTCCACGTCCTTCTGGATCGAATCCAGCAAGGAGCCTGGTTTGGCTGGTTGTTCCGGCTTCGGCTTCTCGGCGTTTTCAGCAGGGGCGGTCACGCTGGTGCCACTGTCCTTGCCGAGAATGGCTTCGTCACGGCTCACGCCCGGCATGAAGTCACCGGACAGGCTGACAAGCTGGTCGTTGGAGTTGAAATTAACACTCATGCGTTCCTGTTGGCGTTCACCGCCACCAGGTTGCAGGCTGTACAGATAATCCCAGCGATCGGCATGGAACGTGTCGGTCAGCAGAGGGTTACCCATGATAAACCGTACTTGCCGACGGGTCATTCCCGGGCGTAACTGGTCTATCATGTCCTGCGTGACGACATTGCCCTGCTGGATGTCGATTTTGTAAACCCCGGGGAATGAACAACCGGCGAGTGCGAGCAGTCCCACAAAGGTGAAACTGGTTAGCAAGAGCTTGGTGTTTTGCATCGGTGGGCGACTTCCACTATCTTGGCTGGGACAACGTAAACGCCGATCATACCCGCATTAAGAGAAGCTGCGAAGCAGCATCGCGAGAAAGCTGACCATGGTTGAAAATAGCGAACTACGCAAAGCCGGCCTCAAAGTGACCCTGCCACGGGTCAAGATCCTGCAAATGCTCGACTCTACCGAGCAGCGTCACATGAGTGCCGAAGACGTCTACAAGGCGTTGATGGAAGCGGGCGAGGACGTCGGTCTGGCCACGGTTTACCGTGTTCTGACCCAGTTCGAAGCCGCTGGCCTCGTGGTCCGTCACAACTTCGACGGTGGCCACGCGGTATTCGAATTGGCCGACGGTGGCCACCACGACCACATGGTCAACGTGGAAACCGGTGAAGTCGTCGAATTCGTCAGTCCGGAAATCGAAAAGCTCCAGAAGGCAATTGCCGAGGAGCACGGTGTTGATCTGGTAGATCACAATCTGGTGCTGTACGTACGCAAGAAAAAGTAAGCATGTCGCGCGAATTTCAGGTTCGCGAAACGAACGAAGGCGACCCAAGGGTCGCCTTCGTGCTTTCTGCTGCTCTTATACTTTTGCGGTAACCACCATTTTTTTTGCGTGAGCCAAAGACTCTTTGGTCAGGTCGATGCCGCCCAGCATCCGCGCCACTTCTTCTATACGGTCGTTCTTGCTCAGCTTGGACACGGCGGTGTGAGTCGCCTGTTCACCACGCACCTTGTGCACGAACAAATGCTGATGACCCTGCGCTGCCACTTGCGGCAAGTGCGTCACGGTCAGTACCTGCCCGCGATCGCCAAGACGTCGCAACAACTGGCCGACGATTTCGGCGGTCGGCCCGCCGATACCCACGTCCACTTCGTCGAATACCAGGGTTGGTACCCGTGAGGTCTGCGCGGTGATCACCTGAATCGCCAGACTGATCCGCGACAGCTCGCCGCCGGAGGCCACTTTGGCCAGCGCCTTCAGTGGCTGGCCGGGGTTGGCGCTGACCAGCAGTTCAACCTGTTCCAGACCATTGGGCAGCAGTTCGTCGCTGCTATTGGCGCGCAATTCAATGGTGAAGCGCCCGCCCGGCATGCCCAAGCGCTGGATTTCCTGCTCCACGGCGCTGGCAAGGCTGCCGGCGGCCTGATGACGCAAGTCGCTCAGCTCGCGGGCCTTCTCTTGATAATGGCGTGCGTAGGACGCCAGTTCTTCACCCAGGCGCTCGATAGATTCGTCGTTGGCGTTAAGGGTTTCGATCTCATCCAGCAACTTCTGCTGCATCTCGGCGACTTCGGTTGGCTGGATCCGGTGCTTGCGGGCCAGGGTGTAAATTGCGTCGAGGCGTTCTTCCAGATACTGCAGGCGCGCCGGATCGGCATCGAAGTTGTCGAGGAAGCGATTGAGTTCGCCCACGGCTTCTTCGACCTGGATCTGCGCGCTGGTCAGCAGGCTGCTGGCTTCGCCCAGTGCGCCAACCGAGTTGTTCACGCTCGACAGGCGATTGAGGCTGGCGGTCAGTGCGTTCAGTACGTTGCCGGAATCGCTTTCGCTGCACTGCTCGACCACCTGTCGGCAAATGCCGAGCAGGGTTTCGGCATTGGTCAGGTTTTTGTGTTCCTGCTCCAGCTGTTCCAGCTCGTTGTCGCCGAGGCCGAGGTTTTCCAGTTCTTCGAGCTGGTAGCTGAGTAGTTGGTGGCGCGCGCGTTGTTCGTCGCCGGAGTTGGAGAGGCGCTCCAGCTCCTGGCGAGTCTGGCGCCAGCGCTGCGCAGCCAGTTGAACCTGGCGGGCCAGATCGGTGGCACCGGCGTATTCATCGAGCAGGCGGCGATGGGTATCGGTTTTCAGCAGGGACTGGTGTTCGTGCTGGCTGTGGATATCGATCAGCAGTTCGCCGAGAGCCTTGAGATCGCCGAGCGGGCAGGGCGTACCATTGATATAGCCACGCGAACGGCCTTCAGCGGTGATCACCCGACGCAGGATGCATGGGCCGTCGTTTTCGAGATCGCGTTCGGCCAGCCAGGCATGGGCTTCGGGAATGTCGACCAGATCGAAGGTGGCCAGAATGTCGGCCTTGTCGGCGCCTGGGCGAACCACGCCGCTGTCGGCGCGATCGCCCAGGGTCAGGCCCAGGGCGTCGAGCATGATCGACTTGCCGGCGCCGGTTTCCCCTGTGATCACGCTCATCCCGCGATCGAGTTCGAGATCGAGATGTTCAACGATGGCGTAGTTATGTACGGACAGGTGCACCAGCATAAAGGCCGCTCCCAGGCTTTAGGTCTGGTTATTTATACAGTGTTTTGTTTCAGGCTGACAATGCCCTCGCTTAGCTCGATTTGCTTGATCCGATCAAGTGCTTAGTCCGAGCGGGAATGACAATGCAGCACTTTTTTGTAGGGTTAATCATTGCAGGCCCTTGAAGCCTGATTTTGCGGCCCCATATATCGGGGCAGAAGCGCGAGTACAGCTCGCGGACGTAATTGAAAGGAGAATTCTATGGCTGACGAACAGACAGTAGATACGCAAAATCCAGAAGCCAATCAGGCGCCCGAAACTTCGGGTGACGACCTGGCGACCCGTGTACAAGTGCTCGAAGAGCAGTTGGCCGCCGCGCAGGATCAGTCGCTGCGCGTAGCTGCCGATCTGCAGAACGTCCGCCGTCGTGCCGAGCAGGATGTCGAGAAGGCGCACAAGTTTGCGCTGGAAAAATTCGCCGGTGACCTGCTGCCGATCGTCGACAGCCTGGAGCGCGGCCTCGAGCTGTCGAGCCCGGACGACGAAAGCATCCGTCCGATGCGCGAAGGCATCGAGCTGACCCTGAAAATGTTCCACGACACCCTCAAGCGTTACCAGCTTGAAGCGATCGATCCGCATGGCGAACCGTTCAATGCCGTTCACCATCAGGCGATGGCCATGCAGGAAAGCGCCGACGTCGAACCGAACAGCGTTCTGAAGGTGTTCCAGAAGGGCTACCAGCTCAATGGCCGCCTGTTGCGTCCGGCCATGGTTGTGGTCAGCAAGGCGCCGGCGCCAATTTCGCCTTCGATTGACGAGAAGGCTTGAAATTAGCCGCAAGGCCCCCATTTAGAAGTCAAGCGTTTAAGTATTACCGCAGTTAGCCACCACTGCTGCGGCAACAAAATCCAAAGTTTCGGGAGAGTGAACATGGGCAAAATTATCGGTATCGACCTGGGGACTACCAACTCCTGCGTCTCCGTGCTGGAAAATGGCGTAGCCAAAGTTATCGAAAACGCCGAAGGCGCGCGTACCACGCCGTCGATCATCGCTTACGCCAACGATGGTGAAATCCTCGTTGGTCAGTCGGCCAAGCGTCAGGCAGTGACCAACCCGCACAACACCCTGTACGCGGTGAAGCGTCTGATCGGTCGCAAGTTCGACGAAGAAGTCGTACAGAAAGACATCAAGATGGTCCCGTACAAAATCGCCAAGGCTGACAACGGCGACGCCTGGGTTGAAGTGAACGGCCAGAAAATGGCGCCGCCACAAATCTCGGCTGAAATTCTGAAGAAGATGAAGAAGACCGCCGAAGACTACCTCGGCGAGCCTGTGACCGAAGCGGTGATCACCGTTCCGGCCTACTTCAACGACAGCCAGCGTCAGGCGACCAAAGACGCCGGCCGCATTGCCGGTCTGGACGTTAAACGTATCATCAACGAACCAACCGCAGCTGCTCTGGCTTACGGTATGGACAAGGCCAAGGGCGATCACACCGTGATCGTTTACGACCTGGGTGGCGGTACTTTCGACGTTTCCGTGATCGAGATCGCTGAAGTTGACGGCGAGCACCAGTTCGAAGTGTTGGCCACCAACGGTGACACTTTCCTCGGCGGTGAAGACTTCGACATTCGTCTGATCGACTACCTCGTTGACGAATTCAAGAAAGAAAGCGGCATGAACCTCAAAGGTGACCCGCTGGCCATGCAGCGCCTGAAAGAAGCCGCTGAGAAAGCCAAGATCGAGCTGTCGTCCGCTCAGTCGACCGACGTCAACCTGCCGTACATCACTGCAGACGCTACCGGTCCTAAGCACCTGAACGTGAAGATTTCGCGTGCCAAGCTCGAAGCTCTGGTTGAAGACCTGGTTCAGCGCACCATCGAACCTTGCCGCATCGCCATGAAAGACGCCGGTATCGACGTTGGCGCGATCAACGACGTGATTCTGGTCGGCGGTCAGACCCGTATGCCGCTGGTGCAGAAGCTGGTGACCGACTTCTTCGGTAAAGAAGCTCGTAAAGACGTGAACCCGGACGAAGCGGTTGCCATGGGTGCTGCGATTCAGGGCGCCGTTCTGGCCGGTGACGTGAAAGACGTTCTGCTGCTCGACGTCAGCCCGCTGACCCTGGGTATCGAAACCATGGGTGGCGTGATGACCGCGCTGATCGAGAAAAACACCACGATTCCTACCAAGAAATCGCAAGTGTTCTCGACTGCCGATGACAACCAGGGCGCTGTGACCATTCACGTTCTGCAAGGTGAGCGTAAGCAAGCCGCACAGAACAAGTCCCTGGGCAAGTTCGACCTGGCCGACATTCCACCAGCTCCACGTGGCGTGCCACAGATCGAAGTGACCTTCGACATCGACGCTAACGGCATCCTGCACGTTGGTGCGAAAGACAAGGCGACCGGTAAAGAGCAGAAGATCACCATCAAGGCCAACTCCGGTCTGTCGGATGAAGAAATTCAGAAGATGGTTCGCGATGCCGAGCTGAACGCCGAGGAAGACCGCAAGTTCGCTGAACTGGCTGAATCCCGTAACAAGGGTGATGCACTGGTTCACTCGACTCGCAAAATGGTTACCGAAGCGGGCGACAAGGTCAGCGCTGAAGAGAAGACCGCGATCGAAGCTGCCGTGGTTGCACTGGAAGCCGCTGTGAAAGGCGACGACAAGGCTGCCATTGAAGCGAAGATCGAAGAGCTGTCGAAAGTCTCGGCTCCGGTTGCTCAGAAGATGTACGCCGAACAGGCTCAGCCTGCTGAAGGCGCGGCGCCGCACGACGAGAAAGCTGAAAAGGCTGACGATGTTGTCGATGCCGAGTTCGAAGAAGTCAAAGACCACAAGTAAGTTGTTGGTCGGCCGGTTGACTGCCTTGCGGCGGTGACTGGTAGGATGTCGCCGCGCGGGAGCTTGCTCCCGCGTTGGCGTATCTGGAATACACGAATTTTTACAGCATGCGACAAGGTTTGCCTGCTGCTGGTATGGCCGGGAATGCTCCTGCTTTTCGCGCCGCAAGTACCAAAAGAAACAAAGACCAGGATCGTTGAATTGACGTGAGTTGGGTCCGGGCCTGTATTGGGGCTCAACGAGTTTGGCCATCCTCAGGAGGGGTTTGCCGAACGTCCTCAAGAGTGCAAAAGACTTATGGCAAAGCGTGACTATTACGAAGTATTGGGTGTAGAGCGTGGTTCAAGCGATGCAGACCTGAAGAAGGCCTATCGTCGTCTGGCGATGAAGCATCACCCGGACCGTAATCCCGATGACAAAGCGTCGGAAGAACTGTTCAAAGAGGCCAACGAGGCCTACGAAGTATTGTCCGATTCGAGCAAGCGCGCGGCGTACGACCAGTACGGTCATGCTGGCGTCGACCCAAGCATGGGTGGCGGTGGCGCCGGTTTCGGCGGGCAGAATTTCTCGGACATCTTTGGCGATGTCTTCAGTGACTTCTTCGGTGGCGGTCGCGGCGGTTCCCGTGGCGGCGCCCAGCGTGGCAGCGATCTGCGCTACACCCTGGAGCTGAATCTGGAAGAAGCGGTACGCGGTACCACCGTGAATATTCGCGTTCCGACGCTGGTCAATTGCAAGCCATGCGATGGTTCCGGCGCGAAGAAAGGCTCGTCGCCATCGACCTGCCCGACCTGCGGCGGCATCGGTCAGGTGCGCATGCAGCAGGGCTTCTTCTCGGTGCAGCAGACCTGCCCGCGCTGCCATGGCCAAGGCAAGATCATTTCCGATCCGTGCGATTCCTGCCACGGCGACGGTCGCGTCGAAGAGTACAAGACCCTGTCGGTGAAGGTGCCGGCTGGCGTTGATACCGGCGACCGCATTCGTCTGTCTGGCGAGGGCGAGGCGGGCACCCAGGGCGGCCCGACCGGCGACCTGTACGTGGTGATCAACGTGCGCGAGCACGACATCTTCCAGCGCGATGGCAAACATCTGTTCTGCGAAGTGCCGATCAGCTTCGTTGATGCGGCGCTCGGTGGCGAGCTGGAAATCCCGACCCTCGACGGTCGCGTCAAACTGAAAATCCCTGAAGGCACCCAGACCGGCAAGCAGTTTCGTGTACGCGGCAAAGGCGTGGCGCCAGTGCGTGGCGGTGGTGCGGGCGATCTGATGTGCCGCGTAGCGGTCGAGACCCCGGTCAATCTGAATCGTCGTCAGCGCGAATTGCTCGAAGAGTTCCGCAGCTCGCTGGCGGATGACAACAGTCACTCGCCAAAAACCACCGGTTGGTTCGATGGCGTGAAGCGCTTCTTCGGCGATCTGTAAGGAGTCGGCATGCGACGTATAGCTGTGATGGGCGCCGCCGGGCGCATGGGCAAGATTCTGGTCGAGGCCGTGCAACAGCGCGCGCCGCTGACCGGCCTGACCGCGGCGATCGTTCGTCCCGGCAGTACGCTGATCGGGGTGGATGCCGGTGAGCTGGCTTCGCTGGGTCGCATCGGTGTGCCGTTGTCCGGCAATCTCGAATCGGTGGCTGAAGAGTTCGATGTGCTGATCGATTTCACCCTGCCGGAAGTCATGCTGAAAAACCTCGCGTTCTGTCGCAAGGCTGGCAAGGCCATGGTCATCGGCACCACCGGGCTCGATGCTGCGCAGAAGCAACTGTTGGCCGAAGCGGGCAAGGATATTCCGATCGTCTTCGCGGCCAACTTCAGTGTTGGGGTCAATCTGTCGCTGAAGCTGCTCGAAATGACCGCTCGGGTGCTGGGCGATGATGCGGACATCGAGATCATCGAGGCGCATCACCGGCACAAGATCGATGCGCCTTCGGGCACGGCCCTGCGCATGGGTGAAGTGATCGCCGAGGCGCTGGATCGTGATCTGCAGAAGGTTGCGGTCTATGGCCGTGAAGGCCACACCGGTGCGCGCGAGCGGGAAACCATCGGTTTCGCTACCGTGCGTGGTGGTGATGTGGTCGGCGATCACACCGTGCTGTTCGCTTGCGAAGGCGAGCGCCTGGAGATCACGCACAAGGCTTCCAGTCGCATGACATTCGCCAAGGGTGCGGTGCGTGCGGCGTTGTGGCTGGATGGTCGCGAGCCGGGTCTGTACGACATGCAGGACGTGCTCGACCTGCATTGATTGACTGCTTTACCCAGCGCAAACGCCCGGTTTGCGCTGGTTTTTCTGCACCGCGCGACGGCCTGTCGCATTCTCCGGCCTTTTAGGCTCTTTAGCGGTGGACCAAAAAAGCCTTTTTCTGTAAGCTACAGCTTTAGTGTGTCCACTAAAAGCGCGCAGAATAATTCAGTGAAGAAGCGGGGTGACGTGTCCATACGTCACTCCGCTTTTTTACAACCTGCGATTGCCCTTTCATGCGTTATTTACGGGAGGTCTTCTTGACTAAGCCAGCCATACTCGCCCTTGCTGATGGCAGCATTTTTCGCGGCGAAGCCATTGGAGCCGACGGTCAAACCGTTGGTGAGGTGGTGTTCAACACCGCAATGACCGGCTATCAGGAAATCCTTACCGATCCTTCCTACGCCCAGCAGATCGTTACCCTGACTTACCCGCACATCGGCAACACCGGCACCACGCCGGAAGACGCCGAGTCTGACCGCGTATGGTCCGCAGGCCTGGTGATTCGTGACCTGCCGCTGGTAGCGAGCAACTGGCGTAACACGATGTCCCTGTCCGACTACCTGAAAGCCAACAATGTTGTGGCAATCGCTGGTATCGATACTCGTCGCCTGACCCGCATCCTGCGTGAAAAAGGCGCACAGAACGGCTGCATCATGGCCGGCGACAACATCTCCGAAGAAGCTGCAATTGCCGCCGCGCAAGGCTTCCCGGGCCTGAAGGGCATGGATCTGGCGAAAGTCGTCAGCACCAAGGAAAAGTACGAATGGCGCTCCACTGTCTGGGACTTGAAGACCGACAGCCACGCGACCATCGAAGCCTCCGAGTTGCCGTACCACGTGGTTGCCTACGACTACGGCGTCAAACTGAACATCCTGCGCATGCTGGTCGAGCGCGGCTGCCGCGTGACCGTGGTGCCGGCGCAAACCCCGGCTGCCGATGTGCTGGCACTCAAGCCGGACGGCGTGTTCCTGTCCAACGGCCCTGGTGACCCGGAGCCTTGCGACTACGCGATCAAGGCGATCAAGGAAGTGCTGGAAACCGAGATTCCGGTATTCGGTATCTGCCTCGGTCACCAACTGCTGGCTCTGGCCTCCGGCGCCAAGACCCTGAAAATGGGTCACGGCCACCACGGTGCCAACCACCCGGTACAGGATCTGGACACTGGCGTTGTGATGATCACCAGCCAGAACCACGGTTTCGCAGTTGACGAAGCGACCCTGCCGGCCAACGTGCGTGCGATCCACAAGTCGCTGTTCGACGGCACCCTGCAAGGCATCGAGCGCACTGACAAGAGCGCGTTCAGCTTCCAGGGCCACCCTGAAGCGAGCCCGGGCCCGAACGATGTGGCGCCCCTGTTCGACCGCTTCATCAACGAGATGGCCAAGCGACGCTAAGCGTTCGCCTTGAGACTGTAGCGAGAAGCCCTCGAGGGCGGCCCCGACACCGGTGGCGCCCCTCAGGGCTTCAGAAATCGATCAAGACGGCTTGCCGACTGACCTGCGGATTTGAGTGACAAACCCATGCCAAAACGTACAGACATTAAAAGCATCCTGATTCTCGGCGCTGGCCCGATCGTTATCGGCCAGGCCTGCGAATTCGACTACTCCGGCGCCCAGGCCTGCAAAGCCCTGCGCGAAGAGGGTTACCGCGTCATCCTGGTGAACTCCAACCCGGCCACCATCATGACCGACCCGGACATGGCCGACGCCACGTACATCGAGCCGATCAAGTGGCAGACCGTGGCCAAGATCATCGAAAAAGAGCGTCCGGATGCCGTGCTGCCAACCATGGGCGGCCAGACTGCACTGAATTGCGCCCTGGACCTGGAGCGCGAAGGCGTCCTGGAAAAGTTCGGCGTGGAAATGATCGGCGCCAACGCCGATACCATCGACAAGGCTGAAGACCGTTCGCGTTTCGACAAGGCCATGAAGTCGATCGGCCTGGAATGCCCGCGTTCCGGTATCGCCCACAGCATGGAAGAAGCCAACGCCGTCCTCGAGCGTCTGGGTTTCCCGTGCATCATCCGTCCGTCCTTCACCATGGGCGGCACCGGTGGCGGCATCGCGTACAACCGTGAAGAGTTCGAAGAAATCTGCGCCCGCGGTCTGGACCTGTCGCCGACCAAAGAGCTGCTGATCGACGAATCGCTGATCGGCTGGAAAGAATATGAGATGGAAGTTGTCCGCGACAAAAAGGACAACTGCATCATCGTCTGCTCGATCGAGAACTTCGACCCGATGGGCGTGCACACCGGTGACTCGATCACCGTTGCTCCGGCACAGACCCTGACCGACAAGGAATACCAGATCCTGCGTAACGCCTCGCTGGCGGTACTGCGCGAGATCGGCGTCGAGACCGGCGGTTCCAACGTGCAGTTCGGCATCTGCCCGGACACCGGCCGCATGGTCGTGATCGAGATGAACCCGCGTGTATCGCGTTCCTCGGCACTGGCTTCGAAAGCCACCGGTTTCCCGATCGCCAAAGTCGCGGCCAAGCTGGCTGTGGGCTACACCCTCGACGAACTGTCGAACGACATCACCGGCGGCAAGACTCCGGCGTCCTTCGAACCGTCGATCGACTACGTCGTCACCAAGCTGCCACGTTTCGCTTTCGAGAAATTCGCCAACGCTGACGCACGCCTGACCACTCAAATGAAGTCGGTCGGCGAAGTCATGGCCATCGGTCGCACCTTCCAGGAATCCCTGCAGAAAGCCCTGCGCGGTCTGGAAGTCGGTGTTTGCGGTCTGGACGAGAAGCTCGACCTGAGCAATCCGGAAAGCATGAGCATCCTCAAGCGCGAGCTGACCGTGCCGGGCGCCGAGCGTATCTGGTACGTGGCGGACGCCTTCCGCGCCGGCATGACCGTCGAAGACATCTTCGGCATGAACATGATCGACCCGTGGTTCCTGGTGCAGATCGAAGATCTGATCAAGGACGAAGAGAAGGTCAAGACCCTCGGTCTGTCCGCCATCGACCGCGACCTGATGTTCAAACTCAAGCGCAAAGGCTTCTCCGATCAGCGTCTGGCAAAACTGCTGGGTGTGACCGAGAAGAATCTGCGTACTCACCGTCAAAAACTGGAAGTGTTCCCGGTCTACAAGCGCGTTGACACCTGCGCCGCCGAGTTCGCCACCGACACCGCTTACCTCTACTCGACTTACGAGGAAGAGTGCGAAGCCGCGCCGTCCGGTCGCGACAAGATCATGATTCTGGGTGGCGGTCCGAACCGTATCGGCCAGGGCATCGAGTTCGACTACTGCTGCGTACACGCGGCCCTCGCACTGCGCGAAGACGGCTACGAAACCATCATGGTCAACTGCAACCCGGAAACCGTTTCCACCGACTACGACACTTCCGACCGTCTGTACTTCGAGCCGGTAACCCTGGAAGACGTGCTGGAAATCTGCCGCGTCGAGAAGCCGAAAGGCGTAATCGTCCAGTACGGCGGCCAGACGCCGCTGAAACTGGCGCGTGCCCTCGAAGCCGCTGGCGTGCCGATCATCGGTACCAGCCCTGACGCCATCGACCGCGCCGAAGACCGCGAGCGCTTCCAGCAAATGGTTGAACGCCTGAACTTGCGTCAGCCGCCAAACGCCACCGTGCGCAGCGAAGATGAAGCCGTTCGCGCTGCCGCGAAAATCGGTTATCCGTTGGTGGTGCGCCCGTCCTACGTACTGGGCGGCCGCGCGATGGAAATCGTTTACAAGGAAGACGAACTCAAGCGCTACCTGCGTGACGCGGTGCAAGTCTCCAACGACAGCCCGGTGCTGCTCGACCACTTCCTCAACTGCGCCATCGAGATGGACGTGGATGCGGTCTGCGACGGCAAAGACGTGGTGATCGGCGCGATCATGCAGCACATCGAACAGGCGGGCGTTCACTCCGGTGACTCCGCGTGCTCGCTGCCGCCTTACTCGCTGCCGGCGCACATCCAGGACGAGATGCGCGAGCAGGTCAAGAAAATGGCCCTGGAACTGGGCGTTGTCGGCCTGATGAACGTGCAACTGGCGCTGCAGGGCGAAGACATCTACGTCATCGAAGTCAACCCGCGCGCTTCGCGTACCGTGCCGTTCGTGTCCAAGTGCATCGGTGTCTCCCTGGCAATGATCGCGGCTCGCGTCATGGCCGGTAAGACCCTGAAGGAAATCGGCTTCACCAAGGAAATCATCCCGAACTTCTACAGCGTGAAAGAGGCGGTGTTCCCGTTCGCCAAATTCCCTGGTGTTGACCCGATCCTCGGCCCAGAGATGAAGTCCACCGGTGAAGTGATGGGCGTCGGCGACACCTTCGGTGAAGCATTCGCCAAGGCCCAGATGGGCGCCAGTGAAGTGCTGCCGACCGGCGGTACCGCGTTCATCAGCGTGCGTGATGATGACAAGCCGCTGGTTGCAGGCGTGGCCCGTGATCTGATCAACTTGGGCTTCGAAGTGGTCGCGACTGCTGGCACTGCCAAGCTGATCGAAGCTGCAGGCCTGAAAGTGCGCCGCGTGAACAAGGTGACCGAGGGGCGTCCGCACGTGGTCGACATGATCAAGAATGACGAAGTCACCCTGATCATCAACACCACCGAAGGCCGTCAGTCGATCGCTGATTCCTACTCCATTCGTCGTAATGCCCTGCAGCACAAGATCTACTGCACCACCACCATTGCTGCGGGCGAAGCTATCTGCGAAGCGCTGAAGTTCGGTCCCGAGAAGACCGTGCGCCGCTTGCAGGATCTACACGCAGGATTGAAGGCATGATCAAATACCCAATGACCGTCCAGGGCGCGAAAGCCCTGGAAGAAGAACACGCTCACCTGACCAAGGTCGTTCGTCCGAAGCTCAGCCAGGACATCGGTACCGCTCGCGAGTTGGGTGACCTGAAGGAAAACGCCGAGTACCATGCCGCCCGCGAACAGCAAGGCATGGTCGAGGCGCGGATCCGTGACATCGAAGGCCGGATTCAGAATCAGGTCATCATCGACGTCACGACTATCCCGCACACCGGCAAAGTGATCTTCGGTACTACCGTCGAAATCGCCAACGTCGAGACTGATGAGAGCGTCACTTACCACATCGTGGGTGAGGACGAGGCTGACTTCAAACTCGGCAAGATTTCGGTCGGCTCGCCTTTGGCCCGTGCCTTGATTGGCAAGGAAGAGGGTGATGTGGTTGCCGTGAAAACGCCGAGTGGCGTTATCGAGTACGAGATTGTCGAAGTCCGTCACATCTGAAGGCAGGCGCCCGCTACGTGCGGGCGCCATGCTTTGGCAGCTGACCCAGATGTTGTGGGTCGGCGGCTTCTGGTTGATACATCTCGGTTTGCGACCGGTGTTGGGCAAGATTGGCCTGGCACCGTTGCTGATCGATGAAGTTGCCGATGCATTCGAAGTGCCGGTGGCGGGTTTTGCCGCGGCATGCGTGATTTTTCAGGCTTTGGTGCTGGTACAGGCCGATGGCCTTGCCAGTCTATGGCGGGATTTTCGCGGGCAGGTGTTGCTGATGGCGTTGTATGCGTGTGCGATGTTTATTGCAGTGCGTGTCGGCTGGCCGCAAGCGCAGCGCTGGCAGGAATTCAGTTTTCTGCTGTTGGGCTTCTCCGGTGTGGTGTTGGTGTTGCAACCACTGCCGGGATGGAGTGGCAGGGTGCGCGAAGCACACCCTTGACCCTTGTCATCACTTGAAGCGATGAACGTTCGACAGCTGCTTGTTGACGCTGAAGTTCTTGCGATATACCAGTGCCATCTTGCCGATGACCTGAACCAGGTCAGCCTTGCCGACCTTGCACAACTCTGCAATGTGCGCCAGGCGCGACTCGCGATCGAGGATGTTGAGCTTGATCTTGATCAGCTCGTGATCCGCCAGTGCGCGTTCGAGTTCGGCTAATACACCTTCAGTCAGTCCGTTGTCCGCCACCGTCAAAACCGGCTTCAGGTGGTGGCCAATGGATTTGTACTGTTTCTTCTGCTCTGGAGTGAGCGGCATAATCTGACCCTTTCGTCTGGATTCTGTAAAATGGCGGCCATTTTACCCGAGGGTTCGTGGATCCGCCCAATTAATCACGACCCTAATCATCGAGGTGCCCAATGGCGCGTTCCAAGACAAGCCTTGGTTGGCTGAAACGACATGTCAACGATCCTTATGTGAAGCAGGCGCAGAAGGATGGCTACCGTTCGCGTGCAAGTTACAAGCTTCTGGAGATCCAGGAGAAATACAAGCTGATCCGTTCCGGCATGAGCGTTGTCGACCTGGGCGCAGCGCCCGGCGGCTGGTCGCAGGTCACCAGCCGGCTGATCGGCGGTCAGGGGCGTCTGATCGCTTCGGACATTCTGGAAATGGACAGCATCCCGGACGTTACCTTCATTCAGGGTGACTTCACCGAGGACGAAGTGCTCGCGCGAATCCTTGAGGCCGTGGGTAATTCGCAGGTGGACCTTGTGATTTCCGATATGGCCCCCAATATGAGTGGTACGCCTGAAGTGGATATGCCGAAAGCCATGTTCCTTTGCGAACTGGCGCTTGATCTGGCGGAACGGATACTCAAGCCGGGTGGCAATTTCGTGATCAAGATCTTTCAGGGTGAAGGTTTCGATGTTTACCTGAAGGATGCCCGCAAGAAATTCGACAAGATCCAGATGATCAAGCCGGATTCTTCCCGAGGCAGCTCCCGCGAGCAATATATGCTGGCTTGGGGGTACCGCGGTGGTAACGAGTAAAACGAGGTTTTTTGCCGGGGCGATAGGTTTTTCGTATTTTGCCCCGCGTGCATAAGCGAATATTGTGTAGAAAGTGTTTCACAAAGGGTTACAGACGGCGCCTGCCAGAGTTGTAGGTAATGTAGTAAGTTAGGCCGGTGAATATCATGCGAAGCGCGCGCCAGTAGCGGAGCTTGCTTCAGAGGGTAGTTAATTGAACGATATGGCAAAGAATCTGATCCTGTGGTTGATCATCGCGGCAGTCCTCGTGACGGTGATGAACAACTTCTCCAGCCCTAACGAGCCGCAGACCCTCAACTATTCCGACTTCATCCAGCAGGTCAAGGATGGCAAGGTCGAGCGCGTAGCCGTTGATGGCTATGTGATTACCGGCAAGCGCAACGATGGCGACAGCTTCAAGACCATTCGTCCGGCGATCCAGGACAATGGCCTGATCGGCGACCTGGTCGACAACCACGTTGTGGTTGAGGGCAAGCAGCCTGAACAGCAAAGCATCTGGACTCAACTCCTGGTGGCGAGCTTCCCGATCCTGGTGATCATCGCGGTGTTCATGTTCTTCATGCGCCAGATGCAGGGCGGTGCTGGCGGCAAGGGCGGACCGATGAGCTTCGGCAAGAGCAAGGCACGCCTGCTTTCCGAAGATCAGGTGAAAACCACCTTGGCTGACGTTGCAGGTTGCGACGAAGCCAAGGAAGAGGTCGGCGAGCTGGTTGAGTTCCTGCGTGATCCGGGCAAGTTCCAGCGCCTGGGGGGGCGTATTCCTCGCGGCGTATTGATGGTCGGCCCTCCGGGTACAGGTAAAACCTTGCTGGCCAAGGCGATTGCCGGCGAAGCGAAGGTTCCGTTCTTCACTATTTCCGGTTCCGACTTCGTTGAAATGTTCGTGGGTGTTGGTGCAAGCCGCGTTCGCGACATGTTCGAGCAGGCCAAGAAGCATGCGCCGTGCATCATCTTCATCGACGAAATCGACGCCGTCGGTCGCCACCGTGGCGCCGGCATGGGCGGCGGTCACGACGAGCGTGAGCAGACTCTCAACCAGTTGCTGGTAGAGATGGATGGCTTTGAAATGAATGACGGCATCATCGTGATCGCCGCTACCAACCGTCCTGACGTACTCGACCCTGCGCTGCTGCGTCCGGGCCGTTTCGACCGTCAGGTCGTTGTAGGTTTGCCGGATATCCGTGGTCGCGAGCAGATCCTCAAGGTTCACATGCGCAAAGTGCCAATGGGTGACGACGTTGCCCCGGCCGTTATCGCACGTGGTACCCCGGGCTTCTCTGGTGCCGATCTGGCCAACCTGGTCAACGAAGCGTCGCTGTTCGCTGCACGCAGCGGCAAGCGCATCGTCGAAATGAAAGAGTTCGAGCTGGCCAAAGACAAGATCATGATGGGCGCCGAGCGCAAATCGATGGTCATGTCCGAGAAAGAGAAGCAGAACACCGCTTATCACGAAGCGGGTCACGCTATTGTCGGTCGCGTCGTACCTGAGCATGATCCGGTCTACAAGGTTTCGATCATTCCACGTGGTCGTGCGCTGGGTGTGACCATGTTCCTGCCGGAAGAAGATCGCTACAGCCTGTCCAAACGTGCGTTGATCAGTCAGATCTGCTCGCTGTACGGTGGCCGTATCGCTGAAGAAATGACCCTTGGTTTCGACGGTGTGACCACCGGCGCTTCCAACGACATCATGCGTGCCAGTCAGATTGCGCGGAACATGGTGACCAAGTGGGGTCTGTCGGAAAAGCTCGGTCCGCTGATGTACGCCGAAGAAGAGGGTGAAGTGTTCCTCGGTCGCGGTGGTGGCGGTCAGAATGCAAGTTTCTCCGGTGAGACTGCCAAGCTGATCGACTCCGAAGTGCGCAGCATCATTGACCAGTGCTACGGCACGGCCAAGCAGATCCTCACGGACAACCGTGACAAGCTGGATGCCATGGCTGATGCGCTGATGAAGTACGAAACCATCGATGCCGAGCAGATCGACGACATCATGGCGGGTCGTACGCCTCGCGAACCGCGTGACTGGACCGGTGGCACGGGTACGCCCCCGCCTCCAGTGATTCAGGATGAGCGCCCGGAAACACCGATCGGCGGTCCGGCTGCTGATGTTTAAGGCTTGAAATGACTTCTGTACAGTCCCTGACCCGGTTGCCTTGCGGCAACCGGGTTCTTGATTTGGCCCAGACGCATGTCATGGGTATTCTCAATGTCACTCCCGATTCCTTTTCCGACGGTGGCCGATACAACCAGCTCGACGTGGCCTTGCGTCACGCCGAGGCCATGGTGGCTGCTGGTGCGACGCTGATCGATGTCGGCGGCGAATCGACCCGGCCTGGCGCTCGAGCGGTTTCGCCGTTGGAAGAGTTGGAGCGCGTAGCTCCAATCGTGGAGTTGATCAATCGCGAGCTGGATGTGGTCATCTCGGTCGATACTTCGACGCCAGCGGTGATGCGTGAAACGGCGCGCCTGGGTGCCGGGTTGATCAATGATGTGCGCTCGCTGCGCCGCGATGGCGCGCTGGATGCCGCAGCCGCGACCGGGTTGCCGGTCTGCCTGATGCACATGCTCGGCGAGCCGGGTGACATGCAGGACAATCCGCATTATCAGGACGTTACCCGGGAAGTGGGTGAGTTTCTGGCAGAGCGCATGACTCAATGTGCGGCGGCGGGTATTCCTGCCGAACGGATCATTCTTGATCCCGGTTTCGGTTTCGCGAAAACCCTGCAGCACAATCTAAGCTTGTTCAAGCATATGGAAGCCCTGCATGCGCTGGGGCGTCCGCTATTGGTCGGTGTCTCACGCAAAAGCATGATCGGCCACGCATTGAACCGCCCCGTGGGTGAGCGTCTTTATGGTGGTCTGGCTCTCGCAGCACTCGCTTCGGTTAAAGGAGCGCGTATATTGCGCGTCCATGATGTGGCGGAAACGGTAGACGTGGTGCGCATGCTCGCGGCCGTGGAATCAGCCGAATAAGAATGATGGAGCACTTATGAGCAAGAAATACTTTGGTACTGACGGTATTCGTGGTCGTGTCGGTGAATATCCGATCACTCCTGACTTCATGCTTAAGCTCGGCTGGGCGGCGGGTATGGCCTTTCGCAAGATGGGCGCCTGCAAGGTGCTGGTCGGCAAGGACACGCGCATCTCTGGCTACATGTTCGAATCGGCACTTGAAGCAGGCCTGACCTCGGCTGGTGCGGACGTGATGCTGCTCGGTCCGATGCCGACGCCTGCCATTGCTTATCTGGCGCGCACGTTCCAGGCTGAAGCCGGGATCGTGATCAGTGCTTCGCACAATCCGCATGACGATAACGGCATCAAGTTTTTCTCCGGCAAGGGCACAAAGCTGCCTGATGAGCTGGAGCTGATGATCGAAGAGCTGCTCGATACCCCAATGACTGTGGTTGAGTCGAGCAAGATCGGCAAGGTGTCGCGCATCAATGACGCCTCCGGCCGCTACATCGAATTCTGCAAAAGCAGTGTGCCGACCGGTACCAGTTTTTCCGGTTTGAAGATCGTGATCGATTGTGCGCACGGAGCGACCTACAAGGTTGCTCCGAGTGTGTTCCGTGAGCTGGGTGCTGAAGTGGTCGTGCTGTCGGCGCAGCCCAACGGGCTGAACATCAATGACAATTGCGGCTCGACCCATATGGGTCAGCTGCAGGCCGCGGTTCTGGCCGAGCACGCTGATCTGGGCATCGCCTTTGATGGTGACGGTGATCGGGTGTTGATGGTTGATCACACTGGCGCCATCGTTGATGGTGATGAGTTGCTGTTCATCATTGCGCGCGATCTGCACGGGCGGGGCAAATTGCAGGGCGGCGTAGTCGGTACACTGATGAGCAACCTGGGTCTTGAACTCGCGCTGGCAGAGCTCTCGATTCCATTCATTCGTGCCAATGTCGGTGACCGTTATGTGATCGCCGAACTGCTGGAGCGCGACTGGCTGGTAGGCGGTGAAAACTCGGGGCATATCGTCTGCTTCAATCACACCACCACCGGTGATGCGATCATTGCTGCGCTCCAGGTGCTGATGGCACTGAAGGCCCGCAATGAAGGTCTTGCGCAAACGCGTCAGGCCTTGCGCAAGTGTCCTCAGGTACTGATCAATGTCCGTTTTGGTGGCGGTGAAAGTCCGCTTGAGCATCCGGCGGTCAAGGAAGCCAGTGCGCGTGTCACCCAGGCAATGGCGGGGCGTGGCCGGGTGCTTCTGCGCAAGTCCGGTACAGAGCCTTTGGTGCGCGTGATGGTCGAAGGTGAGGATGAAACTCAGGTTCGCAGCTACGCCGAAGAACTGGCAAAACTGGTAAGTGAAGTTTCTGCCTGATTCGGCTTGCCAGCCATGATTGTGTTGGGTAACATCTGCGCCCACTTTGACCGACGAGGTACAGCATGCGTCGCCCTATGGTAGCTGGTAACTGGAAGATGCACGGTACCCGCGCCAGCGTCGCTGAGCTGATCAACGGCCTTCGTCATCTGGCCTTGCCAAGCGGTGTTGATGTCGCGGTATTCCCGCCTTGCTTGCATATCAATCAAGTGATTGATGGCTTGAAAGGCAAATCGATTTCGGTCGGTGCGCAGAATTCTGCGGTGGAATCCATGCAAGGTGCGTTGACTGGCGAGATTGCTCCTAGTCAGTTGGTGGATGCAGGTTGTTCCCTGGTACTTGTCGGGCACTCCGAACGCCGCCAGATAATGGGCGAGCGAGACGGGATGCTGAATCGCAAGTTCGCAGCGGCACAGGCATGTGGCTTGATTCCGGTGTTGTGTGTAGGGGAAACCCTCGAGCAGCGCGAAGCCGGAAAAACTCTTGAAGTTGTCGGGCGTCAGCTGGGCAGCATCATCGAGGAGCTGGGTGTTGGTGCCTTTGCCAAGGCAGTCATTGCTTACGAGCCTGTCTGGGCCATTGGTACCGGACTGACTGCAACGCCGCAACAGGCTCAGGATGTGCATAAAGCCATTCGCGAGCAGTTGGCGGCAGAGAATTCTGAAGTCGCACGAGGTGTGCGGCTTCTATACGGCGGCAGCGTGAAGGCGGCCAATGCGGTCGAACTGTTCGGCATGCCGGATATCGATGGGGGGCTCATTGGTGGAGCTTCCCTGAATGCAGATGAGTTCGGTGCGATTTGTCGCGCCGCGGGAAACTGAAAAAATGCTGGAAACAGTCGTAGTCGTTTTTCATCTGCTGGGTGCATTGGGCGTAGTTGCTCTGGTTTTGCTGCAGCAGGGTAAGGGTGCGGACGCTGGCGCGTCTTTCGGAGCAGGTGCTTCAAATACTGTGTTCGGAAGCCAAGGTTCCTCTACCTTTCTTAGTAAGTTTACTGCTATACTTGCCGCCGGTTTCTTCATAACCAGCTTGGGGTTAGGTTACTTTGCTAAAGAGAAGGCTCATCAGCTGACTCAAGCAGGTTTGCCAGATCCAGCAGTGTTGGAAGTGCCTAAGCAACAACAACCGGCTTCTGATGATGTCCCGGTGCTTCAAGAGCAAAAGTCGGCTACTCCAGCGACTGACGTACCTCCAGCTCAAGAGCAGAAGTAAGAAGGGTTTCAAACGTAGTTTTGCCGAGGTGGTGGAATTGGTAGACACGCAACCTTGAGGTGGTTGTGCCCATAGGGTGTAGGGGTTCGAGTCCCCTTCTCGGTACCAATTAGTCAGGAGAGCCCGCTGTTGCGGGCTTTCTTGCAGGTGGAAGGTTACATTGACCCTATAAGGGATCGGTCGTATACTTCCGCCCCAGCTTTATCGCGGGGTGGAGCAGTCTGGTAGCTCGTCGGGCTCATAACCCGAAGGTCGTCGGTTCAAATCCGGCCCCCGCAACCAGTTTAAGGAGCCCCTTTTCAGGGGCTTTTTGTTAGCTGGACACTTTCTACGCCGATGTTCGACGGCGTTTCAAGGATGGGCGTTTCGCCCATTTTTTTATTTTGCAGCGCATGCATTTACATGCACGAGGGGGTTCAGGTGTCGAGCAAGCTAGAAGAGTTGCAGGCCTTGTTGGCCCCGGTGGTCGTGGCCCTAGGCTATGAATGCTGGGGTATCGAGTTTTCGGCTCAAGGTCGTCACTCGATGTTGCGCGTTTATATCGATAAAGAGGGTGGCGTGCTGGTGGACGATTGCGCCATTGTCAGCCGTCAGATCAGCGGTGTCCTGGATGTTGAAGATCCGATCTCCGTTGAATACACCCTCGAAGTTTCCTCGCCTGGCATGGAACGCCCACTGTTCACTCTTGAGCAGTTTGCAAAATTTGCCGGTGAACAAGTGAAGATCAAGCTGCGCTCGCCTTTTGAAGGTCGACGCAACTTTCAGGGCCTTCTGCGCGGTGTAGAAGAACAGGATGTCGTGGTGCAGGTAGATGACCATGAATTCCTGTTGCCGATCGATATGATCGACAAGGCCAACATTATTCCCAGTTTTGACTGAGACGCGGATCCCGCGGATCCAATGGCTTGCGAAAGGCGAGGCGTACGATGAGCAAAGAAGTACTGCTGGTTGTTGAGTCGGTATCCAATGAAAAGGGCGTACCGGCAAGCGTGATTTTTGAAGCGCTGGAGCTGGCTCTGGCCACTGCTACCAAAAAGCGTTTTGAAGACGAAGTTGACCTGCGTGTGGAAATTAACCGCCACACCGGTTCCTACGAGACTTTCCGTCGCTGGACAGTCGTCGAAGAGAATGATCTCGACGATCCTGCGATCGAAACCTGGCCAAGCAAGGTTGCCGAAACGCATCCGGGCGCCAAGGTCGGCGACGTCGTCGAAGAAAAGATCGAATCCATCGAGTTCGGCCGTATTGCTGCACAGACCGCCAAACAGGTCATCGTGCAGAAAGTGCGTGAAGCCGAGCGCGCTCAAGTGGTCGACGCCTATCGCGAGCGCCTGGGAGAAATCATCTCCGGCACCGTGAAGAAAGTCACCCGCGACAACGTGATCGTCGATCTGGGCAACAACGCCGAAGCGTTGCTGGCCCGTGAAGACATCATTTCTCGCGAAACCTTCCGTGTCGGTGTGCGTCTGCGTGCACTGCTCAAGGAAATCCGCACCGAGAACCGCGGCCCGCAGCTGATCCTGTCGCGTACCGCGCCGGAAATGCTGATCGAGTTGTTCCGCATCGAAGTGCCGGAGATCGCTGAAGGCCTGATCGAAGTCATGGCGGCATCCCGTGATCCGGGTTCGCGTGCCAAGATCGCTGTCCGTTCCAAGGACAAACGCATCGACCCGCAGGGCGCGTGCATCGGTATGCGCGGTTCGCGCGTCCAGGCCGTGTCGGGCGAGTTGGGTGGCGAGCGTGTCGATATCGTCCTGTGGGACGATAACCCGGCGCAGTTCGTGATCAATGCCATGTCGCCGGCAGAAGTGGCGGCCATTATCGTTGACGAAGATGCCCATGCAATGGACATCGCCGTTGGCGCAGACAACCTGGCTCAGGCCATCGGTCGAGGTGGTCAGAACGTGCGTCTGGCGAGCCAGTTGACTGGCTGGACCCTGAACGTGATGACCGAATCGGACATCCAGGCTAAGCAGCAAGCAGAAACCGGCGACATCCTGCGCAACTTCATCGACGAGCTGGAAGTCGACGAAGAACTGGCTCAGGTGCTGGTAGATGAAGGCTTCACCAGCCTGGAAGAGATTGCCTACGTACCGTTGGAAGAAATGCTCAACATCGACGGCTTTGACGAAGATATCGTCAACGAGCTTCGCGCTCGTGCCAAGGATCGTTTGTTGACCAAAGCCATCGCTACTGAGGAAAAGCTGGCAGACGCCCATCCGGCCGAAGACCTGCTCTCGCTTGAGGGTATGGACAAGGATTTGGCGATGGAACTGGCGGTGCGCGGCGTAATTACCCGCGAAGACCTGGCCGAGCAGTCTATTGACGACCTGCTCGACATCGACGGCATTGACGATGATCGTGCCGGCAAGTTGATCATGGCCGCCCGAGCCCACTGGTTCGAGTAATTAGGCGCGGCCTGAGGAGAGAAGTGCATGACGCAAGTCACGGTGAAACAACTGGCCGATGAGGTCAAAACACCGGTAGAGCGCCTGTTGCAGCAGATGCGTGAGGCAGGTCTGCCGCACACCGCCGCCGAAGAAAATGTGACTGACAGTGAGAAGCAATCCCTGCTGACTCACTTGAAGAGCAGCCACAAGGCGAAAGTGGAAGAACCACGCAAGATCACGCTGCAGCGTAAAACCACCAGCACCCTGCGTGTGGCTGGTAGCAAGAGCATCAGCGTTGAAGTTCGCAAGAAGAAAGTTTTCGTACAGCGTAGCCCGGAAGAAATCGAAGCCGAGCGCAAGCGTGAACTGGAAGAGCGTCGCGCAGTAGAAAATGCTGCTCGTCAGAAGGCTGAAGAAGAAGCCAAGCAGCGCGCTGAAGAAGAAGCGCGTCGCCAGCCTGCTGCTGCGCCGTCCGCTCCTGCTGAAGCTGTTGCAGCACCTGCGCCAGTCGCTGAACCAGTGCGCGACGCCGCGCCGGTTGCTGCTGCGCCGGCTGCCGACACTCGCAAGCGTGACGAACAGCGCCGTCCGGACAAGCCACGTGCCGACGATAACAATCGTCGCGGCGGTGGTGGCGATGGCGAGCGCAAAAACGCTCCGCATCGCGCATCGGTCAAAGAAAAAGCGCCGGCTCCACGTGTGGCGCCGCGCACTACCGACGAAGAAAGCGATGGCTTCCGTCGTGGTGGTCGCGGCAAGGCCAAGCTGAAAAAACGCAACGCTCACGGTTTCCAGAACCCTACCGGTCCTGTCGTGCGTGAAGTGAAGATCGGCGAGACCATCACTGTTGGCGATCTCGCCCAGCAGATGTCGGTCAAGGCTGCTGAAATCATCAAGTTCATGTTCAAACTGGGCACTCCAGCGACCATCAACCAGGTACTCGATCAGGAAACTGCTCAACTGGTAGCTGAAGAGCTGGGCCACAAAGTGACCCTGGTCAGCGACACCGCCCTGGAAGATTCCCTGGCCGAGTCCCTGAAGTTTGAAGGTGAGGCAGTTTCCCGTGCGCCAGTCGTGACCGTAATGGGCCACGTTGACCACGGTAAGACTTCCCTGCTCGATTACATCCGTCGCGCCAAAGTAGCAGCGGGCGAAGCCGGCGGCATTACCCAGCACATCGGTGCGTACCACGTTGAAACCGACCGTGGCATGGTGACGTTCCTCGACACCCCGGGTCACGCTGCGTTTACCGCAATGCGTGCCCGTGGTGCCAAGGCGACCGACATCGTGATCCTGGTGGTTGCGGCGGACGACGGCGTGATGCCGCAAACCATCGAGGCTGTTCAGCACGCTCAGGCGGCTGGCGTTCCTCTGGTGGTTGCGGTGAACAAGATCGACAAGCCGGGTGCCGACCTCGATCGCATCCGCAGCGAACTGTCGGTTCACGGCGTGACCTCCGAAGACTGGGGTGGCGACACTCCATTCGTACCGGTTTCGGCGAAAATGGGTACCGGCGTTGACGAACTGCTCGAAGCCGTTCTGCTGCAGGCCGAAGTGCTCGAACTGACCGCCACTCCATCGGCTCCTGGCCGTGGTGTTGTCGTTGAATCGCGTCTGGACAAGGGCCGTGGCCCGGTAGCCACTGTTCTGGTTCAGGACGGTACGCTGCGTCAAGGCGACATGGTGCTGGTCGGCTCGAACTATGGCCGCGTGCGCGCCATGCTCGACGAGAACGGCAAGCCGATCAAGGAAGCAGGTCCGGCCATTCCGGTCGAGATCCTGGGTCTTGACGGTACTCCGGACGCTGGCGACGAGATGAGCGTGGTTGCCGACGAGAAGAAAGCCCGTGAAGTGGCTCTGTTCCGTCAAGGCAAGTTCCGCGAAGTCAAACTGGCTCGCGCTCACGCCGGCAAGCTGGAAAACATCTTCGAAAACATGGGCCAGGAAGAGAAGAAGACGCTCAACATCGTCCTCAAATCCGACGTCCGTGGTTCGCTGGAAGCTTTGCAGGGCGCTCTGAACGGCCTGGGCAACGACGAAGTGCAAGTGCGCGTAGTCGGTGGCGGTGTCGGTGGTATCACCGAATCCGACGCCAACCTGGCACTGGCTTCCAACGCTGTACTGTTCGGCTTCAACGTGCGTGCCGATGCTGGCGCACGGAAGATCGTCGAGCAGGAAGGTCTGGACATGCGTTACTACAACGTGATCTACGACATCATCGAAGACGTCAAGAAAGCCCTGACCGGCATGCTCGGCAGCGATGTTCGCGAGAACATCCTGGGTGTGGCCGAAGTGCGCGACGTGTTCCGTTCGCCGAAGTTTGGCGCGATCGCCGGTTGCATGGTGATCGAAGGTGTTGTGCACCGTAACCGTCCGATCCGTGTACTGCGTGAAGACATCGTTATCTTCGAAGGCGAGCTGGAATCCCTGCGCCGCTTCAAGGATGACGCTTCCGAAGTACGTGCCGGCATGGAATGCGGTATCGGCGTGAAGAGCTACAACGACGTCAAAGTCGGTGACAAGATCGAAGTCTTCGAGAAGGTTCAGGTTGCTCGCAGCCTCTGACTCGCGCACTTCAAGGGCCACGCCGAGCCGCCGCATGCAGATGCGCGCCACGGCGTCCGGACTCTAAACGCAACGCCCGGTCTGGCTTTTGTCAGGCCGGGCGTTTGCCGCTTTCAGACCTTGCGGGTTTCACCGTGGGGCAGTAACAGGTAACAAAATCATGGCAAAAGAATACAGCCGTACCCAACGTATCGGCGATCAGATGCAGCGTGAGCTGGCCCAGCTGATCCGTCGTGAAGTCAAAGACCCGCGCGTCGGCCTGGTCACCATTACCGCTGTGGAAGTCAGCCGTGACGTCGGTCACGCGAAGATCTTCATCACCGTGATGGGGCAGGACAACGCCGAAGACATCGCGCAAAGCATCAAGGTGCTCAACGCTGCCGCAGGTTTCCTGCGCATGCAGCTGGCCCGTGAAATGAAGCTGCGCAGCGTGCCGCAATTGCACTTCCACTACGACGAAAGCGTCGTGCGTGGCGCGCATCTGTCGGCCCTGATCGAGCGCGCCGTGGCTGAGGACAATCAGCACGTGGTCGCTGCACCTGAAGACACCAAGGAGTAATTCGGTGGCTCAGGTCAAACGTATCCGTCGTAATGTCAGCGGTATCATCCTGCTCGACAAGCCGCTGGGGTTCACCTCCAACGCCGCGTTGCAGAAGGTTCGCTGGTTGCTCAACGCCGAGAAGGCCGGTCACACCGGCAGTCTCGACCCGCTGGCCACCGGTGTATTGCCGCTGTGCTTTGGCGAGGCAACGAAGTTCTCGCAGTACCTGCTCGATTCCGACAAGGGTTACGAAACCCTGGCGCAACTGGGCAAGACCACTACCACGGCGGACGCCGAGGGTGAGGTTTTGCAGGAGCGCCCGGTGACCGTTGGTCGCGCCGATGTCGAAGCGGTTCTGCCGAAATTTCGTGGGCAAATCAGTCAGATACCGCCGATGTACTCGGCACTCAAGCGTGACGGTCAGCCGCTGTACAAGCTGGCCCGTGCAGGCGAAGTAGTGGAGCGCGAACCGCGTTCTGTTACTATTGCGCGCTTGGAATTGCTGGCCTTCGAAGGCGATACTGCGCGTCTTGCGGTGGATTGCAGCAAGGGCACCTATATCCGCACCCTGGTGGAGGATATCGGTGAGCAACTCGGTTGTGGTGCGTACGTCGCAGAACTGCGTCGTACCCAGGCCGGGCCTTTCACCCTGGCGCAGACCGTGACCCTCGAAGAGCTGGAAGCGGTACATGCCGAAGGCGGCAACGAAGCGGTCGACCGCTTCCTGATGCCATCGGACAGCGGCCTGCAGGATTGGCCGCTGCTGCACTTCTCCGAAGCGAGTGCGTTCTACTGGCTCAACGGCCAGCCGGTACGCGCCCCGGATGCTCCGAAGTTCGGCATGGTACGGGTACAGGATCACAATGGTCGCTTCATCGGTATCGGTGAAGTGAGCGAAGACGGGCGCATCGCGCCGCGTCGACTGATTCGGTCAGAATGACCGAACGAGTGTGGCTGTTAACAGGCACGGTCACTACTCATTTATAGATACAGGGATTTGTCCCTGGCCTGTTGAAACTGTTTTTGAAACAGTTTCCTGATAAAAGGATTGCCTCATGGCTCTCGACGTTCAAGAAAAAGCTCAAATCGTTGCCGACTACCAGCAAGCTGTTGGTGATACTGGTTCGCCAGAAGTGCAAGTTGCACTGCTGACCGCCAACATCAACAAACTGCAAGGTCACTTCAAGGCCAACGGTAAAGACCACCACTCCCGTCGTGGTCTGATCCGCATGGTAAACCAGCGTCGTAAGCTGCTGGATTACCTGAAAGGCAAAGATCTGAGCCGTTACAGCGCTCTGATCGGCCGCCTGGGTCTGCGTCGCTAATCAGCGATTGCGCTATGAGGTTGGTTGTCTGTCAGGCATCAGCGGTTTTCCGCTGGTGGCTGGCAGGCTCCCAGCCTCAAGTTTTATCTGCACTACCGTTTTACCCGGACAGTCAGCGGGCCGATTCCCGACATTGCCCAAGAATTTCGCAAGAAACCAGTTCCCCCAAGAGCCACAAAGAAGGTAGGACACCGTGAACCCGGTAATCAAAAAATTCCAGTTCGGTCAGTCGACCGTTACCCTCGAGACTGGCCGTATCGCCCGTCAGGCCTCCGGCGCAGTATTGGTCACCGTTGACGACGACGTCAGCGTATTGGTGACCGTAGTCGGTGCCAAGCAAGCCGATCCAGGCAAGGGCTTCTTCCCTCTGTCCGTTCACTACCAGGAAAAGACTTACGCTGCCGGTAAGATCCCTGGCGGTTTCTTCAAGCGTGAAGGCCGTCCTTCCGAGAAAGAAACCCTGACTTCCCGACTGATCGACCGTCCGATCCGTCCGCTGTTCCCGGAAGGCTTCATGAACGAAGTGCAGGTTGTCTGCACCGTCGTTTCCACCAGCAAGAAGACCGATCCGGACATCGCTGCGATGATCGGTACCTCGGCTGCCCTGGCCATCTCGGGCATTCCGTTCGACGGCCCGATCGGCGCCGCTCGCGTCGCTTTCCACGAAAGCACCGGCTACCTGCTGAACCCGACCTACGAGCAGCAAGCTGCTTCGAGCCTGGACATGGTCGTTGCCGGCACCTCCGACGCCGTACTGATGGTTGAATCGGAAGCCAAAGAGCTGACCGAAGACCAGATGCTGGGCGCGGTACTGTTTGCTCACGACGAGTTCCAGGTGGTGATCAACGCCGTCAAAGAACTGGCCGCTGAAGCTGCCAAGCCAACCTGGACCTGGGCTCCTGCTCCAGAAGCCACCGAACTGCTGGGCGCGATCCGTGCCGAGTTCGGCGAAGCGATCTCCCAGGCTTACACCATCACCGTCAAGGCTGACCGCTACGCACGTCTGGGCGAGCTGAAAGACCAGGTCGTTGCCAAGCTGTCCGGCGAAGAAGGCCAGCCTTCTGCTGCTGACGTCAAAGCCGCTTTCGGCGAAATCGAATACCGCACCGTTCGCGAAAACATCGTTAACGGCAAGCCACGTATCGACGGCCGCGACACCCGCACCGTACGTCCGCTGAACATCGAAGTCGGCGTTCTGCCTAAGACTCACGGTTCGGCGCTGTTCACCCGTGGCGAAACCCAGGCTCTGGTAGTCGCGACGCTGGGTACTGCCCGCGACGCACAGCTGCTGGACACCCTGGAAGGCGAGAAAAAAGACCCGTTCATGCTGCACTACAACTTCCCTCCGTTCTCGGTGGGCGAGTGTGGTCGCATGGGGGGCGCTGGTCGTCGTGAAATCGGTCACGGCCGTCTGGCCCGTCGCTCCGTTTCGGCCATGCTGCCGGCCGCTGACGTGTTCCCGTACACCATCCGTGTGGTTTCGGAAATCACCGAATCCAACGGTTCGAGCTCGATGGCTTCCGTTTGCGGCGCTTCCCTGGCCCTGATGGACGCTGGTGTGCCAATGAAGGCACCGGTTGCCGGTATCGCCATGGGTCTGGTTAAAGAAGGCGAGAAGTTCGCCGTCCTGACCGACATCCTGGGTGACGAAGACCACCTGGGCGACATGGACTTCAAAGTAGCCGGTACCGCCAAAGGCGTTACCGCGCTGCAGATGGACATCAAGATCAAGGGCATCACCGAAGAGATCATGGAAATCGCTCTGGGCCAAGCCCTGGAAGCGCGCCTGAACATCCTCGGCCAGATGAACCAGATCATCGGCCAGTCGCGTACCGAACTGTCGGCCAACGCTCCGACCATGATCGCGATGAAGATCGACACCGACAAGATCCGTGACGTTATCGGTAAAGGTGGCGCGACCATCCGTGCGATCTGCGAAGAAACCAAGGCTTCGATCGACATCGAAGACGACGGCTCGATCAAGATCTTCGGCGAAACCAAGGATGCCGCAGAGGCTGCTCGTCAGCGCGTTCTGAGCATCACTGCAGAAGCCGAGATCGGCAAGATCTACGTCGGCAAGGTTGAACGCATCGTCGACTTCGGCGCATTCGTCAACATCCTGCCGGGCAAGGACGGTCTGGTGCACATCTCGATGCTGAGCGACGCTCGCGTAGAGAAAGTCACCGACATCCTGAAAGAAGGCCAGGAAGTGGAAGTGCTGGTACTGGACGTGGACAACCGCGGCCGTATCAAGCTGTCCATCAAAGACGTGGCAGCGGCCAAGGCTTCGGGCGTTTAATCAGCCCACAGCTTTAGCGCAATGAAAATGCCCCGCCGTGAAAACGGCGGGGCATTTTTTTGTCTGCGAAATACCGGGACAGGCTTTGAAGTTGCCGGACTTCAAGACCGGTGCTAGGTTTAGCCCACCGCCCGTGTAGCTCAGCCGGTAGAGCAGCGCACTCGTAACGCGAAGGTCGCAGGTTCGATTCCTGTCTCGGGCACCAAATCTACTTTCGCTGATGTTCGGCGACTTTCACACCCTCCAAAATCAGGCCGCAGATATTGGCCTTCTTCTTTCGCGGTCTTTCGCATTCTTTCGCTGCGTGCCGCGCATTTTTAGTACATCATCCAGCACACGTTAATTCGAGTGACTAGGTGATGTACTAAATGCCCCTCACGGATACCGCTGTACGACAGGCCAAGCCGGCCGACAAAGACTTCACGATCACGGATGGCAGCGGCCTTTCCCTATTCATTGCCAGCAATGGCACCAAGTCCTGGCACTTCAGGTTCTCCTGGCACGGCAAGCAGCCGCGCATGTCGCTGGGCACTTACCCCGAAATCACACTGAAAGAAGCCCGCGAACTGCGTGACCAAGCCCGGTCGCTTGTGGCCAAGGGCATAGATCCTCGATCGCAGCGGCGCGAGGAAAAGCGCGTCGCCGCCGGCAACGCCGTCAAGACGTTCGAAGTGGTCGCCAACGACTGGCACAAATTCAAGTCGCCTCGGGTTGCTGAGTCGAAAAAGGGCTCGGCCTATCAGTCGCGCTTTTACCTGGACAAGGATCTGATCCCGGTGCTGGGCAAAATCCCGATAGCCGACGTTCGGCGCGGTGATGTACTGACCGCGCTGCGCCGGATCGAGGATCGCGGTTCACTGAACTCGGCGCGCAAGTGTCGCGCCTGGCTGAATGAGATATTCCGGTATGGCATTGCGTCTGGCTATCTGGAAATGAATCCAGCGTCTGACCTCGACATCGTGGCCGCCAAAGAGCCGCCGGTGAAGCACAACCCAATGTTGCGCCAGCACCAGCTGAAAAAGTTCCTGCATGACCTACGGGCGTTCAAGGGCACGGCCGGGTATGTGAAGAGTGCGATCCGAATACTGTTGCTAACGGGGGTGCGTACCGGCGAGGTGCGTCAGGCGACCATCAGCCAGTTCGACCTGGATAACGCGCTGTGGACGATCCCGCCGGATACGGTAAAGCAATTGAGGAAGGTGATTCGTAGCAAGGGTGGGGACGAGATACCGCCGTATCTGGTTCCGCTGTCGCGGCAGGCGGTCGAAGAGGTGCGCAAGGTGCATAAGTTGACCGGCTGCTACAAGCTGCTGATCGCCGGCCGGAATGAACCGACCAGACCACTCAGCGACAACACGGTCAACAATGCATTGCGGCGCATGGGATATGACGACCAACTGACCGGGCACGGGATCCGCGCCACGATTTCAACGGCCTTGAACGAGATGGGTTACAACGAGGACTGGATCGAGGCACAGCTTTCGCACGCCAGCTCAAGCAAGGTCAGGAAGACCTACAACCATGCGGAATATGTGGAACAACGGAGGGGGATGATGCAGGACTGGGCTGATTACTTGGACGCGCTGGAGGCCGAAGCCTGATCCGGTGTGCCACGCGCGGCGGCGATCTGGGCATGGTTCCATTGCAGAACCTCGGACTTGATCCAGCCCACGGAGCGGCCGCCCAGCGGCACCTGTTTCGGGAACAGGCCTTCGGCGGCCATGGTGTAAATCTTGGTGGTGCCCAGGCCTACGAGTTTCTTCACCTCGGGCAGGCGGATGAATTCGACCTGCTCTTCTGGCAGGTCTTGGCGTTCGGCGTTCATGGATTCACCTCAGTCGAAGGTTTGTTGTTCAGCGCGGCGGTGGCTTCGAGGCAGGCGCGGGCTTGCCATCCCGACCATTGAACAGATCCTAGATCGCGAAAGGCTTTGGCTGCTTCGTGGTAGCCCGTACGAATCAGCGAGGCTATCTGCGCTTCCCGCCACGCCTCGAATTCAGCGTTTTCATTCAGCACCACTGCGACCGGCGCTGGCGGGGCGGTGTAAATCTCAGCGCTCCCGTTTTCATCGCACAGGTCATTGGCTTCCGGCATAGCGAAGAGAACTTGTCCAGCAAACTCCAATTCCGAAATGCCGCCCTCAAGAAGCCATTCAAGTCGCAACCCTTCATCGTCATCATCGCGTGTCACTGCGACCGCTTGGATCAGTACCGGCTCACTTCTCCCGCTCTCCAGGTCAGCGATACGCGTACGCAGGCCGCCGACAAGATTGAAATCAGGGGCTTTTCCAAGCGGAGGCTTCCAAAGCTGGCCGCCGTTGTACGAATAGCCCATGCCGATCAGGGTTCGTAAAGCCGCAGCGGCAGAATCGGAGTCGAGCTGCTCATCGCGTTCGTTCAGCAATTGCTGCAGGGCGTCACGCTCGCGGATCGCTTGGGCGTGTTTGCCGCGCCAATGCTGCACAGCCTCCAGTTCCTCAGCGGCTGTAACTGCGGGCTGCCCGGTCATGCGCCGCTCTATCATTTGCCAGACAGGCTCGTATTCCGGCCAGTCGGCCTCCACCACCGCACAGTCAACTTTCGGAATGCCATTGGTCAGCAGGAAGTTCACCAGTGGTGCCCGTTGCTGCGCGGCCAGGTGTTTCAACTTGACCACGATATAGCGCTCTTCGCGCTTGAATTGGGTGCTCATCACAAAGGCCTCAGCAAAAGAGTTGGGCCAGCGCCAGCAGGCACAGGCCGTATTCAAGTAGTTGGTTGGTCACGGTCGTTCTCCCGCGCGGCATGCTCGCGCTGTCGGGCCTTGCTGCATTTGTCGTGGTTGCCGACGTGGCGGGGTCTGTTGCACTTGTCGCAGCGTGCGGTGAACTCCATCACGCCGGCGCTGAGCTTGCCTGTGCTGGTCACGGTGTCGGCTCCGGCAGGAAGTGATAGACGATCCCTTTTTCGTGGCTGCAATGGCCGGAGAACTTCACCGCTTCGTCGAAGGTGTAGATCCCAGCTTCTGACACATCGGTGGTGTATCCACAGCCGTTCGCCCGCCAGTAGCATTGCCATTCATCCGACCAGATGCGTACGAGCCGCTGCCCTTGTTCGGCGCGCCACTTTGCCAAAGTTCCTTTGGTCTTCAGTCCGTGCAGAGTTCGTCGAAGTCCGGTCATCGCCACGGCCCTCGGTAGATGTGCTGAAGCATGAACAGGCTGGCGATGATCATGGCGCCACCCCATCAGCAGCCAGCTCGGCCAGTAGCTGTGCTTTTCTGCGTTCGTACCACGGGTACCAGGTACGACTGACGCCACGCCACCGGATGGTTACTCCGCGCTTTTTCAGCTTGCGGGCACGGGCGGCAGACACGCAGCGCTCGCCCCAGCCTGCGGTGTTCTCTGCTGCTCGCTGGTCCAGCCATTCAATGGTGTACTGCGGGTTGTACTTGTGGTACCGGCTGCTCGGTTGGTTTGCATCAAGCCACGCCTGAAGTTTGGCGGCCGAGATCTGTCCGCCGAAAAAGACGTAGCACTTTTCCAAGGACTCAAGGGTTCCCACACCTACCTGCACCACAGGCTCCGGCGGCGATGGGTCGAACTCGTCCCAGACCTGGCCGTCGCATTCAAGGGTGCCGCCGTCATCGAGGGCGATAGTGAACTTGCGGCCGGCGAACGCATCGCGTGTACCTGGGCGCTCGACCATGAACGAATAAAACCCACTGTCGTGGGCCATCAAGCGGCGCTGCTTGCGGTAGCTGTGCCAAACCTCTTCCTCGCCACGGCGATACACAAAGGCCGGGAGTCGATCGACAACCACGTAGTAGTGGGTATGCTGGCTGTAGGGCACGGTGCGCGCGATGACATCAATGATCTGGATATCTGATTGCTGGCTCATGTTCTGCCCGCCTGTGCCAGTTCGAACTGTTCTTTCGTGAGCGACACGGCGTTGTCCGGCATGCCAGCCAAGAAATCGGCGGGGATATCGCCGGCGCTGAACAGATTGTTCGTGGTCCATAACTTGCCGGTGGTGATCTGGTACAGGTACCAGCGTGAACCGCCGAACCCGAGCCAGCTTTTGTTGCCGTTGGGTTGGTCGCCGCTGTCGCCGTAAACCCAGCCACTCATCACCAGCATGCGGCCTTTACGCTGCTGAGCGTTGTAGGCGGTACGCTTGTCGTGCCAGAAGTCACAGCGGTGGCAAAGACCATTGGCCTTGAGCTTTGCAGCAACTGGCTCTTGGTACTGAGCCTGTTCAGGTTTTCCGCAGTGGTTGCAAAAGTGAACGTGGCCGCCGGCGCCGACATCACGCAACATCAGGTGCAGGTTCGACAGGTAGTTGGTCATGTCGTTGAAAGCTCTCACCCGTGCATTACGGTCATCCATGCAGATGATCTTGGCGATCCGCTCTTTGCCCCAGTCGGTGACGTTGTAACAGTTGCGGTTGATGCGGCACTGCTCTTCGTATTCGGGTGTTCCGTACGCTGGTCTGTTCATCACGCCCCCTTCAACACATCGATGACGATCTTTACGCCGCTCGCCACGCTGGCCGGCTGCTGCGCGGCGTACCTGGTCAGATCGGCAACCGCCTTTTCACGGATTGGCTTGCGCCGGATGGACGATCCCAGCGCCCGAACGAACTCAAGGGCATACCGCTTGCCCTCCAGTTCCATGACGCGGTTGATCGGTCCGACGATGTTCAGCTGTGGGAGCGGGACGGGGCCAAACGCGCCTTTTCCCTCTGCCGTGGCCCGTGTTTGCTGGGTTTTGCCTGTGGGAGCGGACAGAGCCTTGCCCAAGGCGCTGGCGAGCGCCTGTTGTGCGATTGAGTTCATGGGGTTACCTGCTGAGAAACGCTCAGACCGACAGCCACAGGGCGTACCCAGATCGGCATGCTGTTGAGCATGAAGGTTTCGCCGGCGGCAGCCAGCAGTAGGGTGGTGCTGTTGTTCAAGCCACCTGAGCAGGCGGGTTCATGGCGAAGTAGATGCGGGCGCAGGCCTCGGTGTCGGGCCGCGCGCGGTGGCCGCCCACCAGCTCTTCGCCAGTGAAGTGCAGCAGGGCCTCGGCAACGGTGGGCTGCTTGTATTGGCGCCCAAAGCCGGCGCGGATCATCTTCTCGGTTGGCGGGCACTTCACCAGGTTCTTGCTGCTCTGGCAGGTGCAGTAACCGGGGCCGGCCTTGTAGGCCTCGGCCGCGAAGTCGTCCATGTAGCGCTTGATCGCGATGCGCATGATGCGGTCGTCAAAACCGATGTTGTGGGCAACGCGCAGCGCGGCACGGTCGTGAATGCCGAAGAACCCGGCGAGCGCTTCTGCCTCGGGAATTCCATGCTCAAGCGCCATTTCAGTGGTGATGCCGTGGATAACCGCGACCTCGTTTGGAATCTCCCAGCCATCAGGTCGGATCATCGCTTCGAACGAATCGACCAGCTCGCCTTCAGGCGTGTAGAGCAGCGCACAGATGTCCACCAGATGGGGCTGGCGCGGATCCTCACTCGGATCTTTGAAGCGCGGCAAGCCGGTGGTTTCGGTATCAAAAAAGCAAATCAAATCGGTACGGTCGGACATTGGTTTTCTCCAGGCGAAAAGAAGGCGCCCGTAGGCGCCTGTGGTATTGCGATGGGTTGGCTCAACTGGCTTTCTGTAGTTGCTCGGTACCGGCTGCTACGCCGTTTTCGATCCAGACGGCGTTTATTTCAGGCGGAAGCTTGGCCGGGGGCGCCTTGAGCGTGCCGCAGACAATGGCGCTGTCGATGGTGCCGGCGCTGGCCATGGCCTTCAGCATGCCGAGCAGTTGGCCGCGCCCGGGCAGGTCGAGGACGTCGAAGCGATCGAGGATCAGGAAGCGCAGTCCAGAATGCTCGGCGATGGCCAGGGCCAGCAGGCAGTCAACGCGCCACCGTTCCGACTCCGACAGCAGCGTGTACAGCCGGCGGCCGGCGGTGATGTTCATATCGGCGCCGATCTGCACCTTCTTCCAGCCAGACAGGCCGGACGACTTGGACAGGCTTTCGTTGAACGGCTTCAATGCGCCGGCCAGGATCTCGGCCGGGATGCCGTCGGGAGACAGCAGGTCGGTGATGGCCGACCACTCCTTGACGTCGGCGTGGTGTTTGCCAGCATCAATAGCTTTCTGCTCGGCGCTGGCCAGCAGGTCGAGACGTTCGCTGATCGCTTCTACCTTGGCCTTGGCGGCGTCGCGCAGGTTGCGCTGTACCTGAATGGCGTCCTCGACGCGCTTGATCATCGCGTCAGTTACAGGCTCTTCCATGGTGTCGGTAAGCGCCTGAAGATCACGGCCGGCCTGTTCCGATTCGTCCACGGCCTTCTGGTCGTTGACCTGAGTGCGGGCGAGCAGGTTGTAAGCGTCGTTCGCCTTCTTCAGTTCGGCTTGGGCAGTTGCCAGCTTGCCGGCGTCCGCAGCCTTGCCCTTGAACAGTTCCAGCACCTTGCCGACGATCTTGAGCTTTGTGCCACAGGATGGGCATTCGCATGGGCTTTCGCCGCTGAAGGCCTGCACCTGCTGTTCGGCGGTGCTGACCTTTTCCTTCCACGGCTCCAGCTCTTTGTTGGTGGCTTCGAGCTTATTCTTGCGGCGGTTCAGTTCCAGATAAACCGCTTCCAGCGCAGCGCGGCGTTCATCCAGCTTGGTTGCCGCGTCGCGTTTGGCGTTCAGGCCGCCCAGGTGTTGAGTGCCTTTCTCGATTTCGGTGGCCGCTTTGGTCAGATCAGCCTGAGCGGCTGCCAAATCATCGGCAGTCAGCTCCGGTGCGTCGTCCGGCAGTGGCTGGATATCAACCGTCCAGCCTTCAGCCTTGACGTCGCCGTAAGCCTCACCGGTCAAGCCCTTCCAGGCACCGCGGCTTTCAGCGGCGTAGGTCTTGGCCTGGTCTTGAGCAGCGGCGAAACCGCTCAGCAGCAATGGTTTGATTTTTTCGATCTTGTCCGCGTTTGCGCCCTTGGCCAGCAGCTTGTCGACCACAACTTGCGGCTTGCTGCTGGATTTGGTCAGAGCGAACAGCATTTTGCGGCGCTCGACGTCTTTCAGGCTGGCGAACAGCCCGGGCGTCAGCACGTAGGGCAGGTATTCGTCGCCGGTCGCCAGTGTGTGGTCGCCCTTGCCGGCGGGCAGCATGTAGCTGCTGGCAACGTCGTCATGGCTGACGATGATCTGGGCCTTTTTCTGGCCCTCGGTCACCAGCAACTGGTAGTCCTTCTTCAGCGAAACACGCGCCTGACCTCCCAGCGCCAGGTTGATCGCTTCCTGAAGGCTGGACTTGCCGGCGCCGTTCGGGCCGCTGACCAGGGTGATAGGTGCGGACAGGTCCAGGTTGCACGCGTGCAGACCTTGGAAGTTTTCAACGAACAGGTGGTTCAGGCGCATGGTGGGTTACTCCAGGTCGAGGTTCGCCAACTCGGCGATGACCTTGTAGGTGTTTTCGAGGGACGTTTCGCCCTCGGTTTCGAGTTCGATCACGGCGTTGTCGACGAGGCGCAGCAGCAGGGTGGTGGCCTGATCGCTGTCGATTTCGAGGCGGCGTTGCAGGTAGGCGACATCGACCGTCTTGGCGTGCAGCACGACCAGCTGGGCGGCGTCTTCGTAGCTGAAGTCGCCGAACTCTTTTCTGGTGTGGAAGTCATCCGGATGTCCGGCGTCAACCAAACCAAAGTTCCGATCCTCAGCGGCGCCCTCGACCTCGACCTCGTCGAACTCAGGAGCAGGTGCGATCACCTCGCGACCGCCGTTGGTGTTCACCTCGGTGACGATGCCCTGGGTTTCCATGGCTTCAATGAGGCGAGCGGCGCGGTTGTAGCCAATCTTCAGCGCACGCTGAAGAGCGCTGACGCTGGGGCGGCGGGTGGTGATCACGAAACTGACGGCCTCGGCGTAAAGCGGGTCCTCACCTTCACCGTCGTGGTCGGGAAGTTGTTCGCCGTCCGGTTCATCCGGCCCGGCACCGCCGCCGAAAAGGCTGCCGGTCAAATTGCTGACGTGCAGCGGCAAATCAGGCTGATCGCGGTCAGGTTGGATGAAGTCCAGGCCTTCGGCATAGTCGTCTGGCGCCATCACCAGCAGGCAGAGGCGGCCGGCGCTGTCGATTAGGTCGTGCCGGTTCGGGTCTTTCGCGTCGACGATCGACGTCAAGGTTAGCTGCTTGGAGTTGAACTTGACCTCTTTCATCGTGACTTCGATGGTCGAGACGTTGCGCGAGCTGATGATTGCAATCGCGTTATGCACGGCTTTTTCAGCCGCTTCGGTGAGGCGATCAATCACTTCCTGCTGCTGGCCTTCGTTCAGTTTGCTGTAGGGCGAGTGCAGGTTCTTCAGCTCAAACAGACCGGCTTCAACCAGGTCGTGCACCAGCAGTTCGTGCGCAATGTAGGACGGCGGAACGTCCGCCATCTTGGCGCGCTCAATGATTGCCTTATGTTCAGGTTTCATGGGGTGTCCTCAGGCTTTCGCAATGCGTTCGAGCTTCGACTTTTGTGTCGGACTCAGGTGGGTGTGCGCGCCGTAGCGCTTGAAGTTGGCCCGCAGGCTCTCGGTAAATTCCAGCTCCCAGGCGCCGCTGGCGTGAAGCTCAGCGGCGGCTAACAGGGCTTGGAATTCCTCGACGCGGTCGTAAATCTCGATGACCGATTGAGTAGCCATTGCGGTTACTCGAACTGCAGGTCGCCGGTATCGGCGGGTTTGGTGTCGGTTTCATCGGTTTCTGTAACGGTTTCGGCCTGATTTGTTGCAGTTTTTGCCGTTTCTGTTGCAGTTTCCGGCGAATCTGATGCATTTTCGTCGGCCAGATCATCATCGCTGTCCACAACTGATGGCGGCTCGGGCTCCCTGTTGCGTAGGTCGTTGACGTCGACCGTGTAATTGCCAGCACCGTCAGGGGTCGCCTCAATGAAATCCTCGACCTCTTCTCGGGTTTGCAGGCCCATCAGCAGTTCCGGGGCATACAGGCGTCCCAGCATGCTGGCGGCGCGATAGCGCAACATAACCTCGGGCATCGTCAGCCACTTGCTGCCGTTTTTTGTAAGCCAGCCCTCATCGATTGCCATCTGAATCGAAATCTCTGGGCCCTCAATTACTGGAACGCCGTATTGCCTGCAGAGCTCCAGCTGTGTGTTTTTTCGCAGCTCTTCAGGGGTAAACTGAGGAATGTTCACCCCTCGCTCTACGGTCCAAGCAATGCAGGTTCTGTGCTTTACGGTGGCCTTTCGTTGCTCAGTTACCTTCTTCCCGTCCTTCCAGAATGTTGCGCTGTATGTCAGTTCTTCTGTCTTGCCTGGCTTGCTCAACTCGAAACGCAGCGGGCTGAAGCGTCCACAACTGTTGAGCGCAGCGATGACGAACTGGCTTGACCAGCTCGGACGCCCTTCAATCACATGAAGGTTCTGCATGACCATAAGTGGGTCAGCACCCATGCGCTGCGCCATGTTCATGGCTACGATGCAGTTTGGAAGGCCGGCGCCGTTCGGCTGGTGGCCGACGACCTTGCCGTATTCCTTTACCTCGGTGAACGCGCGGTACTGGACGGGCACCAGGGTCGAACCGGCCAGGGCTTTGGCAACGCGTTGGATCTGATCGAATCCGGCGCCAGTCAACAGAGACATTGGTGCGTCGTTTTTGGGTGCGGCAACAGCGCTGGTCTGCATTGCCGCCAGAGTGGTCTGGCTCATTTATTCACCTTCCGCGATTCGATGTATTCGGCTTCAGTGGCGACCGAGACCAGACGGCGATCCTCGATCTTCTTTTTCGGGTCTTCATGTTGCTTCACCTGCGATTCGTAGAACCGCTCCCGGTCCCAGACTCGATGGGAGTTGATAACGGTGCCGTGCTTTCCGGTGGGATCCACCAGGCGAATGAACATGTCTTGCGCTTTCATGGGCAATTACTCGTGGTAAGGGCAGGAGGACCAGCGCGGGCAGTAGCGTGCGCTGCACAGAAAACTCTGTGGGTTAGGGGGGAACAGGCCAGTGCGGAACATGTCGGCGCCGATCTGGATCAGGCCGGGGAATTCTTCGGTGCCGACCATCATCTGGCGTGCGTTGCGAATCTCGCCGATACCCGTTTCCGGCTTGCCACCGGTCTTCAGGCCGATGATGTGAGCCGGTGCGGTGCATGGCTCGCCGGTAGTGTGTTCTTCGAGAATTTCGTAGGTGCCGATCTGCGCGGCGTGGCCTTTGGTCTTGGCCTTGCCATCGGATGCAGCGACCCGGCCCGACTTCACGTCGGCAATGCCTTTGCCGGTGCCGGTCTTGCAGATCCGCGCCCGGTCGAGTTGGCCAGTCAGGCGGACAATGACGCCGCCACCACAATCGATTTCCAGCGGCGTGGCCGTGCGCTCCACCGCCACGAACTCATAACGCGGGCTGATTTCGTTGCAGTATTTGGTGTGCAGTTGCAGGCCGATCGACTCGGCCTGCGCCAGGGTTATATCCGAACCGCGCCAGTCAACGTCGTAATCCGGGTTGCGCAGCGTGTGCACGAACATCTCGGCGGTGTCGAAGGCCGACAGGTTGCTGCCATTGATCCTGGCCGAATCGAACGCCGCGGTGCCGGCGTGAATCGCGGTGCCGAGTTGCGAGCGCGGGCTACCCGGCGACCGGTGGCCCAACAAGTGAATCCACTCCCACTTGAAGGCGCAGTCGAAAAGCGAACCCCATGAAGATGCGCGCACGGTTGTTACGGCCATGTGATTTTCCTCACGTTTTTGAAGGCTTCGACCCAGGCATTGGTGTTGCCGGGAGTGGCCGCGAGATCTTCAGTGCAAATAGCTAAGGCCTTTGCGCAGGCACTATGGTCGAACCAGCCGAAGTGACATTCGCCAACCTCAATGGCCATTTTTCCTGCCAGCCACTGGTAAGCCAGGGAGCGACTGAAACCACGCTTTTCTTTAACGCGATGGAATGCGCCTTTGGCTGCGTTCCGATCCTTACGCAATTGCGCGTCCGCCAAGGTTCCCAGCGGGATATCCGTGTCCGGGTGCAGGCCGACGTAGGCTTTGCAGTCAGAGCAGAGGTAGGCATATGGCCAATCACCGTAAGTTCGGCCGTTGTAGATTTCAGAGTTGCTGACAAGCTCGACGCATCCAGCGCAATAGCGGCAGATGGTGGGAACTGGCAGCGGGTTTTTTACGCGTTTGAGTGCGCGGCGGCTGACGTGTGGCAGCGGTTCCGGCGCAGCAATACGCTCGGGGGCGTTCGCCCGAGGATCGATCGTCATTGTGTTACCTACTGAGTGATCAGTCCGCCGAGCGCAGGCGCCAGCAGGACAATGGTGAGGAAGGTCAGGCCGACAGCGGCCGAGATGGCGCGGATCGCGCGGCGCCGGTAGCGCTGGTTGGTGGTCATGGCAACGAGTCCAGCGCCTTGATGGCTGATTTGCCCAAGGCGCGCAGTGAGCGCCGAAAGTTGCCCAAGTCTCGGCGTTCCTTCTTGCGCTCCCTGACGAAATACCAAGCCCGAGTGCAGTGGACACAGCCTTGCCTAAGCAGGTAAGCCGAAACCTCATCGTCATTTAGGCCCCGGTCTTCTTCATCTGACCAAGACCTGAACGCCTCCCACATATGCGTTCTGCGCTGACCTTTTTCGTCATACAGGATTCGCCAATGCTCTTCGCTACCGTTCGGCCAAGGAAGGTCGCCAAGCTCTGGATATGGGTTGGCAGGCTTTGGTCCTATCAGATCAAACCGGTTCTCACACCGACCAAGGTGCAGCCCAATCTCTGCAGTCAGGGACTTGATCCGTTGCAGTGAGAGTTCGTGAGCAGCAAGAGCCATGAGGACTTTCTGCGCAAGGGTCATGGCATGCGCACCACGATTTCACCGCGCCGGATCTCGATGCGGGTGAACGGCGGCAAATCGGTAACCAAAAAAAAGCCCCGAAGATTCAGGGCTTTTGCGAGTTCCTTGCAGTTCTTGGCGGTGATCGTCACGGTGCTGACCTCCGAATATCGGTGAGGAACGCTTCTGCCTGCGTCTGATAGATGCGATCCAGACGGGTCACGTAGTGGCGGTGCTCTTTGATATCGATCGCGCCCAAGGCGTGAGCCATTTCGATGGCCATGCTGGTTTCGGCATGCAGTTGCGCCGACGAGTCGCCAGCGCGCAGCAGGGCAAACCGCGAATCGATCATTCCCAGCGCGGTGTCGTGTGCGCGGCTCATGCTGCCCACCGTGACCGGCGCTGCTGGGCATCAATCTCAACCCACAGCGCCGTCTCAATCTGTTTGGCGTACTGCTTGCCGAACACCCTCAGCTCTTCGCTGGTAACGCTCATGCGAACGCCGTCGTTGTCGTAGGTGTTGCCCGACAGAACCTTGAACTCCAGCTCCCGGCTTCCGTAAAAGTCCCAGTCGCTGTTCCAGGCATTGAAACAAGGCTGGATGTTCTCGCAGTGAGTCACCTCGACCTGCAGCACAAACCATTCAACAATCACTTCGTACGTCATGGCGTTCGCCTCCGTGGTGGCGGGTGTTGATCCAACAAAACTCGGATGCACTCGTTCGCTCCGCTGGTTGCCGTTGGGCGCGGGGTGAGTGCATTCGGGTTTGTGTCGGGAAAAGAAAAGCCCCAACTGGACGGGAGGGGCTTTTCGGTATTGCTCAGATGCAGCTTGCTGGTGTCGCTCAATGAGTTCCGGTTGTTTTGGGCGGGATCGTTCAGCGCCAGAACGCGGCGACCCCGGCGGTACATCGCCATCGCTCACGGTGTGCACGTTGCGGATCGGTTGGCAGCGCGATAGAGCAGGGCGGTTCTGGACGCACATGCGCAAGCGCTGCGCCGATCAGGATGATCAGGAGCATGGTATATCTCCGGTTGTTTTCCCAATGCACCCGTCGCCAGGTGCATCAGTGAAAAATTCCGGTGTTTCCTTCTCTCCAGCCGCGACCCTGTCCGCTGGAAAACTGATTCGGTGCTTTGCGCTGCACACCCAGGGCAGTTGCCACCCCTCTGAACCGTTGAGGCCGGTCCATCGCTTGCCTTTGAATCCGCCGGTGGTTATCCGGCAAGGGTGAAGCGGTGAAACTAAAGAGCGCTGGCTTTCGCCTGGTTTCGAATTTGCGCAATGCGCAACACATGGATTGCATTATGCGCAAAGTTTAATTTGCGTCAAGCGCAAATTTGCAAAAACAGCAGACGAAAAAAAGCCCGCTCATTGGCGGGCTGATTTACGGGATGGCGGGAGTTACAAGTTGTGGACGATCAGCCAGATGAAGAAAGCCGCTGCAACGGCCATTGTGGCGATATCGCTGCGCGAGGCCTTCTCGCCGAGCAGGGCGGAAATTATGCAGGTGATGAAGCAAACGGCCATTCCGACGCAGAACAGCATCCCGGCCTGCGCCCAATCAAAAAGCAGGTAAGACCCGCCCGCGAAGGCAATCAGCAGCAGACCGCAAGCGAACGTGGCGCCGGTGGCAGAGTCTCGGGTGATGATGGCGGGCATGGTGGGTACCTGGTTAAAGGCCGGTCATTTTGGTGTCGATCACTCGGCCAATGAACTTGCATTCGCCGTTGATCTGGATGGTACGGTAGCCAGGGTTCAGTGGGCGCAGGTATTTCAGCCCAGCATCTTCGATGTACTGCTTAAAGGTGCTTTCGCCGCTGTCCATCATCTTCACCACGTAATACTTGCCGCTGATCAGCTCGGCCTCTGGCATCACCAGGATGCGCGAACCCTCCGGGAAGCTTGGATTGCCGGCGCAGGTCATCGAGTCGCCGCGCACCGTGAGCCAAAAGCCGTGCTCTCCGGCATTTTCTGTTGAGGCAATCCATTCGTCAGCATCGCCCGGGTGGAAATTGTCGCAGGACTCCGCCCACTCACCAGCAATAACCCAGCTCACCAACGGATATTCCTTAGGCTCCCGGCTTGGTTGCAGGGCCATCTGCACGTTCGACATCCCGGCGTCTTGCGCCTGGGACAGTTCAATTCCTAGAACTTTCATGATTCGCCCAAGCAGCTCCTTACTCGCAAACTGCTTGCCGCGCTCCAGCCGTGAAAGATTGCCAGCGTCGGTTTCGACCTGGTGCGCAAGTTCGTCGAGCGTCCAGCCTTTGGCCTTCCGCGCGGTTCTGATGATCTGACCTATATCCATCTGGCAATTCTCTTTGTCTGTTGCGTCCCGCGCAAAGCGCCATGCGCAAATTTGGCTTGCACTTAATTTGCGCAATGCGCAAAATCAACTCGTCTTCCACTCAAGGCGACTTGCCATGACCCCCTTAAAACGTGCCCGACTCGCAAAGAAATGGACGTTGGCCGATGTTTCGGCCCGTCTTGCGCAGCTCGGTGATGCCGTCGATTCCGGCAACCTTTCCCGCGTCGAGCGCGGTGTTCAGCGTGCATCCGCAGCTCTTGCGGAGAACCTGAGCAAGGTGTTCGGCGGTGAAATCACCGAAATCCACATCCTCTATCCGGAGCGGTTTCCCGCATCCGGAGAAGAGGCCGCCTAATCATGTCCAGCCCATTGAACCAAGAGCAGACCGTAAGGGCCCGCAAGAACTACGCAGTTCTAATGCAGCGGCTTGCATCGATCGGCAACGGGCCTGTGGCGCTTGCAGTCGGTTGCGACGAAGCAACCATCAGTCGCATGAAGCCAGAGAAGTTCGAGCAGTTCGCCCAGATCCTGGCGGTGCTCGACCTGAAGATCGTTCCCAATGAAATGCGTTGCTTCAACCAGCGCGATATCGAGGCGATCTTTCACCAGGCCAAGCGCTGGATGGAGCATGTGCAGCACGTCGACCAGCTCGAGGAAGACTGACCATGGACTGGCTCAGGCTCTGGCATGACATGCCCAATGACCCGAAATGGCGAACAATTGCCCGCGTCTCCGGCCAGCCGATTGCGCTCGTCCAGGCGATGTATGTGCACCTGCTTGTTGATGCGTCACGAAATGTCACGCGCGGTCACGTGACAGTCACGAAAGAGGACATTGCGTCCGCTTTGGACGTGACAGACGAACAGGTCGAGGCTGTTTTTTCTGCCATGCAGAGTCGCGTTTTGGATGGCGACAAGCTGACTGGTTGGGAAGGGCGGCAGCCCAAGCGTGAGGACGCAGGTAACCCTGAAACAGGGGCCAAATCGGCAGCTGAGCGCAAACGTGCACAGCGCGAACGTGAAAGAAACGCACAAGCAGGAAATGCTGGAAATGACACGTCACAAGCTGTCACGGAAAGTCACGACAGATTAGATACAGATAAGAGTAAAGACATACACACACATACCGCGCAGACGAAATTTTCGCTGCACGACGCTTGGGAGCCAGACCCCAAGACGTTCACCGCCGTTCTGTTTCGCAACGGCATGGCCGGCCAGACCTTCGAAGCCGACCAACTTCTCGAATTCCGCTCGTACTGGATCAGCCGACCCGATGACCTGAAGACACAGGCTCAGTGGGAGCACGCGCTCGCCCAGCAACTGAAACGTCAAGCCCGCACCCAACAAGCAAGGGGGTTATCCCATGAAACCGGTGGACGAACTGATCAACGCCGCACGCGCAACGCTCACGACATCCTCACCGACCCCAATTGGTGAGCCGGTACCGGAGAACGTCACTCAGCTTGAGCACCAGGTGCGCAGCGCTGTGCGCCGAATCTTCGCAACGCTGAAGACCGCCTACCCGGCCTGGTACGAGAAACACTACGGCGATACCAAGGCCGAACAGCTTGCCCGCCGCGTGTGGATGTCTGTGATTCACGAACTTGGCGATGAAGCCGTGAACCGCGGACTGCATCGCATGGTGCAGGAGTGCAAATTCCCACCATCGCCAAGCGACTTCCTCGACCTGTGCAAGCAAGTCAACGACCTGCCAAGCACCCAGCAGGCGTGGGATGAAGCCCTGCGCGGCACCTACAGCCACAAGGCCGTCAAGGTCGCAGCCGAAGCCACCAGCACGTTCGACCTGCGAACGGCCACCCACGGCGACAAAGCCCTGTTCCAGCGCTTCGAGCGCAACTACGCCATCGTCATGCGCCGCGCCCAGACCGGCCAGCCGCTTGAAGGGCGTATCGCCAAAGGCTTGGGTCACGACGGCATGCGTCCGCGCCAGCAGGTCCAGCTTGAGCACAGCCGTAACGAGGTCGACCGCATCGTCGACGTCCTCGAAATCCCCAAAGACCCCAAGGCCTGCCGTGCGCTGCTGCTGGCGACGCTCAAGATCCGGAGAGACGAACATGTCTGATCTGAATCCCGTCGCGTTCGTGGTACCAGGCGAAGCCGTGGGCAAGGGCAGGCCACGGGTTCGCATGTTGGGCGCCAAGCCAGGCAAGAAGCCTGTGCCCATGCTGTACACGCCAGCTGAGACAAAAGCGTATGAGACCTTGATCGGTCAGCATGCAGCAACTGCCATGTCTGGCCGGGATCTGATCGCCGGCCCCGTCATGGTCGAGCTGAAAATCATCGTGTCCGTTGCTCAGTCCTGGTCGAAGAAGAAGCGCGCCGAAGCGCTCGCCGGCGACGTGAAACCCACCAAAAAGCCCGACATCGACAACGTGCTGAAAGCGATCTGCGACGGCATCAACGGCATCGTCTTCAAGGACGACGTGCAGGTCACCAATGTGTCCATGTCCAAAAAATTCGGCGAGACCCCGGGCGTGATGGTCCGGGTTGTACCGCTTGAGGGAAAGCCATCATGAACACCGTACTCGCCGCTGGTGCCGCTGCGTTGACCGTGCTGGTCTTCGCCGCATTCAAGCTCTACACACTCGGTCTGCCGACCGCTTGCCAGTGATTCACCGAACTACGCAGAACTACGCAACAAGGGGAGAACCATGAAACTGATCAGTGCGCGGCAAGCCTGGCGGGAAGCGTTGCACGAAAGCCGTGACTCGGTGCTGGCAGCGGCTCAGGAGCGGATCAAGCTGGGGAAGAAGGGGCGCGTGGTCGGTGAAACCATGCCGTCCATGCGCGACAGCAACGGCCGGTGCGCCCACATGTTGGCCGCCGGTCTTGTGCAATCTGCCATCGGCACGCTGCCCAAGCCGCTGCAGCACTTCGGGCACGCGCTGTACTCACCTGTCGCCAATGGCCAGGACATCAACGTGGCGCACGCGCTGGTGTGGCTGACCGTTGACCTCGACGGCTACCCGGCAAAACGCCGCGAGGTGGCTTACTGGATGGCGCTGGCGGCGATCAAGAGCCATCAGGCCGCCGTGAATGGCCGTGAGGCTTGGGGGCCCGGGCGTGTCGCTGAGTTCGTGCAGGACTGGTACGGCACAAAGTTCGCTGTATCCCATTGGGCGCGCGATTGGGCGCCGGTCTGGGCAATCATCGCTCGCGCCGTGGATCAGCTCGACGCGAAAGCGCTGAAGCCTGTTGCGGCGGTTATCGTGCGAATGGCTGAGCGCAAAGTCTTCGGCACCTGCCGGTGGGATATCTACGACCGCGAGCATGTCGCCGATCAGCGGGCTGAAGCGTACGCCGCGCGCCGTGGATCTGCCCGCGAGGCGCTGCACAATCGCCTGAACGCCATGGACGTCGATCAGTTGCGTCGGTGGTTCCACCGCATGAACGTCTACGGCGCCGCATACCGCCGCGAATGGGGAAGCGACACGCACGAAAATCAGGCGCGGCACCTGCGGTACAGCGACCGGATCTGCGAATACTGGAACCAGCGCCAGCGCGTTGGAGACGTCGCAAAAAGGGTCGCTTGACCAAATGGCGAGCGTTTTGATACCTTTTTCCCACGTTGCGAAGTTACGCACCGATTTCACAAACCCGCCTTGAGCGGGTTTTTTGTTGCCAAAAATTCAATCTTGAGCCTCGCCGTCGTGCGGGGCTTTCTCGTTTTCTGGGGTACGCAAATGGCAGAGCCAAGCAGCGGTGCAGTGTTGGCCGCTCAGGCGGCTGCAGGCGTGGCTGGAGTTACCGGTGTGACGGCGGCGAGCATGATGCCGGGCGTCGATGTGAATGCCGTTGTGGGAGCCTTTGCCGGCGCCATGTTCTTCGTGGTGTTCGCCAAGGACCTGAAGCCGCTGGCCCGGTTCGGCTACTTCATCGCGTCCTGGGTGCTGGGATACTACGTGGCCAGCGAGGTCATCGGCCGTGAGTGGGCCAGGACTTCCGGTCTGGTCGCATTCTTCGGCGCGCTGTTCTGCGTGGCCGTGTGTATCAGTCTTCTGGAGTGGATCGAGGGCGGCAAAATGCCCGGATGGCTGCAATGGGTCGCCGAGAGATTCGGAGGTAGCCGCAATGGTTGACCAATGGACTTTGGCCGCAGCCGCGATCTGTGGCGCGATTTGCTTTCGCATCGCGTTCTATCAGCGCCAGGGCGCCCGGTATCGCGCCGGCGTGTCGTGGTGCGCCTATGCCCTTGCCGCAGCAACTGGCTGTGAGTGGCTGTCGGTGATGCTCGCCATCCTGCTGGCCAAGCCAACCACGGCCGTTTCCCCGTTCATCCTGATCGTGCTGCTGGTGCTGGCAGTGCTTGTCTACCGCGCCGGCGGCAACGTCGCCCGCATCCTGAGAATGGACTGATGAAAATCACCCCATCCCACCTGGCCGCAATCATGCGCTGCCAGGACGCCACCGCTCGCCTGTGGGCTGACCCGCTGAACAACGCTTGCGAGCGATTCCGGATCACCACGCCGCTGCGCCTCGCGGCATTTCTGGCGCAGGTCGGACACGAAAGCGTCCGCTTGACCCGCATGGTCGAGAACCTGAACTACAGCGCCGCCGGCCTGATGATCCAGTGGAAGGATCGGTTTGACGCGGATCTGGCAGCGGAGTGCGCACGCAAGCCCGAGCGCATCGCGAACATTGCTTACGGCGGCCGCATGGGCAACACCGCCCCGGGCGACGGCTGGAAATTCCGCGGCCGTGGCCTGATCCAGATCACCGGGAAGACCAACTACATCGCGTGCGGCGCTGCGCTGCAGCTCGACCTGATCACGCATCCGGAACTTCTGGAGCGCCCGCAGCACGCCGCAACGTCCGCCGCCTGGTACTGGGACAGCATGAACTTGAACGCATTGGCCGATGCCGGCGACAACCAGAACATCGGCAGCCTGATCAACACCGGCCGGCGCGGACGTGTGCCGAACGGTGCGGAAGAACGCAAAGCGCTGTACCAGGTCGCGCTGAAAGCGATGGCCTGACATTCCCCCACCAGAGGCATACACCGTGAACGACAAAACGATTGAGCAAGAAATTCAGGCGAAGGGTCTGACCGCTCCCCGCATTACGCCGGCTGATCTGCAAGCGAACATTGCCAGCGTGCACTACTTCACGGCCGGCGACGGCTATGCAGGCGCAGGGTCTCTCACCGTCGAGGAAGGCGGCACCATCACTCCTCCCGATCAGTTGGATTTGCTGACGTTCTGCGTCCTGATCCTGCGCAACGGATTCACCGTCACTGGAGAGAGCGCCTGTGCCAGCCCTGAAAACTTCAACGCCGAGATCGGTCGCAAGATCGCCCGTCAGAACGCCGAGCAGAAAATCTGGCCACTGATGGGCTACGAACTGAAAGAGCGCCTGTTTCAACAGGCATTACCAGACCAAGGCGTTGCGAACGGGGGTGTCAGTCATGACTGAACACTATGTAGGTACCAAGATCGTCATGGCCTGGGCACAAGACAAGGACGGTCAGCCTGGCTATGCCGTCAAATACAGCGACTGCTACACCAGCTGGTGTCCGAAGGCGCAGTTCGAAGAGGCCAACGTCGCCATTGGGCATGTTGGTCATCTGCCCCAGCATCAACAGCGCGTGATTGCAGAGCGCGGGCAGTTGGCTGATCGTCTGGACAAGCTATCCGGATTCTTCGAAACGCCACTGTTCGCCGGGCTGGATGCCGCTGAGCAGGGGCGCCTTAAGCTTCAGGCTGATGCGATGTCGGTCTACCTCGATGTGCTCAGCCAGCGCATTGCCGCATTCGCCTGACCGGTGCCAGCCATGAATCGCTACCTGCTCATTGCTCTCGCCGCGTGTGCGGTAGCGATTCTGTTCGGCTGGCAGCACATCGAGCGCCAGGCCGATCAACTGGCCACCGCGCGCGATCAGGTCACCACGCTGACCAAGGCCGCCAAGTCCCGCCGCAACACCCAGCGCCTACTGGCTGACCTCGACACCGAACACACAAAGGCCCTGACCGATGCGCAAGCCGATAACCGCAAGCTTCGTACTGCTGTCGCTACTGGCCAACGCCGGCTGTCAGTCCTCGCCACCCGAACCACCACCGGCGCCGCCGGCGTGGGTGATGCAGAAGCGAGAGCCGAACTTGACCCAGCGGCTGGTGAAAGAATTGTCGCCATCACCGACGACGGCGACCAAGGACTGATAGCCCTGCGCGCGGCACAGGACTACATCAACACCGTCTGCCTGGGCGGTACCACTCAAAAGGGGCGGTGATTCATGGCCCTGACTTCGAAGCAACAGGCGTTCGTCATCGAGTATCTGGTTGACCTCAACGCTACGCAGGCAGCCATTCGGGCGGGTTATGCGAAGAAGCGCGCCAAGGATCAGGCCTACCAGCTGATGGAGCGGCCAGAGATCGCAGCAGCGATCAAAGCAGCCATGGAGGCGCGCAACAAGCGCACGCAGATCGATGCTGACTACGTGCTGAGCCGCCTGACTGAGATCGACCAGATGGACCTGCTCGACATCCTCGACGACGACCTGTCGATCAAGCCGCTTTCGAAGTGGCCGAAGGTCTGGCGCCAGTCGCTGTCCGGATTCGATATCGCCGAGATGTTCGAAGGCGCCGGCAAGGAGCGCGACCTCGTGGGCCTGATGAAGAAAATCAAATGGCCGGACAAGGTGAAGAACCTGGAGCTGCTCGGCAAGCACGTCAACGTCAATGCCTTCCGTGAGCAGGTGGCGGTAGACGTCAACCTCACCACCTCGCAGAGGATGGCAAAAGCACGTGAACGCCTTGACCGCGCCAGAGGTTGACCTCGAACAACAACTGGTCGAGGACATACTTTCATTCGCCGACGACCCGCTGGGCTATGTCTGGTACGCATTCCCCTGGGGTGAGCCGGGCACCGAGCTCGCGAACAAAACCGGCCCCCGCAAGTGGCAGATCGATGTCCTCGACGATATCGGCAAGAAGATCCGCGCCGGGGCCAAGGATCTGGGCGAGGTCATCCACGAAGCGGTTGCTAGCGGCCACGGCATCGGCAAATCAGCGCTGGTGTCCTGGATCATCAAGTGGGCACTCGACACAGCCCCCGACACCCGTGGCGTGGTTACGGCCAACACTGAGAACCAGCTGCGCACGAAGACCTGGCCAGAGGTGGCGAAGTGGAACCGGCTTTCAATCACCTCCCACTGGTTCCGGCTGACCGCGACTGCACTGATCAGCAACGACCCTGAGCACGAAAAGAACTGGCGCATCGACGCCGTGCCTTGGTCGGAGAGCAACACCGAGGCGTTCGCGGGCCTGCACAACGAAGGCAAGCGCCTGCTGCTGGTCTTCGACGAGGCTTCAGCTATTGCGGATCTGGTGTGGGAAGTGGCCGAAGGCGCGCTGACCGACGAGAACACCGAAATTATTTGGGTGGCCTTCGGTAACCCGACCAAGAACACCGGCCGATTCCGGCAGTGTTTTTCGAAGTACAAGCACCGCTGGAATCCTCGCCAGATCGATAGCCGAACAGTGGACGGGACCAACAAGGTCCAGTTCGCCAAGTGGCAAGAGGACTACGGCGAAGACAGCGACTTCTTCCGCATTCGCGTGCGCGGCATGTTCCCGAGGGCCTCCGAATTGCAACTGATCCCGACCGATTGGGTAGCGGATGCCATGAAGCGCGAGCCGGTTTTCGGCTTGGACGACGCCCTGGTGTGCGGCATCGACATCGCCCGTGGCGGTGCGGACAGCAACGTGATTCGGTTTCGCCGGGGCCTCGACACTCGATCGATACCGGCGATCAAGATTCCCGGCAGTGAAACCCGCGACACCACGCTGTTCATCGCGAAGGTCTGTACCGCTGTGCAGGATCACCGACCAGACGCGGTGTTTGTGGACTCCACCGGCGTTGGTGGACCGGTCGCCGATCAGCTGCGCCGACTGATGCCAGGTGTGGTGATCCTCGACGTGAACTTCGCCAGCGCTGCACCTGATCGTCATTACGCCAACATGCGCACTTACATGTGGTGGCAGATGCGCGAGGCGTTGCGCGCAGGCCTGGCCATCAATGCCTGCCCAGAGCTTGAAGCCGAACTGACGTCGCCGATGTACGGGCACAACGGCACGGACCAGATCGCGCTGGAGAAGAAGGACGCCATCAAGAAGCGCCTCGGCATCTCGCCGGACGATGCTGATGCTCTGGCGCTGACGTTCGCAATGCCGGTGATGAAAAGCCAATTCAACGAATACGCCAGTGGCGGCAGCAGCAACGGACTGGAATCCGAATATGACCCATACGGGGAGAAATGATCATGTGTGGCAAAAGCATCAAGAATCTGGTGAACAAGGCGATTGACCTGGACCCATTGCGCGGCGGCGACGTAATCCTCGAAGGCCTTGGCCTGCCGAACCTGACTGGCGAGCAAACCGGTTTCCTCGGCAAGGCCGATCGCGAAAAGGCAGCGGCTGAAGCTGCCGCAGGGTCAGTAACGTCCACCACCACCGCGCCGACCACCAGCAGCGATTCGGTGCAGGCTGCTGTCGATGCCGAACGCCGCCGGCGTCTGGCTCAGTCCGGCCAAAACGGCACCATCCTGACTGGTTCGTCGGGTGTTCTGGGCGGCGCCAACACCAGCAATAAAACGCTGTTGGGGGTGTAAGTTGGCCGACTCTCTGCGCGACACGCTCGAAAAGCGCTACGCCCGCCTCAAGAGCGAGCGCGAGAGCAACTGGCTGCCCGAGTGGCAGGAGTTGGGCGACTTCATCAGCCCGCGCTCTGGGCGCTGGAACAACACCGACACCAACAACGGTAAGCGCCGCGATCAGAAAATCATCAACCCGAAAGCGTCATTTGCCACTCGCACTCTCGGCGCCGGAATGCACACCGGCATGACGAACCCGGCTGCACCGTGGGTAAAGTTCGGCACGCCTGATCCGGAGATGATGGAGTTCGCCCCGGTCAAGGAATGGCTCTACGCGGTCGAGAAGGCCATGCGCGAGGTGATGGCGCGGTCGAACCTATACAGCGTCCTACCTAACCGATACAGCGAGGAAGGCGTATTCGGCACGGCTCCGATGATCGTGCTGCCAGATGAGCAGGATCTGCTGCGTTCCTACCCTTTGGCCGTGGGCAGTTACATGCTGGCCAACAACAGTCGCAATCAGGTGGACACGCTCTACCGCGACTTTCGCATGACCGCGCGCCAGCTTGAGCAGCAGTTCGGCAAATCGAATATGAGCCCTACGGCACGCACGCTGCTGGATAGCAACCCGGAAGCCTGGGTAGATGTCGTGCACGCACTGGAGCCGAACGACAACCGCGAGACTGGCAAGCAGGACAACCAGAACATGCCGTTCCGCTCGGTGTACTGGGAGAAGGGCAGCGACAAGGACAGCGTTCTGCGCAAGTCCGGGTTCAAGACGTTCCCCTGCATGGCGCCGCGCTGGGACGTACTCGGCGAAGACGTCTATGGCACCGGCCCCGGTTCAATGTGCATCGGTTCCACGAAGGCCGTGCAGCTCATGGAACGCCGCAAGGCTGAGCTGCTGGAGAAAGGCGTGCGCCCACCGATGGGTGCGCCTGCCAGCCTGAAGAACCAGCGCGCCTCGATCCTTCCTGGGAGCATCACATACCTGAACGATATGCAGGTCGGCGCCAAGTTCGAACCGCTGTACATGGTCAACCCGGCATGGCTTGGCCAGTTGCGCGGCGAAATCCAAGCCGACAGCGAGATCATCGACACAGCGTTTTTCGTTGATCTGTTCCTGATGGTCAGCCAGATGGACGGCGTCCGGACGGCTTACGAGATCGCCACCCGCAAGGAAGAAAAGCTGCTGATGCTCGGCCCCGTGCTCGAGCGCCAGACCGATGACCTGCTTGATCCTCTGGTCGATATGTACTTCAACCAGATGCTGGAGCAGTCGATTCCGCGCTGGTCCGGCCTTTTGCCTGGTGCACCGCTGATTCCGCCACCGCCGAAAGAGCTGGCCGGCCTCGATCTGCGCGTCGAGTTCACCAGCATTCTTGCGCAGGCACAGAAAGCGATCGGCGTTTCCAGCATCGAGCGGGCCATTGGCTTCGCCGGTCAGGTGGCCACCACCACCCAAAGCCTGAACGCGCTTGACCTGCTCGATTCCGACGAGGCAATTCGGCAGTACTTCGAACTGATCGGCGTGCCGCCAACCCTTGTCCGTGCCGATGATCAGGTGGCAGCGATTCGCGAACAGCGCGCCCAGGCTCAGCAGGCTGAGCAGATGCAGCAGCAGCTCGGCAGCGTCATCCAGGGGGCGCAGATGCTCAGCAAGACCGACACCAGCGGAAATAACGCCCTGACTCAGTTGGCGGGGGCAGTCTGATGAGCGATCTGGAAAACCTCGACGAACTGCGCAAGCAGGACGAAACCGCAAAGGAAACTGTCCGTCAGCAGGAGGTCGCCGACTTCCGCTGGCTGATGAGCGACCCGCGCGGCCGGCGCTTCATGTGGCGCCTGATGGGGCATTGCAAGGTGTTCCAACCCTCATTCAACCCCCACGGCGGGGTGATGAACTTCAACGAAGGCCAACGAAATGTTGGCCTTTTTCTTTTGGGCGAAACCAACGACCTGTGTCCGGCGATGTTCCCGGTCATGGCCGCCGAGAACGCCCCCAAGCCTGTAGAGGATGAATCCAATTGAATCGCCTGATGATGAAACTGCTGGGCCACGTCCTGATGAATGAAGCGCCAACCGAAGGCGCACCGTCTGGTGGCGCACCTGCTGCGCCTGCGGCCGCTCCAGCAGCAGCGCCTGCTCCCGATTCCACCCTGTTGACCCCACCGGCAGCGCCGGCAACCACCGACCCTAAACCCGAAGGTGGCGACCCAGCAAAGCCAGGTGATCCCGCAAAACCAGAAGACGGTAAGCCCAAGGATGCGGCTGCTGACAAGGCACAGGGCGCGCCTGAAGCCTACGCCGACTTCACCCTACCGGAAGGCATGGAGCTGGATACAGCAATCCTCGGTGAGTTCAAGGACTTCGCCAAGGAACTGAATCTGCCGCAGGACAAGGCCCAGAAGATCGTCGACTTCCAGACGAAGTTGGCGGCCAAGCAAGCCGAGGAATACCAGGCCGCTGTCACCAAGCAAGGAGAAGCGTGGGCGACGGCAGTGAAAAACGATCCAGAGCTGGGCGGTGAGAACTACGACAAGAGCGTAGCGAGCGCCGTCAAGGTCATTCAGGCATTCGGCGACGACGGTCTGCGGGATCTGCTCAACAACTCCGGACTGGGTAATCACCCGGCCCTGTTCAAGTTCTGCCATCGCGTCAGCCAGGCCATCTCGGAAGACAAGTTCGTCTTGCCGGGCGGGCAAACCACAACAGGCCGCAAGTCGAACGAAGAAGTTTTCTACGGCGGCAACAAGTCTTAAACCAAGGAGTATATGCACATGGCAACTATCGCCACCACGGCTTTGACGCTCGCCGATTGGGCTAAGCGTCAGGACCCAGATCAGAAACAAGCGCGCATTGTTGAAATGCTCACGCAAACGAACGAGATCCTTACCGACATGCTGTGGATCGAAGGCAACTTGCCTACCGGCCACCGCACCACGGTGCGTACCGGTTTGCCTACCGGCGCATGGCGCGCACTGAACGCCGGTATTCCTTCCGAAAAATCGACCACCGCACAGGTTGATGAAACCTGCGCGATGCTCGAAGCGCTGGGTACCGTGGACGAAAAGCTGGCGATGCTTAACGGCAACACCGCAGCTTTCCGGCTCTCCGAAAACGCCGCGTTTGTCGAAGGCATGAACCAGACCATGGCTTCTGCCGTGTTCTACAGCAACAGTGCACTGAATCCGTCGCAACCCCTGGGCTTGGCGCCGCGCTACAGCGACAGCACTGCGAAAAACGGCCAGAACATCATCAAGATGGGCGGCTCTGGCTCTGACAACGCCTCGATCTGGCTGGTCGTCTGGGGCGATCAAACCGTTCACGGCATCTATCCGAAGGGTTCCAAGGCTGGTCTCGACCACCAAGACATGGGTATCGAGCTGGTGGACGACGGTACTGGCAAGAAATTCCGCGCCTTCCGCGACCACTATGGCTGGGACAACGGTGTCGCTTTGCGTGACTGGCGTTATGCAGTTCGCATTTGCAATATCGATATTTCCGATCTGCTGGCCGACACCGATGGCTCTGTGGTGAAGCTGATCGAGAGCATGATCCGCGCCGCTCACCGCATCCCGAACCTGAAGATGGGCCGCGCCGCGTTCTACATGAACCGCACGATCCGCGAATGCCTCGACATCCAGGCGATGAACAAGAAAAACGTGCAGCTCAAAATCGACGAATACGATGGCGAGTTCCGCACCAGCTTGCGCGGCGTGCCTTTCCGCACTGTCGATGCCCTTCTCAACACCGAGGCGCCAGTAGTCTAAGACTGCTGGTCCTCTGGCTCATTGGAGACAGAAACATGATCACCGACAAGCTGAATACCTTCGCAGCCGCTCAGGTTGTGACGGCAACCGCACCATCCACTGATGTCATTGATCTCGGACCGCTTACTCACGGCAATACCCGGCGAGACATCGGCGCCGGCGAGCCAATTTATCTGGTGGTTGCCGTTCTCGTAGCCGCTGCGGCCGCTGGCGCAGCAACCACCAACATCCAGCTTCAAACCAGTGACGACAACTCCACTTGGGTCACCTTGTTCGATTCTGGCGCTTTGGCCTTGTCCGACCTCGCTGTTGGTAAGCGTCCGGTGCAGGTTGCCGTACCTCGCGGTGTTCGCCGCTATCTGCGCGTCAACTATGTCATCGGCACTGGCCCACTTACCGCTGGCACCTTTTGGGCTGGTCTGGTCAAGGATGTGCAGGACACTGCTGTCTACGCCAGCGGCTCCGTGATCCTGTAAGGAGAAAATCATGCAAGTTACTGCGAAAGAACGCGGATTCTATGGCGGCTCCATCAAGGATCCGGGCGACACGTTCCAGCTGATAGACAAAAAGCATTTCAGTGACCAATGGATGGTCAAGGGCACGGAAGCCCCGGCCAAGGAAGTTCCGAAGTACACGGGCTACGTGGCGGCTCGCGGTGCTGCCGGTAAGTTCGTCGTCAAGGACGCGGCCGGCCAAATGGTTGGGACCTTCACTGGTAATAAGGCTGAGGCCGAGGCGGAAGCTGATCGACTGAATGCCGGCGGTGAAATAGGGGGCACGGAAGCCCCGGCCAAGGAAGTGGACCAGCAGGGCGCTGGCAGCACTGGCGACAACGATGGCGACAGCAACGGACTGCCTGACGCCTGATCCACAGCAGCAACCCTTAAGGGCCCTTCGGGGCCCTTTCTTATTTCTGAGGTTCCCGAATGCCAAGCGATATCGAGATCTGCAACATCGCACTGTCGCGGGTTGCGCAAACCGAACCTATCGTTTCGTTCACCGAAAAGAGCAAGGCCGCGGAGTTGTGTAGCGTTTTTTACGGCCCGCTGCGTGAGCTGGTGCTCTCCGATTTCCCATGGCCGTTTGCGGAATCCGTTGTATACCTTGCCGATATCGGCAGTCCCGCGCCTGGTTGGGCTTACCGATATCGCTATCCGTCTGACTGCCTGAAGGTCCAGGAGATCATTCAGCCAGGTCAGCGCCGGCCGATGGCCAGCGAACTGCAAATCCCGTTCAAGGTGGGCTATGACGCCGGCGGCCGTACGATCAACACCGATCAGCCTGAGGCAGGCGTGCGCTTCACCTTCCGCGTTGAGGACTCCACATTCTTTGATCCGCTGTTCGTCGATGCTCTGGCTTGGCGCCTCTCGATGGATCTGGCGCTGCCGCTGAGTTCGAAGTCGGATCTGCAACAGTTCGCGGCACAGCAATACCAGATTGCGCTGACCAAGGCTGAGGCCTCTGCCTTCAACGAGTCGCAGGATGACCCTGAGCCAGACTCCGAGTTCGTGGCGGTGCGCCGATGACCAGCGTATTGCAGCCAACGTTCGCCGCCGGCGAGCTGTCGCCTTCTGCCAGCGCACGTACCGATATCGCCCGCTACTACACCGGGCTAAAGCTTTGCCGGAACTTCATGGTCATGCCATATGGCGGTGTTCGTAACCGCCCTGGCACCAAGTTCGTGTGCGAGGTTGCTGACTCCACCAAGCTGAACCGCCTGATCCCGTTCCAGTTCAACGACGAACAGACCTACATCCTGCAGTTCGGCGACCTTGCAATGCGGGTAATCAAAGACGGTGGCCAGGTGCTGTTCAGCGGTGGCCCGTTTGTTGGCCTTCCGTACCAGGTGGGGATGCCGTACACGCAGTTCGATCTGCAGCAGTTGAACTTCACCCAGTCCGCCGACCTTATGACCTTCGCGCACCCGTCCTACAAGCCGCGTGAGCTGGGCCGCTTGGCGCATGACAACTGGATCACTTCAGAAATCAGCCTTGCACCACGCATCGCAGCACCTGCATCGGCCACAGCAACCCCAGCTACCGGCACCGGGACCAATACGCAGGTTTGGCGCTATCAGATCACAGCGGTTCTGGATGACGGCAACAGCATTGATGAATCATTGCCGGTTACATCCAACACCGTGACGGTTTTTCCCGATACCGCGTCGGCAACGGTCGTGTGGCCGGCTGTGCCAGGGGCAACGTATTACATCGTTTACAAGGACAACGCTGGCGCTGGGATCTATGGCTTTATCGGCCGCGCCACGGCGCTGACCTTCACTGACCGCAACATCACCGCGGTGAAGACTGATACGCCGCCTAATGGCAATGATCCGTTCGTGGGCGTGAACAACTACCCGGGCGCGGTTGGCTACTATCAGCAGCGTCTGGTGTTCGCAGGTAGCAACCTCAATCCGCAAACCGTCTGGATGTCAAAGACTGGTCTGTTCAAAAACTTCGGCTTTTCGGTACCGAATAAGGACGATGACGCGATCACGTTCACCATTGCCAGCCGTGAAGTGAACCGCATGCGCCACCTGCTCGGCCTGCGCAAGCTGCTGGGACTGACCTCTGGCGGCGAATGGACGTTCTCCGGCGGCGATACCGGGCTGACGGCCAAGACCATTCAGGCCAGTCAGGAAGGCTACGACGGTTCGGCGATTGTTCCGCCAGTTGTTGTTGGCAACAGCGCCGTGTATGTCCAAGCGCGCGGAAGCCGGGTCTCCGCGTTCGGTTACTCGCTCGACTCCGACGGGTTTGCGGCCGATGACCTCACCATCTTCAGCGCCCATCTGTTTCGCGGTTACGAGCTGACCAGCGTTGCCTATCAAAAGATTCCCGACTCGATCGTCTGGTATGTGCGTGATGACGGGGTATTGCTCGGCCTCACGTACCTGCCAGAGCAGCAGCTTGTTGGCTGGCACTGGCACGATACAGACGGCTTTGTTGAGTCGATCGCCTGCATCCCAGAAGGCCAGGAAGACGCGCTGTATATGGTGGTGCGCCGAACCATCAGCGGTGTGCAAAAGCGCTATGTCGAGCGCATGGCCACCCGCCAAATTCTCAACATCGAAGACGCTTTCTTCGTTGATTGCGGCCTGACCTATGACGGCCGGAACACCGACAGCAGCAAAACCCTGACTCTCTCTGGTGGGACCAACTGGCAATATCCAGAAGTCGTGACGATGACTGCTCTTGGTCATGCTCCATTCACGGTCGGCAGTGTCGGAAATCACTATTCGTTGAAGCGTTCCATCACCGACAGCAATGAAGACACCACCACCGAGACGGTGCGTGTCGAAGTGGTCGGTTACACCAGCACTTCAGTGGTTACGGTAAAGCTGCTGATCATATGCCCGGAAGTCCTGCGTAACGTCGCCGTATCCACTTGGGCGCGTCAGGCGAAGACCATTTCGGGCTTGGCGCACCTTGAAGGGAAAACCGTTTCGATTCTCGCCGATGGCAGCGTGCACCCGCAGCGTGTTGTTGCAGGCGGCTCAGTCGTGCTGCAAGAGGCAGCAGGCGTGGCGCACATCGGCCTGCCGTATCACTCCGACATGGAAACGCTGGACCTCGAACTGAAGAACGGAAACGAGACCGTTCTCGACAAGAAGATCGCGGTCACCGCCCTGACCGTGATCGTCGAGGAGTCTCGCGGCATATTCGCTGGCAAGGATAAAAACTCGCTCTACGAGAGGAAAACCAGCCGTGAAACCTACGAGCAGCCGCTCGACACCATTACCGGTCAGGCCGAAATCTCCATATCCAACGACTGGCAGGGCAAGGGACGTGTGTTCATCCGGCAGTCCGACCCGCTTCCTTTATCCGTCTTGGCAGTGATTCCGGAGGTGACTATTGGCGGCCGCTGAGGTTTTACCGGTCACGTCTGATGACGTAGCCGAGATCCTGCCCATCGTTCGCCAGGCAGATATCGACGAGATTACCGAGGCGCTGGGCATCCCCATGGAAAGGGCGCTGCGCGAAGCCATCACCGGCAGCCTCAACGCACGCAAGATCGTCGTAAACGGGTTGATCGTTGCGGTGTTCGGCGATGCGACCTACAGCATTCTCGGTTCTGTAGGCGTGCCGTGGCTGATCAGCACCGTCCACGTCGATCGACATGCCCGTGCATTCCTGAAGGTCTGCAAGCCGGAGGTGCAGGGAATGCTTACCAGACACTGGCACCTCATCAACTACGTCGATGCCCGAAACACGGCCGCAATCCGCTGGCTGAAGTGGCTCGGCTTCGAGTTCGGCCCAGCGGTTCCGTATGGTCCGCGCGGCTTCCCCTTTTACCCGTTCACTCTGAACAGAGAGATTTGATTATGTGCTGGATGGCATTGATACCGGTGGCCATCGCCGTGGCTGGCGGTGTGATGGGCGCGCAGAACGCCAAGCAGGAGGGCGCCTTTAACTCTGGCATGTTCAAGCAAAACGCCGCCCTCAAGGATCAGGCGGCTAATGACACCATCGCCGCCGGGGATACGTCAGCCGATTGGCAGCGCGTGCGTACCGGCCAGGCGCTTGGGACGCAGCGTGCCGTTCAGGCAGCAAACGGTATCGACGTGAACAGCGGCAGCGCCGCGCAGCTTCAAGACGACACTGCGATGATCGGTGAGCTGGATGCGCTGACCATTCAGAACAACGCGGCGCGCGAAGCTTACGGCTACCGCATTCAGGCTCAGCAGGATCGCGCCAACGCTGCGCAGACCGTCACCAACGCTGGTAACAAGGCCACCGGTTCTATTCTCGGCGGTCTCGGTAGCGCGTTCGGATCATTCGCGGGGGGCAGGTAATGGCTCGGGTACCGACATTCGACACGGCTCAGGTTCAGCAGCAGCCGACCCGGGCGACTGAGCTGCGCGCCGTTGCGCCCGACAATTCGGCAATCGAGGCCGGCCTGCGCAGCTTTCAGCGCGGCGCCGAAATCCTTGTCGCCAAAGAGCGCGAGAAGGCAGACACCGCGATGCTGATGGAAGCCGACAATCAGCTCACGCAGTGGCAGCAAAAGGCGATGTATGACGAGAACGGGGGCGTCTTCACCCGCAAGGGTAAGAACGCTCTCGACGTCACCAACCAGACGCTTGATCAGTTCGACCAGACGCAAGCCGAGATCGCAAAGAATCTGACCACCGACGCACAGCGCGCTCGTTACGCGCAGATTGTCAGCAGTCGGCGCAATTCCCTTTCCAACGACCTGAACCGTTACGAGTACGGCGAGCGCCAGAACTATTACGGTGAAGTCGAGAAAGGCCAGCTTGAGACGTCGATGCAGGGCGCTGCCCTTGAATACCAGGATCCTGCGAAGGTCGACGCTTACCGGGAGAAGATCGATGCAGTGCTGGCCAGTCGCGCCGAACGTCTCGGGTTGTCGCCAGAAGCCGCCCAGGCCGAACGCCTCAGCACAGTCAGCGGCATGTCGACGGCGGTAATCCAGCGCATGCTGGTTGACTCTCCGCAGAAGGCTAAAGGTTATTTTGAGTCCTACAAGGACCAGATGACTGCCGAAGATCAGATCCGCGCCAGCAACGGCATCGATCAGGGTTTCCGCCGGCTTGAAGCTGAAGCCCGGCAGCGCCAGGTGGAAGCTCGGCAAATGCAAGCGATCAGCCGTATGGAGCTGAGCGGCCGCGTGCAGGATGCCAGCGCCGCTTATTCGCAGGGCTTGGACTTCGATAATCCACCGAGCTATGCAGACTTCAAGGCCGCCTACGGTGATAAGGCTGATGATCAGTACAAATCCTTCGTCAAGATCCAGGCTGTTGCGCCGGCGATCCGTGAGTTCGCAACGGCCACCCCCGAAGAGCGTCAGGAAATCTTAAGCAAATTCCAGCCGGCAAAGGACGGTACCGCCGGCGAGGGATTCAAGGAGGATTCCCAGCTCTACCAGCATCTGACGTCTGTGGGCGTTGGCCTACTGAAACAGCAGCAAACCGACCCGGCCGCGTACGTCACCAAGTACAGCCCGGTAGTGCAGCGTGCCTTCGCCAATGCTCAGCAGGAGGGCACGCCAGAGGCATATCAGGTTTACGCGACCACGACCCTTGCAGAGCAGCAGCGCCTCGGTGTTGCGCAGCCGAAGCTGTTGCCGGATGCAGCTGCCGACCAGTTCGCAGCACAGTTCAACCAGCAAGTGAATGGCGGCGAAAACGCAGCAACGCTCATCGAGCAGCAGGCTCAGTTGTGGGGGCCGAACTTCTCGGCCGTGCTGCAACAGGTCGGCAACAAGCTTCCGGCCGAGGCTCAAGTGATCGCCACCGGGCTGCCAAAGGACATCGCTGAGCGTATGGCTTCCGTGGCCCCGCTGAAAGACAAAGAGCTGAGCGCAGGCTTGCAGAAAGGCCAGCAGGACGAAATCGGCCAGAGCGTTCAACAGGCCATGCTGCCGTTCGCCGAATCTCTTCAGGGCCAGGCCGGCGGGATTAGCACGTTCAGTACCATGTACAAAGCAGCCGTGCGCACCGCAACCTCCTACGTGCTGCAGGGTGAGAGCCCGAAGGATGCGGCGCAGAAGGTCGTCGACGGCATGGTCAACGAGAAATATGACTTCTTCGGCACCTACCGCGTACCGAAAACGCTGGATACCACCGCCGTCAGCCGCGGTGCAGAGAAAGCGTTGAGCAGCATTAAACCCGATGAACTCATGCCGCTGCTTGGGTTCAAGGGCGTCACTGCCGAGCAAAACGCCAGTCAGCTACACGACGCGTTGCTGTCCAGCGGACAATGGGTTCCGACCAATGACGAGAGCGGTCTGTCGCTCACCCTCAACGGCTACCGCGTCCGGGGCAAGGACGGTAAACCCATCGTTCGCACCTGGTCTGAACTCCAGCAGCAAGGTTTGCAGGAGGCTGGCAAGTACCGTGTCGCGCCGTCGGTGATCATGCCATGACGATTTTTGCAGGTGACGCGCCGGTACTTGATCGGCGCACGATGCTGGATATCCCCGCCGGATCTGGCGAGGTATTCGACGCCTCGTTCGGTTCGGCACTGACGACTAACCCGTCGAACTCAATCATGCGCAGCGAAGAGCTGACGCAGGCTCAGGAAGGTTTGCGCCTGACGGGCGACACCGAATCTATTCTGGTACCGCCACGCAATGAGCCTGATACACCGATGCTTGATGCTCAGGCCGCGCGCGATCGAGTCGCCGGCATGGGGCTAGATATCAAGATCCCTGATCAGGGTATTCGGCAGGGCGCTCTCGACATCCTGATTGATCGGCACCGTGAGCAGGCTGCTCGCCAGCAGGTGCTGGCCCGTGCCAATGGCGGATCCTTTGGAACGCAAATTGCTGCCGGACTTGCTGCCTCGCTGCTTGATCCGCTGAACATTGCATCAGCCTTTGTGCCTGTGGTTGGTGAGGCTCGGTATGCGGCAATGCTCGGGCGTGCAGCCAGTCCGCTAGGGCGCGCAGGCGTTCGTGCGGGCGTCGGCGCCGTTGAGGGCGCTGTCGGTGCCGCGATTATTGAGCCACTGCCACTGCTCGCCGCCGGCCTCGATCAGACCGAATACGGCCTATCCGATTCGCTGGCCAACATTGCGCTGGGCGGCGTGCTGGGTGGCGGGCTCCATACGGTTGGCGGCGCAGCATCAGATGCGCTCCGCCGACGGCTTGCGACCGAAACCACTGGGAGCGAGACGGCGCCGAAAATAGCTGAAACTCAAACACCTCAAGGCCTTTCCCTGCGGGAACGGGGCCAGCCTGCCGACTTTGCCAAGGTGTTTGATCAGGATCCGGAAACGGCGTTGCGCGCTTCGCTCAGCCGGCACTTGGAGGAGGACAGCGCCACGCTCTACCGGAATGCCCAGGTGCAGGCGCTCGACGAGATCCGTCCGACGCTGACCGGCGAACGCGTGGGCAATGTGGCCGACCTGCATGCCGAAAGGCTGTCATTGACACAGCAGGCGATGAATCTGGACGGAATGTTCAAGGATCTGGCGAAGCAATACCAAGGCGAGCGCATGACCCGCAAACAGGCTGAGCGTGCGGCGCGCGACACAATTGACGCCCAGCGCGAGCAGATCGGTGCGCGTCAGGCTGAGATCAATACCCAGCTCGAGCGTAACCGTGCTGGCGAGTTTGATCGGCGCGACCTCGGCCTGATTGAGAGGGGCGAAATCCCGGAACGTTTGCGCCCTCAGATCGAGGCCCGTGCAAAACAAATCATGAAGGGTTACGCCCTTCGTCCACTGGGCACCTCTATACGCACCGCGCGCGAAACAGCCGCTTCCGCCGACTGGACGGTACGAGACAGCGCACTGCGTAGCGCCGTGTCACAGGCCGTTACCGGTCGCGATATCGACGTCAACGCACTGTTCGACCTTGAGTCGTCAACCAAGTCCACCGAAGCGATGGAGCATTTCAAGCGACCTGTTGCGCGCCGGGTAGATCCAGAGGGCCAGGCCGAGAGCCTGCGCGTCGACACCGGCGGAAAGACTGCGGACATCGATGAGCTGGACGCAGCGCAGAAGGCTTTCGACGAGGACGAAGCGCTAGTCAATGAAATGCTCAAGCAAATGCCTGAAGCGGATCGAGCGGCAGTAATGGCCGCCAGCCGTGAGGAAGCCGAAGCCGTGGCTGCACAAGCGCAACGAGCTGAAAGCTATTCGAAGGCATACCGCGCAGCCGCCGTGTGCGACATAAGGAACGGACAATAATGAATCCCTGTATTGATGCTGTACGCGCCGCCGCCGGCGACCTTGAAGACCTGGAACTCGCGGAGATCTTTGAACTGCTCCGGGGTCGCACCAAGGAAATAATGGCAAGGGAAGGCGCTCTGGGCATGGAACAGGCGACGTTGAAAGCCGCTGACGAGCTGGGCAAGCAGGCGCGGCATGCTGCTCTGATCGAACGGCGCAACGCGCTGATCAACTTACGCCGCCGTGGCGAGATTGTTGCGTTCGTTCGCGGCAACTTCGCCGACCGCCCCGACCTCGGCATTGAATCGTTATTGGTCGGTACCAACCTCGCGCGGCAGGGATCCCGGCTTTCTGTCGCAGCTGAACAGAAGTCACTCGGTGACGCTTACATCGGCGGGCTGATCCACGACCTCGAAGCCAAAGAACTGACCGCGCTACTGGCGAAAGGAAGCTCTGACGTCGATATCGCCGACGCCTTGTGGAAGATCGGCAATGACATGGACACCTCAAAGTTGAATGACCAGGTTGTCGATATCGCCCGCATCATTGAGAAATACCAGGAAGCATCCCGTCTTGACGCGAACCAGGCGGGCGCAAGCATCGGCAAGCTGCCGGGCTACATCGCACGCCAGAGCCATGACAGCGAGAAGATAGGCTCAGCCGGCTTCGACAAGTGGGCGGCCGACATTCTGCCAAGGCTCGACCCGAAGACTTTCGACGGCATCACCAATGAAAAAAGCTTTCTGCATGGTGTGTACGACGGGCTTGTCACCGGCGACCACCTCAAATCCTCGACTGAGGCCAAACCGAATGGCTTTCGTGGGCCGGCCAACATCGCCAAGAAAATGAGCCAGGAGCGGGTTCTGCATTTCAAGGATGGCGTAGCCTGGCACGAATACAATCAGCTCTACGGCACCGGTAACCTGCGGGAGGCGGTGCTGCGCGGGCTTGACCTGTCCGGACAGAACACCGCACTGATGCGCAAACTGGGCACCAACCCAGAAGCAAACCTGAACATGGCGATGGACATCATCGCTGAGGACGTGCGCAAGTCAGGCGATCCGGCGGCGCTGGCCAACTTCAACACCGCCCGGGAAACGATGATCAAGAACCGCTTTGCTGAGGTAAGTGGACAAACACGTATTCCCGGCAACGCCACGCAGGCGCGTATCGCTGCGAACGTGCGGGCTTGGCAGTCGCTGTCCAAACTCGGCGGCGCGCTGCTCTCCAGCTTCACTGACCTGCCAGTAGCCGCCAGCGAAATGCGTTACCAGGGCAAGAACTTCCTCGGCTCACTGGGGGAAATGACCGCCGGCCTGGTGAAGGGCAAAGGCAGTCTTGAGCAGCGAGAAATCCTATCGAGCTTTGGCGTCTATGCCGACTCGATGCGTGGCGAGATCATGCGCCGGTTCTCCGCCGATGACTCGGTGGGCGGCAAGATGTCGCGCGGGATGTCGTTGTTTTTCAAGCTGAACGGCCTGTCGTGGTGGACGGACGCCAACAAGGCCAGCGCGGGGCTGATGATGTCCCACAACTTGGCACAGAACAAAGGCCGATCCATGGCCAGCATGGACGCCGGCTTGCGTCGCACGCTCTCCTTATATGACATCGATGCCGGCAAGTGGGATCTGTTGCGCGGCATGGATACCAAGATGGCGGACGGGCGCGACTATCTCACCCCTGACGGCATCGCTGATATTCCTGCCGATAAAATCAGCGCCTATCTGACCGAGCAGGGACGGAAGGTGTCCGACTCGGCAATCCGCGAAACACGCGAAGGGCTGGAACGCAGTCTGCGCGGTTACGTCAATGACCGTGTCAGCTATGCGGTGCTTGAGCCTGACGCGCGCACTCGATCGATCATGAACCAGGGCACGCGCCCGGGCACGATGATGGGTGACCTCAACCGATTCCTGACGCAGTTCAAAAGCTTCCCGGCCGCGTACATGCAGAAGACGCTCGGCCGTGAACTATACGGCCGCGGATACGCGCCGACGCCACTGGGTGAGGGGTATCGGGGCAGCAAGGACTTGATTGCAGCACTGCGCAACGGCAACGGGGAAAAGCTTGGAATCGCCCAGCTGCTGTTGTGGACAACTGCGTTCGGTTATCTGTCGATGGCATCGAAGGATATTGCGAAGGGGCGGGAGCCTCGCCCGGTTGATGATCCAAAGACATGGGTTGCTGCAATGGTGCAGGGCGGCGGCTTCGGGATCTTCGGCGACTTCATGTTTGGAGAGGTCAGCCGCTTCGGCAACAAGCCACTGGAGACGCTGGCTGGACCAACGCTGGGTACTGCCGCCAGTGCTGTAGATCTGTGGAGCAAGGTGCGATCAGGGGATGACGCTAGCTCGTCAGCCTTTCGGTTGGCGCTGGGCAACACACCTTTCCTGAACTTGTTCTACACGCGGATCGCGATGGATCACCTGTTTCTCTACTCGGTTCAGGAGGCTATGAACCCCGGATCACTGCGGCGAACCGAGCAACGCATTCAAAAAGAAAACGGCCAGCAGTTCCTGGCCAGGCCTTCGCAAAGCTATTCCGACCCGCTGGGCATTGCCCGCTAAACGCGTCGCACCCCATTGAGCCCGCCATGTGCGGGCTTTTTTTCGTCCATAGAAAAGGAGTCACAACAGTGACCGTCAACACAATCAATAGCGCGGCGGAGTTTGATACCAACGGGGTTGCCACTGTGTTCCCGTTCTACTTCAAGTTCTTGGCGGACAGTGATCTGGTTGTTACTTACGTCGACCCTCAGGGCGTAGCATCCGTCCTCACCCTCGGGACGAACTACACAGTATCCGGAGCCGGCGAGGACAAAGGTGGAAGCATCACGACCACTACCGTACTGGCTGGTCTGGGGAAGCTTTCCGTTTCGCGCGAGATGGACCCATATCAGCTGACATCGCTGCGCAACCAGGGCAAGTTCCTTGCCGAAACGCACGAAGATGTTTTCGACAGGCTGACGATGCTTATTCAGCAGGGTTGGGGGAATCTTTTGCGGGCATTGGTCAGGCCATTCGGCCGCGACTATTACGACGCAGAGAATCGGAACATCTCGAACCTGGCAGACGCCGTTGCGCCCACCGACGCAGTCAACAGCAGAACTGCCCGGGCTTATGCGGAGCAGGCGGTAGCTGGCGTCGTTGGTGGGTTTGGCTGGTTCATTCAGGCAGCTACCGGCGCGATTCAACGAACCTTCCAGGACAAGATGCGCGACATTGTTTCTGTCAAAGACTTTGGTGTCGTTGGTAGCGGTGTCTCAAGCGATACTGCGGTCTTCCAATTGGCAAACAATGCAACTGCGCCAGGAAAAAGCGGCTTCGTGCTTGTTCCCGTAGGAACTTACTTCCTGGCGACTGACGTCGTTGCGGCCGGCCGTACGGTTACCTTTCTTTGCGCGGCGGGTGCTGACTTCATAGGGCCCGGAAAGATCAGGGCCAATATCGTTATTTATGATGCGTTCGGTGCGCGCTACGGGATCACGCGACACGCGTTTGGTTCGAACATCAATGGTGGTGGCTTGCTGGTCGGCGGTGGTGCCATTGACGAGGGTGGGCAGGGGACCTTCTTGGCGAACGACGGCCACGCCAACTGGCTGCGCGCCCAAACCTCGATTAACTACAACCCAACGGAAGTCGTTATTTACGGGGCGTCTGGGCAAGGCCGTGCCGTATCGGTTATTGGCGGCGGTTTCGTGGACAGGACAGATGGCACACTGTTCGATGCGTCCTGGGTCAGCAGGCCGTTCTACTTTATGCGTCAAACCTTTCTGGTTGATTCCTTCATAAGCGCCAACCGACTAAAACTCAAGAATCTGAACGGGTCGGCGGTTACCTTTGTTGCTGCATCGGAGTCGGCATTTCACTATGTTCGCACCACCGGTACCGGAACGTGCTCTGTCACCGGGACAACGATCAAGCGGATATCTGGTCAACCGTTTGTACCCTTCATCACCTACCCCGGGTATCAGTTCCGAATCAATGGCACAGCGGTCTCCATCAGTGCGTTCGTTAGCGGCGACGAGATGACTCTGTCTAGTGCTACTGGCAACCTTTCACAGGCCACCTTTGATTACGAGCTGGATATCAACGCCCAAATCTCAACGATCCGAATTCAAAAAACCTTTGGGCACAACGAAGAGAACCTGACCATTTCCGCCAAGGCGACTGGTGAGTACGAGATTCGCGGAGGCGGATCTGGCAGCGGTGAAGACTATCCCATCAGGTTTTACAACGGACATACAGCCCCGTTCACCCCTCGCCCGGTGGCGATCATCTCGCCGGAAGGTCGGTTCGGTATTAGCAGCTCTTCCGTCTTTTCCCCGAGCGCGATGCTTGATGTGCTGACTGTCCGTAGCGAACCATTGGGGTCATCGCTCTACAACGAATCAGCACGCATCTCCACCGTTTGGAATAACGCGGATATTCGCGGTCTCGAACTTGGTAATTTTTCGAACGGCACCCAGGGCGGTTACTTGCAGGGACGAGACTTCGCGAATAGCCCCTACGATATCTGCTTGAATCCTCGCGGTGGAAACGTTGGGGTAGGCTTAAACAACCCAGTAATGAAACTCACCGTCGCCGGGGTGATTGGACCGGCCGGCGATAACGTCTACACCCTCGGTCAGTCGGGTGCCAGGTTCGCGTCGGTGTGGGCAGCAAACGGAACGATACAAACTTCCGATGAACGTCTGAAAACGGATATCGAGGACTCGGTTCTTGGTCTTGATTTCATTAGAAGTCTTCGTCCGGTCTCCTACAGATTCATCAGCGGTGGCAAGGTAGCCCGCGAAGTAGTCGACGGGTATGAAACTATTGATGAACCAGTGTATGAAGATGTAACAACTCAACAAGAAAAAAGAAGTCTCAAGGTAGTTGAAGGGGCAAATGTCTTGGTGGTTGAGTACGAAGATGTGATCGAGAAAAAGCAGGTATTTGACCTTGTAGAAAATATCGTTGACGCAAGTGGCAATCCTTTGCCGGCAGTGAGAGTGCCAAGGACTCAGCAGGTAAAGCGCCCGATAATGAAGACTGTGTATGACGATATCCCGGGCGTGCGCTTGCATTTTGGTTTTGAGGCGGGACGCGTAAAGAAAGCTGCAGACGCGGCAGGCACAGACTTTGGCGGTCACGTCGTGGGCGATGATGGGCTTCAAGGTTTGCGGATTGATGAGTTCATGGCGCCAGCTGTAAAGGCAATCACCCAGGTGGATGACAAGGTGATTGCACTGGAAACGTTGGTACAGAAGCTTATTGCAAGATTCGATGATCCTGCATGATCTGCGTGGCATAATCTGCCAATCCCAAAGTCAGAGGCTGTTATGGTGAGTAAGTGCGCTACGCTAGTTTTTCTTGCCGCTATAACGGCTTCTGCTATTTCTTTTGCGAATCCTCTTGGCGCCGATAGTGATTTGAATATCAAGGGCGCTCACCCCCTGAAAGACAATCTCAATATCTGGTATTACGGGTTTGACACTGCGCTTGGCGGTAATATTTATTTTGCAGATGTCTTGGATAAAGACTCAAAGTTTTTTAACTACAAGGGCGATCCGGTAAGCCTGCACTCCAAGGCGAACGATACATCCGGCAGCTATGAAGATACCCATAACCACTATCAGAACCTTTTTGTTCAAACGATCAATAAAGTTTCAAACCTGAATACTGTTTCTGTGTGGGGCGATTCAACATCAGTTGTTGATGGCGCTAAGTCGTGGGGAGGTTTATTTAGTGCGCGCTCAATGTGCGATGGTTTTCAGAAAGGTGGCGCTGCTGAAAAATATGGCAGCCCTGATCTGTTCACCTGTGATGGAAACGATAACCAGCTGATCGGCATCGAGATCGATGTCCTGAACAACAGCAAGCCAGGCGTGTTCCCGAACATGAGCAAGACCGGCCTGCAGGTTGTTGGATTCGGCAATCCCAACTCGATGGCTGTCGAAGTTCGAACCGAGGACACCGACCGCATCCAGCCCGGCAAGGCGCCGCGAGGTGCATTTGAAGCTGGCTTCTATATGAAGAACTCGATCCAGCCTAAATACGGCCGGATGATTGTTGCTGACTTTGATCGCGCCAAAATGGGGATCGACTTCAGGAAGCCGGTCTTCTCTGAGGGCGCCATGCAGTTCAATACCCAGGGCGTTGGCACTGGCTTGGTGGCGAACGGCGGCGTATCAGGCGAGATTTACGGCGGCCGGCGTTGGGATGGTTTTGCAGATTCAAAGGGCTGGCTGAGCGTCCGGGCTGGTGACGGTGGTTTTCGCGTAGTCTCTAACGACAACACCAATGAATTGATGGCCATCGACAACTATGGCGGAATCTATCTAAATGGTGATGTGTACGTGAACGGTGAGCGCTTGAATGGTCAGGCGGTTACGGGCGTCAACCCTTGGACAGACTGGCGCTTCCTGAGCTTTGGAATTGCATTCACTCTGTTCAACCTGTTGATAGCAGTCCGCGCCAGAAACAAGGCTGTCTACGGAACATAGGTTTTACCTGACATCAAGCCCCCTGCGTACGGGCTTTTGTTTGGGTCTATGCTTCGTATGCTTGGTGTCCTATGATCGGTTGATGCTGTGATCTAAGAGAGCCCAGCAAAGCAGAAAAAGTACACTGGTTAGTACAGTGGTTTAGGTGGTTGCCGGATAAGTCCAGTAAATACTGGACAAGGGGCGCTAGATGCGATTCCTGTCTCGGGCACCATCCCCTCGCGCAATCCCGCGATTTATATCTCCCAGGTCAAAGTTTTTGTGCGAGAGATGTAAAGAGCCGTGTAATTCGTCATGCAAACGTCCTATATTCGGTGCCTGCATGAGCATCGCTTAGCAGTTTTCAGATGATCCCGAATGGTTCCGAAGGCCGGACAATCCGCGTCAGAGAGATCCTTGATGATCCAGATCCATCCTCCATTCTTACGATCAGCGAGAACGCCATGACCGAATTAACTCAAGAGCAACGTCACGTACTAGCGCTGGAAAAATACATTCAGGACGTCCCGGACCTGAAAGAAGAGATCAAGGACCTGAGTCCTGATGATCAGAAAGACCAGATCCAGTGGGCATTCGAGGACGAAGCCGAAGCCCAGGGCTTGCAGCCGTGGGAGCTGACGCTCAAGTACACCAGCACCCCTGAAGAGTTTGAGGCCAAGCGCCTGGAGCTGCACAAGGAGGCGGCCGAGGTGTTGGGCGTCGAGTGGGACGAGTACTGCGAGATGAACAATCTGGTGGTCTGAAACAAAAACGCCAGCCTCAACCGGGCTGGCGTTTTTTATTGCGTGACAGCCTCAGAGGCTCAGACGCATCGACAGGTCCACCGCCTTCACATCCTTGGTCATCGCACCGATCGAGATGTAGTCCACCCCGGTCTCAGCGATCGGCAGCAGTGTGCTTTCATTGATACCGCCGCTGGCCTCCAGTTTGGCCTTGCCGCCGTTCAAGCGGACAGCTTCGCGCATGTCATCCAGGCTCAGTTCGTCGAGCATGATGATGTCGGCGCCGGCAGTCAGCGCCTCCTTCAGTTCTTCCAGGCTCTCCACTTCGACTTCCACCGGTTTGCCCGGCGCGATCTTGTGCGCGGCGGCGATGGCCTGCGCGATGCCACCGCTGGCGGCGATGTGGTTTTCCTTGATCAGGAACGCGTCGTAAAGGCCGATGCGGTGGTTGTGGCAACCACCGCAGGTCACCGCGTATTTCTGCGCCAGACGCAGGCCCGGCAAGGTCTTGCGGGTATCCAGCAGCTTGACCTGGGTTTGCGCCACGAAGTCCGCCAGATATTGCGCACGCGTGGCCACGCCGGACAGCAGTTGCAGGAAGTTCAGCGCGCTGCGTTCGCCAGTCAGCAACGAACGGGCCGGGCCCTCCAGATGAAACAACGGCTGGTTGGGTTTGACCCGTTCACCGTCCCGTACCTGCCAGTGCACCGCGACGCGCGGATCGAGCTGGCGAAACACCGTGTCGACCCACGCCGTGCCGCAGATAACCGCCTCGTCGCGAGTGATGATGGTGGCTTTGGCCAGACGTTCGGCCGGGATCAGTTGTGCGGTGATGTCGCCGCTGCCGACATCTTCGAGCAACGCACGGCGCACGTTGGCTTCGATTTCGGCGGTCAGATCGGCGAGACGTAGATTCGGCATAACGGGCTCCACAAACTAAGTGCGCCGATTATAGGGGCATGGCGAGAGCCAACCCAAGGCGAGAACGCGCGTGCCTGACTGCAACTGGTCGATTTCTTGTGAGCAAAGCGCGGTTTTTCGTGGTCACTGCAAGGTGCGACGGCATAGGGGAAACCCTGACGGCTATAGCGCCGGGGACAAGTTTTGCAAGATAATCCGCCTTGCATTTGACGTCATGGCTTTGACGCCGATGTGGGAGCGGGCTTGCTCGCGAAAGCGGTTTGTCAGTGACAGTTTTGGCGAACGACACACCGCTTTCGCGAGCAAGCCCGCTCCCACAGGGACCTGTGTTGTAACTGACCAGTGAAATCACCGTTTCAGGAGGCTTGGATGCACAACGACGGGAATGTAGTGCCTTTGCACAAGGCCGCTACCGATCAGGCGAATCACTCGCCGCTCGCCCGCCTGCCTGTGATTCTGCTTCAGGTCCGCGACAAGGCCGCCCAGCAACTGCGCCACGGTTTGCAGGAATTGTTCGATAACGCAGACGACACCCTGTTCGAAATGGCTGACCGGGCGCGTAATGACGTCGAACAGAACATCTTTTTCGAAGCCATGCGCGACCTGCGCCTCAAGCGCAAAAACATCGAACGGGGTTTTCTCGAGCAATTCTTCGAAGCCTTTGTCGCGCTGATTCAATACGAAGTCGTGCAACCCACATTGTCCGGCACGCTGATATTCGAGGATTCGGCACCGCGTACCGATGACATGGAACGCAGCGTGGCGGTCGAGACCATGGTCGGGCGGGTGCTCAAGCGTGATGGCTTTGCTCTTGATCAACTGACTGCGCGGCTCAACGTGTTGCTGGGCAAGGATTTCGATAACCAACACAATCCGCTCGGCCCGGCGATGCTTTGCGAGTTCTTTCTGCAGGCCGGACGTAACCTGGGCGTGGAGATCAAGGTCAAGCTGATCCTGCTCAAACTGTTCGAACGCTACGTGCTGGCCGATACCGAGCAGTTGTATGCCGAAGCCAATCAATTGCTGGTCGCCACCGGCGTGTTGCCTGAGTTGAAACCGGCCCCCGCACGCCGCGCAATCGAGCGTGCGGCAGCAAGCATCAGCAGCGAAGAGAGTGACGAACCCGCGCCCGCCGACGAAGGCGTGCAGGAAGTCTTCGCCGCGTTGCAGGAACTGCTGCTGCACGTGCGCGGCAGCGTCGCGCCGACCCTGGAGCCGAGTGCGGCGGCGCAACCGATCAGCACCCGCGATCTACTGCGCCTGCTTTCACACTTGCAGCAATACGTCCCGGCACTGGCGGCGCAGGACGATTTCGATCTGCGCAATCAGCTTGAGCAGCTGCTGACGCGGGTCAGCGTGAGGAGCGGCAAATCACGCATTGTCGACGGCGCCGATGAAGATGTGATCAACCTGATCGCCATGGTCTTCGATTGCATCCTCGAAGACCGTAACCTCCCGGATTCGCTCAAGGCGTTGATCGCGCGTTTGCAGATTCCGATGCTCAAGGTGGCAGTACTCGACAAGAGCTTCTTCAGCCGCAGCAGCCACCCGGCGCGGCGCCTGCTCAATGAAATCGCCGATGCCGCCATGGGTTGGGGCGATTGCAATGGCGAGGCGCGTGACAGCCTGTATCTGCGCATCGAACAAGTGGTGCAGCGCCTGTTGAGTGACTTCGTCGACGACCCGGCGATTTTCTCCGAGTTGCTCGCCGATTTCCTGGCCTTCACCAGTGATGAGCGGCGGCGCAGCGAATTGTTGGAGCAGCGTTTGCGCGATGCCGAGGAAGGGCGGGCGAAAACTGAACTGGCTCGGCAGCGAGTCGAGCATGTGCTGAACCAGGCGTTGCTGGGTAAAGTCCTGCCGCCGTCGGTGGTGACCTTTGTGCGTGATGCGTGGAGCAAAGTGCTGCTACTGACCTGCCTCAAACATGGCGACCACTGCGCTGAGTGGCAGGCCGATGTGCAGACCATGGAGCAATTGATCTGGAGCGTGCAGCGTCACGACGAGGCGGACGCCGGTCTGCAGTTGCTGGCGCTGGTGCCAGGGTTGCTCAAATCATTGCGTGATGGCCTGAGCAGTTCGGCGTTTGATCCGTTCGCCACCAGCGAATTTTTCAGCGAGCTGGAAGCGCTGCATGTGCGGGTGCTTGAGCCGCTCACCGAGCAGCCGCCGGCCGATGCGCCGGCGTTGGTGGAGGTGTCGCAGCACATCACCCTGCGTAGCGCCGACGAGGGCGCGATCGGCGTGAATGCCAGCGGCCTGGCGCATGACGACCCGGGGCTGCGTCAGTTGGAGCAACTGCGCCTGGGCAGTTGGGTGGCGTTCCAGGAAGACGACGAGCACAGCCTGCGCTGCAAACTGGCAGCGATCATCGAAGCCACCGGCAAATACGTGTTTGTCGACCGCACCGGGATGAAGGTGCTGGAGCGCAGCCGCGTCGAGCTGGCCCTTGAGTTTCGCCGTGGCGCGGTGCGAGCACTGGATGACACCTTGCTGTTCGATCGGGCGCTGGAGTCGGTGCTCGGGAATCTGCGGCGACTCAATCGCGGCAAGTGATCGCGCGCCGGGGCCCGATCACGGCATACTGGGCGCCAACACAGTCGGCGTTGAAGGAATCGGTATGCAGTTGGATCCCGCTAGCGGGTGGTGTCACGGGGTACAGGTCTGCCCATCGCCCAACTTCAATGAACGCCCTGCGGGCGAAATCTCCCTGTTGGTGATCCACAACATCAGCCTGCCGCCGGCGCAGTTTGCCACCGGCAAGGTGCAGGAATTTTTCCAGAATCGTCTGGATGTCACCGAGCATCCCTATTTTGCAGGGATTGCCGACCTGCGCGTCTCGGCGCATTTTCTGATCGAACGTGACGGCAGCGTCACCCAGTTTGTCTCCTGTCTTGAGCGGGCGTGGCATGCTGGCGTGTCGATGTTCGAAGGCCGGGAAACCTGTAACGATTTTTCCGTGGGCATCGAGCTCGAAGGCACTGATGATCTGCCCTTTTCCGATGCGCAGTATCAGGCGCTGATCACGTTGACGCGTCAGCTGCAAACAGCATTTCCGGCTATCACCGGCGCCCGTATCTGCGGGCACAGCGACATCGCACCCGGGCGCAAGACCGATCCTGGCCCGGCATTCGACTGGGCGCGTTACCGCGCAGCCCTGGCACAAGAGGAAGGACAATGAGTTTTCTGGTGTTACTGCTGGCGGTCTGGATCGAGAAATTCTCGGCCCTGCGCCATCGGGTTCAACGCGATGGCGGATGGATCCGCGAACTGCACAAACTCGAAACCAGCGCGCGCATGGCCCAGCGACCATGGCTGGTGCTGACGATTCTGGTGTTGCTGCCGGTGGCGCTGCTCGGCTTGTTGCTGGTGGTACTGGAACCCGTTGCGTACGGCTTGCTGGCCTTGCCGGTGCATTTGCTGGTGGTGATTTATGCGCTGGGGCGCGGTGATCTGCTCGGCGGTCTCGGGCCGTTTCGTGACGCATGGCGTCGCGAAGACCTCCAAGCCGCCGCGCATGTGGCCAAGCGTGATCTGGATATCTGTGCCGACAGTGGTGAGCAATTGCTGGATCGGGTCCAAGGGCACCTGTTGTGGCAGGCCTATCAAAGTTTCTTCGCGGTGATCTTCTGGTACTTCGTGCTCGGTCCGGTCGCGGCGCTGGCTTATCGCTTGCTCGCATTGGCGGAAGAACACAGCCAGAACCCGGCGCTCGCCGAACGTGCCGGACAGTTACGTCACGCCTTTGACTGGTTGCCAGTGCGCTTGCTCGCCGCCAGTCTGGCTCTGGTCGGCAATTTCGTCGCGGTCAGCCGGGTGATGTTGCATGAGCTGCTGAACTGGAACATCAGCGCCGCGCAGCTGATCAACAAGGTCGGGCTGGCAGCGGGTGAGATCCCGCCGCCGGTGGTCGGGCCTGAAGGCATCAACACCCTCGATTGCCTGTGGGAACTGCTGCTGCGCGCGGCGGTGTTGTGGTATGCCGGGTTTGCCTTGTGGACAGTCTTGATCCACTGATACTCGCCCGTGAAATTCATTGTGGTGAGGGGATTTATCCCCGATGGGGCGCGCAGCGGCCCCAATATCTTAATGGGGCTGCTGCGCAACCCATCGGGGATAAATCCCCTCGCCACAGGTCAGTGACCGGCGCAGCGTAGTCGTTAACCTTAAGTTACAAAACCTCCCCTCGATTTGAGCTATACAGAGACAGCGCCCGATAGTGGCTTTCTGCTGTCGCCCCGCGCCTGCCAATAAAAACAAGAAAAGCCAAGGGAGACTTCCAGTGAAGAGCTTGCTCTATCCCGCCGTCTCGCTGATGAACCGTCTGAGCTTCGGCATGAAGTTCAGCTTGATCAGCGTGCTGTTCCTGGTGCCGATGCTGGTGACCAATTTTTATCTGGTGCGCGATTCCTATCGCGAATTCCAGGGCACCCGGGTCGAATTGCAGAGCCTCGATCTGCTGGGCAGCAGCCTGAGCCTGCGCCGGGATCTGGAAACGCTGAACAATCTGGTGCAGATCAACGTCACCCTCGGCCAGTCCGGCAAAGCCGACAACCTCGAAGCGCAGATCAGCAGCCTGGAGCAATCCGTGCTGGCGCGCCTGCAAGGTTTGCAGGCGATGACCGACGATCCCGAGCAGATCAAACTGTTCGACGGCAAACGCGATGAAATGATCAGCGCGTTCAAGGCCCAACAGGCGGAAAGCTCCCTGCAAAGCAAAAGCGCGATGATCGGCAAACTGCTCGGCAATGCGCAGATCTTCAGCCAGATCGTCACCGGTCAGGCCGGTCTGAGCCGCGACAACCAGAGCGACATCCGCCAGCTCAGCGAGCTGCTCACCAATATCACTCCGGCCGTGACCCAGACTCTCGGCGAAGGTCGGGCCATCGGTTCGTATTCGTTGGGGCAGGGCTTTCTCAACAGTTCGTCGAGCAGCCGTTTCGACGAGTTGCTGGCGCAGATCGAAAAGCTCCAGGCTGAATACGCGTTGAAACTGCAGGACGCCCTCGACTCCAGCCAGGCCGCGCGCGTCAGCCTCAGCGCGCCGGCCGACAGCAGCAAGGCTTCGCTCAAACAGGCCAGTGAACTGTTTGAGGCGAAAGTCGTGGTGGCCGAGACCCTCGATACCCCGTGGCAGGCGTTCTACGATCAGGTCACCGGTCTGATGGCGCAGACCTACCAGCTCAATGACGCGACCCTGAAATTCCTCGATACCCAACTGCAACAGCGCCTGGCGCAAAACCGCACGCACATGGTGTTGCAGGCGGTGGCGCTGGCGGTGGTGTTCGTGCTGATTTTCTATCTCTACGGCGGGTTCTACGCCTCGACCCGCACCACGCTCAAGCGCCTGGGCGCGATGATGGACAAGGTCGCGGCCGGTGACATGACGGTCAATTTCAAGGCCAACAGTCGCGATGAACTCGGCGAGCTGGGTGAGGTGTTCAACGGCACCGTGAGGAAAATCCACGACCTGATCGAACGAGTCGGGCAGACCGTGGCTGAGGTCGAGCGCCAGGCCGGGCAGGTGGAAACTGTCTCGGCGCAAAGCAATCAGGCGGTGGCCGGGCAGCGCACGCAGATCGAGCAAGTGGCGACCGCGATGAACCAGATGTCGGCGACCTCGCTGGAAGTTGCACGCAGCGCAGCGGCAGCGGTGAGCAGCGCGCACAGCGTCAACGATGAAACCGTCAGCGGTCGTACACTGGTGGAGTCGCAGCAGGGCAGCATTGCTGCGCTGGCCAGTGAGATCGATCAATCGGTGCTGGTGATCAACCAGTTGGCCAGCGACAGCCAGTCGATCAGCCGCGTGCTGGAAGTGATCAAGAGCATTGCCGAGCAGACCAACTTGCTGGCGCTCAACGCCGCCATCGAAGCCGCCCGCGCCGGAGAGCAGGGCCGGGGATTTGCGGTGGTGGCGGACGAAGTGCGTACGTTGGCCAAGCGCACCCAGCAATCGACCGAAGAAATCGAACAGATGATCGCCAAACTGCATGGCGGCGTGGGTGCGGCGGTGAAAGCCATGGGCGTCAGCCATCAGATGGCCAACGGCACGGTCGGGCAGTCGGAAAAGGTCCAGCAGGCGCTGGAAAACATCCTCGGCGCGGTAGGCATGATCGTCGACCAGAACCAGCAGATCGCTGCCGCCGTGGAGCAACAGACTGCGGTGGCCCATGACATCGACCAGAACATCGTCGAGATCAATCGCGCCGGCGAGCGCACGGCCCAGGGGGCGCACCAGACGGAGGACGCCAGCCGAGCGTTGTCAGCGCAGGTGGTGGAACTGAAACAGCTGATCAGCGCGTTCCGCGTCTAAGTCCTGACGCAGCGGAAGATCCTGTAGCGAGGGGATTCATCCCCGATGAGACGCATAGCGTCCTCCCAAGCCTGTAAGTGATCAGGGACCGCTGCGCAGTCCATCGGGGATGAATCCCCTCACCACAGGGCTGGAGCAGGGCAGATGTCAGAACATTTTGTAATGCTTTGATGCTTACGCTTGTAAGCCAATTCCTGTTTTCTTCCGGCGGCTGGCTTTTCGTAATTATTGAGCCAGTATCCCTGATCAGTTAGTTGCGCTGAGGAGGCCGCGAATGTCCGTTGTAACCCTGGGAGTTCAGGGCCGTTGTGCTCATTGCCAGACCACGCAGGTGCTCAAACCCTGGCAACTCAATGCCATCGCAATCAATGAACCGTTTACCTGCAATCACTGCCAGAAAACCCTGGAGTTGCGCTGTCCGGTGCAGATCAAACGCTTCAAATCTCTCGACTCTCTCGGATTGCTGCGCTTCAGCGCGTCAATCACGGTGTGCACCGCGCTGCTAGTGGCGTTGGTCATGGAATGGATCGGGCTGCTCAACGTGACGGAACAGTTGAATGCATCACTGATCGTGCTTTTCGTGTACTTCGCGCTGCTGCGTTTTGTTCATCATCGCCAGCACATGACCCTGATCCTCGAGGCGGCCAAGGCCCACGGCGACTGATTACCAACCGAATACTTCGCAGCTGTTGGCGGTGCTGGCGGCGGCCAGTCGTTCTGCACTGACATTCATCAACTCGGCCAGTGCCGCACAGATCGCCGGCAAGTGCGCCGGTGTATTGCGTACTCCGGGAAACATCGCCGGCGCCATGTCCGGGGAGTCGGTTTCCAGCACGATCGAATCCAGCGGCAGATCCGCCAGCACCCGATGCATGCGCAACGCCTGCGGCCAGGTTGGCGCGCCGCCCAGACCCAGTTTGAAACCGAGCTTGATGTATTCGCGTGCTTCTTCGCGGCTGCCGGCGAAGGCGTGGATGATGCCCGCGCGCTTGAGCTTAAAGCGCTTGAGCGTGGCGATCACCGCGGCGTGGCTGCGGCGCACGTGGATCAGCGCCGGCAGTTCGAAATCTGCCGCCAGTTGCAGCTGCGCGTCGAACAGCGCCTGCTGGCGTTCGCGGTCGAGGGTTTCGATGAAGTAATCCAGGCCGATCTCGCCCACCGCACACAGTTGCCGATGGCCGCGCAGCCGCGTCAGCCAGTCGCCGAGTGCGCGTAGATCTTCGGGTTGATGCTGATCGAGGTACACCGGATGCAGGCCGAATGCCGCGTACAGGTCGGCATCGCTCTGCACCAGCTCCCACACCCGTTGCCAATTGCCCTGATAAACCCCCAGCACCACCATCCGCCGCACCCCGAGGGCGCGGCTTTCGGCGAGCAACGCCGAGCGATCGGCGTCGAAGTCGGGGAAGTCGAGGTGGGTGTGGCTGTCGATCAGCTCCACGGTTCAGTCCCGATGAATACGCTGCTTGAAGGTCCGCGCGATGGCCTGCACGCCAGGCTTGTATTGCGATTGCTCGACGGCGGCCAGCGCCAGTTCCAGCGCCTTGTCGGCGATCAACTGGTGCTGCTGGGCCATGGCGTTGACCGGCAGCGGCAGGAAGTCGAGCAATTGCGTGTCACCGAAGGTGCCCAGACGCAGCGGGCGGGATTTGAGCGGGAAGTCATGCAGTGCATCGAACACGCCCTGCAACAGCACGTAGGAAGTAGTCACCAGCGCATCCGGCAAATGCCCCAGACGTTGCAGGAGTTCTTCCATCAATTGCTTGCCGCATTCGCGGCTGAAGGACTCGGCGTGCTCGATCAGCACTTCGCCTTTGAACTCGACCAGCGCCTGCTTGAAGCCCGCCGCACGTTCCTGACTGATGCTCAGCTCCGTACGCGCGCCGAGCAGCACGATCTGTTTCGGCTGCGGATCGAGCAGGCTCTGGGTCAGGTGCAGGCTGGCTTCGCGGTCATCACTGATCACCGAGCAGAAGTGCTCGGGTTCCATGACCCGGTCGATGGCGATGATCGGCAAGCCCTTGGCCTGCAGTTGGCGATAGCTGTCGTCACCGGCCGGCAGGCAACTGGCGACGATCAGCGCATCGCAACGGCGCGCCTTGAACAGTTGCAGCAACTGGCGCTCGCTGTCCGGCGCATCGTCGGAGCTGGCAATCAGCAACTGATAGCCACGCGCCCGCGCGCCTTGCTCCAGCAGTTTGGCGATCCGCGCGTAACTGGGGTTTTCCAGATCCGGCAGAATAAAGCCCAACGTGCGGGTGTGCCGACTGCGCAACCCGGCCGCTTGCGGGTTGGGGGTGAAGCCGTGCTGTTCGACGACCGCACGCACCCGCTCGACCGTGGCGTTGCTGATGCGTTGCTGTTCGGCCTTGCCGTTGATGACGTAGCTGGCGGTGGTCACGGACACTCCGGCCAACCGCGCGATATCACTGAGTTTCAACCCGGGATTTCCTTGTTTTTTCGAGCTTGCCGCCACATTTTCGCCAATCCTACCCGATTCGGGCAGACGACTATTGTCGCAGCGCATCCGACAAGTTGGACTTCAAGGATGAGACATTATCGAGTAACGTGCCGATCAATCTAGATTAAACGTTTCAGCAAGCGTATTTTCTACGTTTTAGACGCCTTTGGCCGGTTCTGCCGTGAAACCGCCAAAACTGCCGCTGAAAAGCAGGCTGACCAGCGCCTAAGCTGTGACCATTCAAAACAATATCCTGGCGCATCCATGTGCCAAAAAGGAGATCGCATGCTCGAGCTCACTATAGAGCAGATATCCATGGGCCAATCGGCTGTGGATAAACCCGCCGCCCTGCAATTGCTTGCCCATCATCTGGTGGCCGATGGCCTGGTCGCCGATGGCTACCTCGCTGGATTGCAGGCCCGGGAAGCCCAGGGCTCGACCTTTCTCGGCCAGGGTATCGCCATCCCCCACGGCACCCCGGAGACCCGCGATCAGGTATTCGCCACCGGCGTGCGGCTGATGCAGTTTCCCGAGGGCGTGGACTGGGGCGACGGCCAGATCGTTTATCTGGCGATCGGCATCGCCGCCAAATCCGACGAACACCTGCGTCTGCTGCAACTGCTGACCCGCGCCCTCGGCGAGACCGACCTGGGTCAGGCCCTGCGCCGCGCCAGCTCGCCGGAAGCGCTGCTGAAACTGCTGCAAGGCGCGCCACAGGAACTGGCGCTGGATGCGCAGATGATTGGCCTCGGCGTGTCGGCTGACGATTTCGAAGAACTGGTCTGGCGTGGCGCGCGTCTGTTGCGTCAGGCTGATTGTGTGAGCAACGGTTTTGCCGGTGTGTTGCAACAAGTCGAAGCGCTGCCGCTGGGCGATGGCCTGTGGTGGCTGCACAGCGAGCAGACCGTGAAACGTCCGGGCCTGGCGTTCGTCACCCCGGACAAACCGATGCGTTACCTCGGGCAGCCGCTCAGCGGTCTGTTCTGTCTGGCCAGTCTGGGTGAGGCGCATCAGGCGCTGCTCGAACGTCTGTGCGCGCTGCTCATCGAAGGACGCGGACATGAATTGGGCCGGGCCACCAGCAGCCGCAAAGTCCTCGAAGTGCTCGGCGGCGAACTGCCCGCCGACTGGCCGAGCGCGCGTATTGCCCTGGCTAACGCCCACGGTCTGCATGCACGTCCGGCGAAGATCCTTGCGCAACTGGCGAAGAGTTTTGACGGTGAAATCCGCGTGCGCATCGTCGACAGCGCGGACAGCGCCGTGTCGGTAAAAAGCCTGAGCAAACTGCTGAGCCTCGGCGCCCGCCGTGGTCAGGTGCTCGAGTTGATCGCTGAACCGAGCATCGCCGCCGACGCCTTGCCCGCATTGCTGGCCGCTATCGAAGAAGGCCTTGGCGAAGAAGTCGAACCGCTGCCGGCCGTGAGTCAGCAACGCGAAGTCATTGCCGATATCGCCGAGGTGCTGATCGCCCCGGCATCCGGCGCGCAGTTGCAGGCGATCCCGGCGGCACCGGGTATCGCCATTGGGCCTGCGCACATTCAGGTGCAGCAGGCGATCGATTACCCGTTGCGCGGCGAGTCCGCCGCCATTGAACGCGAGCGCCTCAAGCAAGCGCTGAGCGATGTGCGCAGTGACATCCATGGCCTGATCGAACGCAGCAAGGCCAAGGCGATTCGCGAGATTTTCATCACCCACCAGGAAATGCTCGACGACCCGGAACTGACCGACGAAGTCGACACCCGCCTCAAACAAGGCGAAAGCGCCGAAGCGGCGTGGATGGCGGTGATTGAAGCAGCGGCCAAACAACAGGAATCGCTGCAGGACGCGTTGCTCGCTGAGCGGGCGGCGGATTTGCGGGACATAGGCCGCCGGGTACTGGCGCAACTCTGTGGTGTGCAGACTCCGAATGAGCCGGAGCAGCCATACATTCTGGTGATGGACGAAGTCGGCCCATCCGACGTGGCGCGGCTCGATCCGGCCCGAGTTGCAGGGATTCTCACCGCGCGCGGCGGCGCCACCGCGCACAGTGCAATCGTCGCCCGTGCTCTCGGGATTCCTGCGCTGGTCGGAGCTGGCGCTGCGGTGTTGCTGCTGGCACCGGGCACGCCGTTGCTGCTCGACGGCCAGCGCGGTCGCCTGCACGTCGACGCCGATGCCGCGACCCTGCAACGCGCCGCCGAAGAACGCGACACCCGCGAGCAGCGTCTTAAGGCTGCCGCCGAACAACGCCATCAACCGGCGCACACCACTGACGGTCACGCCGTGGAAGTGTTCGCCAACATCGGTGAAAGCGCCGGAGTTACCGCTGCGGTCGAGCAGGGCGCCGAAGGCATCGGTCTGCTGCGCACTGAACTGATTTTCATGGCTCACCCGCAAGCGCCAGACGAAGCCACTCAAGAGGCCGAATACCGTCGCGTTCTCGACGGCCTCGCCGGGCGCCCGCTGGTGGTGCGCACCCTTGATGTCGGCGGTGACAAACCGCTGCCGTATTGGCCGATCGCCAAGGAGGAAAACCCGTTCCTCGGCGTGCGCGGCATTCGCCTGACGTTGCAGCGTCCGCAGATCATGGAAGCGCAACTGCGCGCCTTGCTGCGTTCGGCGGACAACCGGCCGCTGCGGATCATGTTCCCGATGGTCGGCAGCGTTGAAGAGTGGCGTCAGGCCCGCGACATGACCGAGCGTCTGCGCCTGGAAATCCCGGTCGCGGACTTGCAACTGGGGATCATGATCGAAGTACCGTCCGCTGCATTGCTGGCGCCGGTATTGGCCAAGGAAGTCGACTTCTTCAGCGTCGGTACCAACGACCTGACGCAATACACCCTGGCCATCGACCGTGGTCACCCGACGCTTTCGGCCCAGGCTGACGGCCTGCACCCGGCGGTGCTGCAACTGATCGACATCACCGTGCGTGCCGCGCATGCCCATGGCAAATGGGTCGGTGTGTGTGGCGAGCTGGCGGCGGATCCGCTGGCGGTGCCGGTGCTGGTCGGCCTCGGTGTCGATGAGCTGAGCGTGTCCGGGCGCAGCATCGCCGAGGTCAAGGCGCGCATCCGCGAACTCAGCCTGACCCAGGCGCAAACCCTTGCTCAACAAGCCCTCACCGTGGGCAGCGCGAACGAAGTGCGTGCATTAGTGGAGGCCCTGTAATGGCCATGATTCTCACCCTGACCCTCAACCCGGCGCTGGACCTCACGGTCGAGCTGCCACGCCTGGAGGCCGGTCAGGTCAACCGCAGCGACGAGATGCACACCCACGCCGCCGGCAAAGGCGTGAACGTCGCCCAGGTACTCGCAGACCTCGGGCATCAACTGACGGTCAGCGGCTTTCTCGGCGAAGACAATCTGCAAGCCTTCGAAACCCTGTTCGCCAAGCGCGGCTTTGTCGATGCGTTCATTCGCGTGCCGGGGGAGACGCGCAGCAACATCAAGGTCGCCGAGCACGACGGGCGCATCACCGACATCAACGGCCCGGGGCCGGTGGTCGACGCGACGGCGCAGCAGGCGTTGCTTGAGCGTCTGCTGCAGATCGCTCCGGGGCATGACGCGGTGGTGGTCGCCGGCAGTCTGCCGCGTGGCGTCAGCGCGCAATGGTTGCGCGAGTTGATCGAACGCCTGAACGGTCTCGGCCTGAAAGTCGCCCTCGACAGCAGTGGCGAAGCTTTGCGCGCGGCCATTGAAGGGCGTCCGTGGCTGATCAAGCCGAATACTGAAGAACTCGCCGATGCGCTCGATTGCGATGTGGTTTCGCACGCCGCCGAAGCTCAGGCTGCGGCGTGCCTGCACGCCAAGGGTATCGAGCACGTAGTGATCTCCCACGGTGCCGACGGTGTGAACTGGTTCAGCGTCGGCTCGGCGCTGCATGCCACGCCGCCCAAGGTTACGGTCGCCAGCACAGTGGGTGCCGGTGACTCGTTGCTGGCCGGCATGCTCCACGGTCTGCTCAGTGCCGATACGCCCGAGCAGACCCTGCGCACGGCCACGGCGATTGCCGCGATGGCGGTGACGCAGATCGGTTTCGGCATCAACGATGCGGCGCAACTGGCGCAGCTCGAACAGGGCGTACGCGTGCGTCCCCTGACAGAACAATAAGAGGGTTTGTCATGAAATTAGCCATTGTCACGGCCTGCCCGAACGGCATGGTCACCAGTGTGCTGTGCGCCCGTCTGCTGGACGCGGCGGCCCAGCGTCAGGGCTGGAGCACCAGCGTTGAAGTGGTCGATGCGGCGCACCCGGAGCGCGAATTGTCGGCTGCCACCATTGAAGCGGCGGAGTGGGTGTTGCTGGTCGCCACCGGTGATGTCGACATGCGCCGTTTCGTCGGCAAGCGCGTGTTCCGCATCGCCCCGGCGCAAGCGCTGCAGGATGTCGAAGCGGTGCTGCGCCGTGGTGCGCAAGAGGCCGAAGTTTACCTCGCCAGCGAAGCCGTCCCGGTTGCCGCTGCGCAACGTGCGCCATGCATCGTCGCCATCACTGCGTGCCCGACGGGTGTTGCCCACACCTTCATGGCGGCCGAGGCGTTGCAGCAGACGGCCAAGCGTCTGGGCTATGAACTGCACGTCGAAACCCAAGGCTCGGTCGGCGCGAAAACCCCGCTCAGCGCAACGGCGATTGCCGAGGCTGACGTGGTGTTGCTGGCGGCCGACATCGAAGTCGCCACCGAGCGTTTTGCCGGCAAGAAAATCTATCGCTGCGGCACCGGCATTGCCCTCAAGCAATCCGAAGCGACGTTGAAAAAAGCCCTCGCCGAAGCTCAGGTGGAGAGCGCTGCGAGCGACGGCAAGGCGCCGGCCAAGCAAGAGAAAACCGGCGTTTACAAACACCTGCTGACCGGTGTTTCGTTCATGCTGCCGATGGTGGTGGCCGGGGGGCTGATGATCGCCTTGTCGTTCGTCTTCGGCATCACCGCGTTCAAGGAAGAGGGCACGCTGGCGGCAGCGCTGATGCAGATCGGCGGCGAAACCGCGTTCAAGCTGATGGTGCCGCTGCTCGCCGGTTATATCGCTTACTCGATCGCCGACCGCCCGGGCCTGGCGCCGGGGATGATTGGTGGCTTGCTCGCCAGCACGCTGGGGGCAGGGTTTATCGGCGGGATCGTCGCCGGTTTCATCGCCGGTTATGCGGCCAAGTTGATCAGTCGTTATGTGGCGTTGCCGCAGAGCCTCGAAGCGCTGAAACCGATTCTGATCATCCCGTTGTTCGCCAGCCTGTTCACCGGGCTGGTGATGATCTACGTGGTCGGTAAACCGGTCGCCGGGATGCTCGCGGCGCTGACGCATTTTCTCGACAGCATGGGCACCACCAACGCGATTCTGCTCGGCGTGTTGCTCGGCGGCATGATGTGTGTCGACCTCGGCGGGCCGATCAACAAAGCCGCGTATGCCTTCTCGGTGGGGCTGCTGGCTTCGCAGAGTTATGCACCGATGGCCGCGACCATGGCCGCCGGCATGGTGCCGCCAATCGGGCTGGGCATTGCCACGTTCATCGCCCGCCGCAAGTTTGCCCAGACCGAGCGCGAGGCCGGTAAAGCGGCGCTGGTGCTGGGGCTGTGTTTCATCTCCGAAGGGGCGATTCCGTTTGCCGCGAAAGATCCGCTGCGGGTGATTCCGGCGAGCATCGCCGGTGGTGCGTTGACTGGCGCGCTGTCGATGTACTTCGGCTGCAAACTGATGGCGCCGCACGGTGGCTTGTTTGTGCTGGCGATCCCGAATGCGATCAATCATGCGTTGCTGTATCTGCTGGCGATTGTCGCGGGGAGTCTGTTGACGGCCGTTGTCTATGCGACGGTCAAACGTCCGGAAGCCGTTGAGTTGGCGCTGGAACCGGCGAAGGCTTAACTGGCTCCACAAAACTCTGTGGGAGCGAGCTTGCTCGCGAAAGCGGTGTGTCAGCGAATAAGATTTCGACTGATAGGACGCATTCGCGAGCAAGCTCGCTCCCACATGGGTTGTGTGGTGTGTCTGGTGTCATTTCCGGGTCATGTGAGCGTGCTTAAGTTTTCCTTTTTTCAAGGAGAACACGCATGAGCGATTTCAACATCGGGCGTCGGCGGGTCATGCAGGTGGTCGGTGCCGGGCTGCTGATGCCGGGGCTGGCGCCGGCGGTCATCGCGTCGGTCAAGGATCGGCCGCAACTCACCGACGGCGTGCAGTCCGGCGACTTGCAAGGCGACCGCGCGATGATCTGGAGCCGCAGCGACCGTCCGGCACGGATGGTGGTCGAGTGGGACACCCGTAGCCAGTTTCGCCACCCGCGCCGTGTAGTCTCGGCCCTGGCCGATGTGCGCACCGACTTCACCGCCCGCGTCGAACTCACTGGGCTGCCCGCTGATCAGGCGATTTTCTATCGGGTGTATTTCAAGGACGCGCAATCCGGCGTCGCCAGCGAACCGTGGCTCGGCCATTTGCGCAGCGCTCCGAAGGCGCGGCGCAATATCCGTTTCGTCTGGAGTGGCGACACCGTCGGCCAGGGCTTCGGCATCAACCCGGACATCGGCGGCATGCGCATCTACGAATCCATGCGCCTGCGCCTGCCGGACTTCTTTATCCACAGCGGCGACACCATCTACGCCGACGGCCCGGTGCCGGCACAACTGACCACCGAAGGTGGACGTATCTGGCGCAACCTCACCACCGAGGCCAAGAGCAAAGTCGCCCAGACCCTGGATGACTATCGCGGCAACTACCGCTACAACCTGATGGATGAAAACATCCGCCGCTTCAACGCCGAAGTCCCGCAGATCTGGCAGTGGGACGACCACGAAGTGGTCAACAACTGGTCGCCGGGCAAGCAGCTCGACGAGCGTTATCAGGAAAAAGATATCCACACCCTGGTCGGCCGCGCGCGCAAGGCCTGGCTGGAATATTCGCCGATGCGTTTGCAGGCGGCCGACGGCGGCGGGCGAATTTATCGCAAGCTCAGCTACGGGCCGATGCTCGATGTGTTCGTGCTCGACATGCGCAGTTATCGCGGGGCCAACGACGACAACCTCGGCGCGGCGAAACCGTTTTTGGGGCGCGAGCAACTGGACTGGCTCAAACGTGGCTTGAAGCACTCCAAGGCGCAGTGGAAGGTGATCGCCGCCGACATGCCGATCGGCCTCGGCGTGCCCGACGGTGAAGTCAGCCCGGGTGTGGCGCGCTGGGAGGCCGTGGCCAACGGTGATCCGGGCCCGGCGCAGGGACGCGAGCTGGAAGTCGCCGAGTTGCTCGGTTTTCTGCGGGCGCAACAGGTACGCAATTTTGTGTTTCTGACCGCGGACGTGCATTACTGTGCGGCGCATCACTACCACCCGGACCGCGCGGCGTTTCAGGATTTCGAACCGTTCTGGGAGTTTGTCGCCGGGCCGCTGAATGCCGGGAGTTTCGGTCCTAATCCGCTGGACAGGACCTTCGGCCCGGAAGTGGTGTTCCAGAAGGCCCCACCCACGCAGAACGCTTCGCCGTTTGCCGGCTTTCAGTTCTTTGGCGAGGTGAACATCGAAGGGCAGAGCGGGGAGATGAGTGTGGTGTTGCGGGATTTGAATGGGGTAGCGGTTTTCGAGCAGAAATTGCAGCCAGTTTGAAGATCAAAAACAACCCTCACCCCGGCCCTCCCGAAATGTCGGACCGCTTGGAGGGTGAGGGTGTTTTTCGATTCGCGGCAATTCTTGTGATTTGCTCCAGTACATCATCCATCTGCTGCATTACTTCGAGATTACTGAATCGCACAACTTCAATGCCCTGACGTTCCAGGAAAAGCGTCCGACGTTGATCGTGGATCAAGCCCGCTATTTCATAGTGTTGACCCCCATCCAGCTCAATCGCCAGTTTCAGCTCTACGCAGTAAAAATCCAGGACATAGGGCGGACATGGAAACTGCCTGCGGAATTTCAGATTGGCGACTTGGCGTGAACGAAGTTTTTGCCAGAGTAATTGTTCGCAATCGGTTTGGCTGCTGCGTAACTGGCGGGCGAACTGAGCGAGAGTGAGGCGATTTTGCATGCTTCACGATCCTTGTGAAGTGGCTGGAAATCTCACTGTAGACGAGGACCCTCACCCCAGCCCTCTCCCGGA